>JAYGDH010000382.1:0-12937 GCA_046583055.1 Pirellulaceae bacterium | reverse complement strand
TGAAATGCGCAGTGAGAGAGTTTTCGAACGTAGCTCTTTCGAACACATGCGAAGTTAAGTTGATTTCGCGCTCGGGCAGGACTCTGCTGAGCGGAATCGAACTGGTCTCCACCGGACTTCCGCTCGACGAAACTGAGTAGTTGATGCAATGTCGTAGAGTCACAATACTCCACCGAGCCAAAACCTCTGAAGCGTGCCGCGTTAGGACCGTCGCCTGGTCGCCGAGGCTTTTGTCGATCGGGTCGGACTGTTGTTCAGGGTCGTTAGGCATAGCTGTTGTTGACAAGCAGAAAACATTGAGAGGATATTCACACAGCCCCCATCTTCGCCCGCTGGGGCGGCGCCGGCAAGTCTTTTGACAGGAAGAGCCAAGGCGACGCAGAATCCAACGCAGCACCTGCACGCAAGGCCTCGCACGGACCGGCAGAGTCAATCTGCTGGGCATGAAAAAAGCCCGGTTTTACAGCCACTTGCTGCCGAGTGCGAAACCATGCCAACCGGCCTAGTGGGCGATACAGGACTCGAACCTGTGACATCCACGGTGTAAACGTGGCGCTCTAGCCAACTGAGCTAATCGCCCCAAGACAGACGCTGAACGCCTGCCATTAAGTTACCAATGCTAGTTCTCGAGGGTGCGGTCTGTCAATCCGGATCCCCACCTGCGAGGCCCAGAGGTTCCCTGGGAGCCGACAAAAGATGATCGGTCCGGTATGCTAGAGTAGATCAACAGCAAACGTTTTCGCATGTCCCTAGCCCATACCAAATCATGCTCCTCGAAATCCTCGTCTCGCTCATTCTTGGGCTGCATCTTCTGTGTGTCGACCTGGCCGCTGCCGGCCCGCTGGTCTGCCTCTGGTTGGACTGGAAGGAAGGCCGTGGCGACCAACAGGCAGGCCACGCCGGACGATTCCTGCTGAAAGCGACGCTGCATGGTCTCGTCATCGGGACGCTGGTGGGACTGGCCGCAGGTTGCTTCCTGTGGGACGCCGAGTACCGTGCCCAGTTGATGCGCGTGGCCTCGCGCGTCCATTTCGGCGTCTGGGAATGGCTGTTCTCGGCAGGCTTACTGTATGGCTACCGGTGGAGTTGGCGAGATGCAACGACCTGTTGTCCTGCCAAGCGGCGACTGCGATGGTTGTTGCCACTGCTGGCCAGCACGAACCTGCTCTACCATTTCCCGCCCCTGTTCTTGATCTTTTCCCAGCTGGATCCGGCAGGCGAAGCACTGACCAGCGCACAGTTCCGAGCACGCCTGGTAGATGGTTACGTGGTGGCTCGGACGCTTCATTTCTGCCTGGCCGCATTGGCGGTGACCGGCATCGCCCTGGTCGTGTTTGCTCTCAAGCAATCGCGCGGCTCCGAATCCAGCGTGGACTCGGTGCGGCCCGCCCGTTGGGGGGCACGCCTGGCACTGGTCGCCACGTTGTTGCAATGGCCCGTGGGCATCTGGATCGTGCTCGAGATGGAGCCCGCTGCTCAACGGCAACTGATGGGAGGCAGCCTGGTGGCAACCGGGCTGTTTGGTCTATCCCTGCTCGGTGCCCTAGCCCTCATCCATTACCTGTCGGCCGTCGCCTTTGGTAAATTTCGCCGAGACGTGGCCGTCCGCACGATCTCGCTGATGATCCTGATCGTCCTGTTGATGACCGTCGTGGCTCGGTTGAGCAAGGAACGGGAAGCGGCAGCAGCTCGGGTGAATGAGCGGCCAGCAGTCTGCTCGCTGGCTTCTTGTTAATACAGGTATCCTTGGGAGGAGTGATCATGGCACCCGAATCCATTCGAATCACTGATGCCACGGGAGATACAACTGCGGAGATCGTGGCTGGTTTTGGCTTTAACTGCTACCGCCTGGTCGTCAAGCATGGCGACCAGGATGTGGATATTATCTGGTCAGCCCCAGGTTTCGAGAACGGTACGGAACGGCCCTCGGGCAGCGGTATCCCGATTCTCTTTCCGTTTCCCGGCAGGATCCAGGGAACTTGTTTCCGCTGGGAAGGAAAGGACTATCCGCTGCCAGCCGGTGATGGGCAGGGGAATGCGATCCACGGCTTCGTACACGAGCGCGCCTGGCGCGTCATTCAACAGGATTCGGACCGGGTGGTGGGCCAATTCCAGGCATCGGTGGATGATCCCGCCCTGCTTGAGCAATGGCCGGCAGATTTTCGACTGACAGCGGATTACCAGGTTCAGGCGGACCGGCTGCAATGTAGCTATCGCGTGGAAAACCCGTCGGACACCCCCCTGCCCTTCGGGCTGGGGACGCACCCCTATTTTTCCTTGCCACTGGGGGGCCAGGAGGCTGGTCGTTGCCAGGTGCAACTGCCGGTGTCACGGCGCTGGGAGCTAGTGGACATGATTCCGACAGGGAACCAACTGGACCTGTCCGCCGACGAGGATTACCAGGCCGGCAAGGCGTTCGAGGGATTGGTCCTGGACGATATTTTTACGGGGCTGACAGCCGCTGAAGATCAGGTGGTGACATCGATTGAAGATCCGGATAGTGGGCTGCGCGTGACACAGACCTTTGACACCACCTTTGCTCACTGTGTGGTCTATACGCCTCCCCATCGCGAGGCACTCTGTATCGAACCCTACTCGATGGTGTCAGCCGCTTACCAGTTGGAGCGCGGGCCGGATGCCTGTGGCTTAAGAGTTCTGTCGCCGGGTGAAGAGATCGTGTTTAACGTGGTCATTGAAATGTCACGGTGAAGATGCCACGATGGGTGCGCAAAAAAACCGGCACCTCGAAAGGTGCCGGTTTTTTGTAGAGTTCTTGGAACCTACTGACTATTCGGCAGGAGCTTTACCAGGAAGCTTGCCAGCCTTGATCAGTGATTCAAACGTTGCCTTGTCAGCGTTCTTCTCGAGGACAGCCTTTTTCAGGGCGGCAGCGAGCTTGGTAGCGTCTTTTTCTTTCTTGTTGGTGAACTTGGAAATCGCCTTGCCAAAGTCATTGCGATTCTTCTTGCTCTTACCATAGTGGCAGACATTGCACTTGGCCTTGGCGGCAGCGGCTTTGAAATCAGCACTGGTGCTGGTCTTGACGTAGGTGGCGTCAAAAGCCTTCTTGACATTCGGCGTGGCTTCCACGTTACCGGACGTTAAGGTTAGTACCATAGCAACGCCGAGGAACAGGCATAAACTGATTCCCATAAGTCGTTTCGTCATTTTGTGCTCTCCTAGTAACTGGCTGAACTGTGCTGGACCAGGTTGGAAGTTATTCTCGTGGTGAAAACCCACCGGCTGAAGTACAGGAGAATAACTCGGAGGCCAGCTTCGGTGTGGCTCGCGTAAGCATACTAGTTGACTGGCTTGCGTTTGTTTTGTCAAGGCAGGGGTAGCTCCTATTTATTGCCGAGGAAATACATTTTTCGCGCAGCCGACAGTTGGTCGTTTGGGGGTGGGGATACCTGCTGGCAAATTAGGATTCGAGCGCGGAGTTCTCGTCATCGCTGGTACCGGGAAGGTACGATTTGAGCTGGTATCGCATGGCAACAGGAATGAAGAGGATGGCCGTCCCCAACATGCAGAGGGTAAAAAAGATGTAGTAACTGGCGCCGGAAAGTTTGCTGCCGGCGGTGAGTTGGTCGGCATTGGCGATATCGTTTTCTTTCCGCTGGCTGAAGGGAGGCTTGTCGACAAGTCGCCAGTTGGCCGTTAAGGGTTCGCCATCCGGGTCAAAGCTGCTGGAACCGTTGAGTGCAACGGGATGGTTTTCGCGAAAACTCCAGGTGATGTTATCGGCGATGGCACGCGGCGGGGTATTGGTGTTGCTGCAGAGCACGCGAACCGTATCGGTGGCCTGCTGGTCACCAATCTGGAAAGTGAATTCAAGATCGTAAGCCCCGACCACGTCTGGCACAAACGTGGGGTTGCGGGTGGTACGAGCCTGCAGGTCCTTGGTGGTTAGCTTGCTCTCTTTGGGGGCAGAGCGTAAGGACCAGTCGTAGGACTGTTTGCCACGCGCGTCACCGCGATCGGCCTTTGCGTAAAGACGGATCTCTTTGCCGGGCTTGGTGCTCAGTAGGTGGCCCGCTTTGGCAGTTGGTTTGTCTGGCTTGCTGTCGTCGGTTTTTGGCTGTGGTTGGTGAGCAGGATTGTCGTTAAGAACGGTGATGGTAATCGTCCTCCAGGCGGTTCGTTCTTTATCCGAGACGGAAAGTTCGATTGCGTAAGTGCCAGTGACGTCAGGCTGGAAGGTAGCCCCTTCTTCCTGAATAAAGAAGTTCACGCCGGCAACGAAGAGGTTGCCCAGCGAGACGCTCATCAGGAAGCAGGCCATCACCAGCGACTTCATTTTTCGTGGCGCCTGGGTGTAGGAAAATTCGAGGCAGGTAATCGAGACGAATACCTCGGCCGTGGTGAGTATCCCGTAGGCACCTAGTTGCCACACGATGTTAACGAATTCACCTGAAGCCAGACGCATCTCGATCCAGGCCGGAATGAGGAAGGCCAGCACGGTGAGGAAGAAACCGATACTGATCTTGCGGAGCGGAGTTAGCGGGAACACGTGATCGAGTAGGTCATACAAGCCTGGCCAACGAAATAGCTTGATGCCGTTGAAAACGGGAATCAGGACCATGATCATGATCGGGTTGATTGCCTGGATTTGAGAGGGCAACCACTCGAAGCCGAGGAAATAACGATCCATCCGTTCGGCTTGCAGGACCCAGGCGGAACCGGTTTGGTCAAAGAGGGCCCAGAACATGGCGACGAAAGCGTAGATCACGAACAGGCTGCTGATCGAGGCAAGGCCTGTTCGTGAAAAGGTCTGCTTGAGAAAATCCATGCCACCGGCGGGGATATGCACAAAGACGTGACGTCCCATCCAGAACATGAACGTGGCCAGTGCCATCAGGATGCCGGGCACACCGAACGCCACGTGCGATCCGTAATTCTCGAGTAGCCAGGGGGTCAGGAGTGTCGAGGCAAATGCGCCCAGGTTAATAGAGAAGTAGAACCACCCAAATACTTTTTCCAGTAGCGTATGGTTCGAGCGGCCAAACTGGTCCCCGACGTGGGCTGAAACGCACGGCTTGATGCCGCCGGAACCCAGCGCGATCAGTCCCAGGCCCAGGGCCAGACCGAGGCGGGTTTCGTCCAGTGCCAGCGTCAGGTGGCCAGCGCAGTAAACCACCGAGAGAGCCAGGATCGTTTTGTATTTTCCCCAGAAGGCATCGGCGATCAGTGCTCCCAGGATCGGCGTGAAATAGACCGCCGAGGTGAACATGTGATAGTAGCCCTTGGCCTGCTCTTCCCCCATCAGGTCCTTGCCGCCCGTGGAGTCGAGAAGATACTTGGTCATGAAAACGACCAGGATGGCCTTCATGCCATAGAAGCTGAATCGTTCGGCCGCTTCATTGCCAATGATATAAGGAATGCCGTTAGGAAGCCGCGTGCTGTCGACCGGAGCGGTAAGGTACTGGGGACTCATGGGAAGCCACTGCTGAACGGTAATGGGCCGGAGTGCGCCGTCCTGGCGGACAGGATGGGCAAGGCTTTCATTGTACGATGGCCACGGCGAGGAACCTAGAGAGGTTTGCCTGCCTGCAGGACGTGCCAGGTGGGGAGGATCAAGGTGTCGGCGTGGGAGTGACCGGTAAGCTGAATGGGAACGTCGGTACCGGCAGGACCGTGGGGAGCGGAATGACGGGCAGTTCGGCGGCAATCGCACCCGGAGGATCCATTTCGAATCCGCTGTCCTGCTCGTTCAGGAGGTAGTCGGTAATGGTCTGCTGAGGTAATGGCAGGTCGCTTGGTGGAACCTGTTGTTCCCGCCAGGAGATCATGGTCCCTGGGCGATAGTTTATCTCATCGTACCAGGAGCGAATGAGTTCCGAGTTACGATTGCTTTGGATGTATTCAAAAGTAAAGAGCTGGTCTTCATCTGCCAGGTCACGTGGCTGGACTTTCAGAACCAGGTCCGTGTTTTGATAGTAGTTTGAAGATCCGGAGATCTTGGGTCGCAAGCCAACGCTTTCCGCATTGGTAAAGCCCTGTTGTAAATACAGGGGTGATGTTGGGTCGGTAATGATGATGCAGTGTTGCAATGTGGCCATGACCTCGACGGCGTAAGGCCTTCTCTCACTTCCCTTCATCAGGCAAAGTCCCTGCCTCGCCGCCACGGTCACGTGCTGCAGTTCGATGTCCACGATACCATCCTGCCAGCGAGGCTTGGTCTCTGAGCCGATGGTCTCCAGCAGTCGCTCGTTGGTGGCCAGCAAGCCGTTATTCCAACGTAACTTGAAGGGGATCGCGCCCATGGTGCGGACCAGCGTGGCGGGACCGCGAGCAATAGACTCCTGCAGAATTAACTGGGGAACCGGGGTAGGCATTTGCCCAGGGCTTTTCGACAGGTCTGTCATGTCGTCGGCTTCAGGGGGCAGGAACTCAAAGAAAGCGACACCCGTGATCGGGTTGCTGCCGCCGGCACCGGCGCCGCTGGTGACCGTGATGCTTGAGCGTTCCAGCAGCAAACGTTCCGTGTCCTGGAGGCCGAAGACTGTCCATGATTGTCGAAACTCTGCTGGCAGCTCGAGTCGCAAATGAATGTTTTGCAGCGTTAGGTTGCCGCCGATAACCTGGATCATCGTGGGAGACGGGGTTTCCAGGTCAAAGTCGGTGGGTCGGAAAACCAGCAAGGGGGACGTTCCCTGCGACCCGCGGATGGTGAGGCGACGACCCGTGCCAGGGCCCAGGCGCAGCGTGAACGGATGGATCTCCATGTTGGTATTCGAGGCGATCTCGATCGTGGTAATGGAAGGGTTGTTCTGGACCAGTTCAATGGCGGCATCCAGTGACTCAACCCCGGTGGCTGTCGCGGGCAAGGTCCCCTGCTGAGGCTGCACGATAACCGTGGTTGGCTGGGGTGTCGCCCCGTTGCCCGTTGCCGTGGTCGGGGGGACGGGGAAACCGGACGAACCGTCATCGGGGCCAGTTTCCGCAACGGTCTTGCTGGGATCCGGACCTTCGGTGGCTAGCGGATTGTTGATCTCGGAGTCTGTATCGTTTTTCTCGGCGGGCACACCCGTAGCGGGCGCAGTGCCCTCGGTTCCCGGAACCGTGGTGCCGGATGCGCCGCCCTGTTCAGGTGCTGACGTGGCTGGGTTGGTTTGACCAGTCGCCGGTGCGTTAGAGTTGTTTCTTGTCGAGGGCGTGGCCGACGTGGTGTTCTCCTGGCCAAACGGCAATTGGCTGAATCGTGGTTCGCTGATCGTGAAAGTCGATCGAGATTGGGTGACGCGTTCCAGGACGATG
This sequence comes from Pirellulaceae bacterium, assembly GCA_046583055.1. Taxonomy (GTDB): domain Bacteria; phylum Planctomycetota; class Planctomycetia; order Pirellulales; family Pirellulaceae; genus JAZADA01. Next base: position 5,680 of record JAYGDH010000382.1, on the reverse strand, counting down.
ACTACCAGGACCAGGGCGGCCAGCGGCGCGGCCCAGGGTAAGTGTCGTTCAATCCATCGCTCTCGAGGTGAGTGAGGTTCAGCCCAGTGACTGATGCCGGTGGGGGTGTCGGTCATGCCGAGCTTGCTAGCGAGCGAGGAAAGGTCAGCAATTAAATCGGTGGGTGTCTGGTAACGTTCAGCGGGTTGCTTGGCCAACATGCGGTCCACGATGGCGCAGAGGTCTGCGTCCAGGTCATCTCGAAAGGATCCTAGTTCAGCAGGTGTTTCGCTGCTGTGACTAAGTAATTTTTGCAGGACCGTACCGCCGGGGAATGGCGGCATTCCTGTCAGCATGTAGTACAGTGTGCATCCCAGGGAATAGAGGTCGCTGCGTACGTCGGCATTGCGAGGGTCACGAGCTTGCTCGGGCGAAATGTAGTCAAAGGTGCCGAGTGTCACACCGCTGGCCGTGAGGTCAGCCGAATTGGTTTCCATGTGATGCAGGCGGGCCAGGCCCATGTCCACGACCTTGGCCTGCCCCTGTGGCGTGATAAGAACGTTGGAGGGCTTGATGTCGCGGTGAACCAGGTCGCGTGTCGACGCATGGTCCAGGGCGGCGGCGGCCTGGAGAGTGTAGGTAATTGCCTCGGGGACCGGGAGAGGCCCCTTGTGATTGACGAGGTCACGCAGGTTGACCCCCTCGATGAATTCGAAAACGATGAAGTGCCATCCGTCATCTTCACCGACATAATAAACACGGGCGATGTTGGCGTGATCCAGTCGGGCGGCGCTTTGTGCCTCGTTCTTGAATCGTTTCAGGTTGGCCTCGTCTGTCTGGTACGGAGAGAGGACCTTGACCGCTACGGTGCGTCCCAGCTTCGTATCAATAGCGCGGAAAACGGCACCCATGCCCCCGCCACCGACAAATTCCTCCAGCTGGAAATAGTCCAGGCGGCGTCCTTCCAACACTTCGCCCAGTTCCGCGGGGGTCGCGTTTAACCTGTAATCGCTGCTGGAGCGCCGAGGACGCTTGGAGATGACGGTAGGTTGGTTGTCGGAAAACGGTTCTGCCACGGACGATGAGCTATCATCCGGGTTTTCCGGGGCCTGGGCACCGGATGCGTCGACTGGCTGGGAGTCGTTTTCCGTTCGATGATCAGAAGGGTCAGTCGTCATCAGACGCCTTTGAGGAACACGTAAAGCAAATACAGGGAACCTGTACGCATGCGCTGGAAAAACGGTTCTAAGGATAAGTACTCTTACCGCCGGAGGCCGCCGCAGGCCAGTCAGCGGGGCCAGTCAGCGGATCGCCGTCGGGAAAGACCATTTCCAGTGGCCCGGAGCAGGCTTTGCCAACGAGGTTGATTTTATTTTTCCTGGCAGCGAAGGTCAAGGTTTAAATCACGGTGGTATTTAAGGTTATGGAAAGAAAAGGTTGATTTTCGTTAGAACCGAGCCATGTGGACCCTGGTGTGGGCCTGGGGGGTGCCACGCATTTATCCGGAAGCATAGGATAGACAGTTGGAAAACGTTGCCCGTGGCAATGCATTTCCCGGAGTTGGCAGCCTCCGAGTAGAGATTAAACGTTAAATATGTGAGACCGAGGAGTGACTGGAAAATGTATATGAACGCGTCCAGGTTGTGGCGAAAGTCTAGTTGGTGGCTGGTGCTGCTAGGCAGCTTGCTGCCGGTTGCAACGAGTTGGGCGGCGGAAACGCGGCCCAATGTTATTGTCATCCTGGCAGATGACCTGGGCTATGGTGATTTGCGCAGTTATGGCGCCAAGGATATGCAGACACCCCATGTGGACCAACTGGTTGGTCGCGGGATGCGGTTCGAAAACTTTTACGCGAATTGCCCGGTTTGTTCTCCCACCCGTGCCGCCCTGCTGAGCGGCCGTTACCAGGAGTTGGTGGGCGTGCCGGGTGTGATTCGTACACACCCGGAAAACAGTTGGGGGCAGTTGGCTCGGGACGCGGTCCTGTTACCCCAGATCATGCAGAAAGCAGGCTATACCTCTGCCATCATTGGGAAGTGGCACCTGGGACTGAAGAAACCTGATCGACCGACTGATCGCGGCTTTGAGTTCTTTCACGGGTTCCTGGGGGACATGATGGATGATTACTATCTTCATCGCCGGCACAATATCAATTACATGCGTCGCGGTGAACAAGAGATTGACCCCGAGGGGCATGCCACGGACTTGTTTAGCGACTGGGCCTGCGATTATTTGAAATCTCGTCGCAACCAGGAGCAGCCGTTCTTTCTCTACCTGGCCTACAATGCACCCCACACGCCGATCCAACCGCCACGGGACTGGGTGGAGCGGGTGCAGCAGCGTCATCCTCAAATCGATCCCGGCCGTGCCAAGCTCGTGGCGCTGATCGAACACATGGATGATGGGATTGGCAAGGTCATGAAAACACTGGAGGAAACTGGCCTGGCGAATAATACGCTGGTCGTGTTCACCTCGGATAATGGTGGCCAACTATCGGTCCAGGCTAACAATGGCAATCTGCGTGACGGTAAGCAGAGCATGTACGAGGGTGGACTCAAGGTGCCCGGTTGCGTGGTGTGGCCCAATCGTATTAAGGCCGGCAGCCAGACAGGGCGTTTGGTCATGACCATGGACCTGTACCCCACCTTGTGCGAGGCCGCTGGTATCAAGATCGACCACCTGATCGAGGGCGTGTCCTTCCTGCCCACGTTGCTGGGGAAGACCCCGGCGGCAGAGAAGCGAGATTTGTTCTTCCAGCGTCGTGAAGGAGGGGATCGCTACGGCGGTCTCACCATCCAGGCGATTCGACGGGGTGAATGGAAGTTGTTGCAGAACAGTCCCTTTGAACCGTTGGAATTATACAACCTGCAACGAGATCCCCAGGAGAAGGTGAACCTGGCAGGAAAGGAACGGAAAGTGTTCCGCGAGTTGTCGCGAGCGCTGCGAGTGCAGGTGCAACGGGGTGGAGCGGTGCCCTGGCAACCGGTGGACCGTCGGGATGTCCGCTGAGACGAATCCCGTTTAGCCCTCGGGAGTGATAAGCTGGCAGTAGCTGTCGTACCTGCGTGTATCGAGTAGCCCGTCAGCGACGGCATCCTTGACGGCACAGAGCGTTTCGTGGGTGTGCGTGCAATCTGGAAAACGGCAATGGTTGATGTAGGGCCTCAGGTCGCGGAAGTAGCCGGCTACTTCCGCCGGTATCACGTCCCATAACTCCAGTTGCCGGATTCCCGGCGTGTCGACGACGTAACCACCGATGGAAAGTGGCAGTAAAACAGCGGCAGTTGTCGTGTGACGTCCCTTTTGGTTGTCCCTGCTGACCTCGTTGACACGTAGGTCCAGGCCAGGTTCAACCTGGTTGAGGATGGTGGACTTGCCAACGCCCGATTGCCCGGCCAAGACGGTTTCCATGTCCTTGACACGCTGCTTGAGCGACTCGATGCCAAAACCTGTTTCGGCAGATACCAGTTCGACCTGGTAGCCCATTTGCCCGTAGACACCGATCAACGGCTGGAGGTCAGCGGGATCGATCAGGTCGATCTTGTTGATGCAGATGATGGCGCGGATTCCGGCTTTTTCTGCCGTGATCAGGAACCGGTCGATCAGGTTCGGCTTGAGGGTTGGTTCGGCGGCGCTGACCACGATCAGTAACTGGTCGACGTTGGTCACGATAACATGTTGCCGGCCCTTGCTGGTGCGGCTGAGAATACCGTGCCGGGGCTCAATCCGTTCAATCAGGCCTTCCGTGTCATTCTCCGGGCGAAACAGCACGTGATCACCTGCAGCCACCACGTGGCGTTGATCGGTGCTGAGGGATTTGAGTAACTGTCGTGTTGCACATTGAAATCGTCTGCCGTCCCCGGATTCCACGACGCTGGCCAATCCGTGCGCGCTCAAGACACGTCCGGCCAGGCAGCGGTCCTTGTCCACGTGCAGCTGAACAGCGAATCCACTGGTACTTTCATCCGCATGATCGCCGATGATCGTCTTGTGTCGTGTCAGGTTTCCCTTGCCACTGACGCGTTCGCTGTAGGACGTGGCTTCCTCGTCGAAACCGTGTTCCTCGTAGTCGCGGGTCAGGTCACCCTTCCTGGCCCGTGGTTGATGGTTCTTCCGGAACTTGGCGCGAATCTTCGATTTCTTGGGATCGCTTGTCATCGGCGGATGGCACTAGCTCTCATGGGGATTGGGCGAGGGGGGCTGACCGTCGTGAGGTTGGAGATCATCGCTATGATGATCGCGAGTGACTTGCTGCGCCTCTGCAGATGTGTCGCCACTGGTGGGTTGCGACACGGCCGGTATTACCGTCTTGGTTTCCTCGTCTGTTTTCGAACGTTGCTTGATGCTGTGGACCGACGGTCCGAGGATCTTGGCAATCGCCGGCTCGTCCAGTTCTTCTTCCGAGAGGAGAGTTTCGGCGAGATTTTTCAGGTCCACGTCGTGCTCCTTGAGCAGGGCGTAGGCGGTCTGGGAGGCGTTATGCAGAATCGCTGTAACCTCGGAGTCGATGATCTCCATGGTATGTTCACTGAATTGCCGCTGCTGGTGGATTTCACGTCCCAGGAAAGGATCTTCGTCAGAGGTCTTGTAGCTGACCGGTCCCAGTCGTTCACTCATCCCCCAGTGAGTTACCATCCGCCGCGCCATGCTGGTAGCACGTTCCAGGTCATTTTCTGCACCGACGGTGGTCTCATCGTAAATCAACTGCTCCGCTGCCCGTCCACCAAGCAACACGGTGAGATGGTCACGAAGTTCATTTTCGGACATGCTCATACGGTCCTCGGAGGGTACGGTCTGGGTCGAACCCAGGGATCGTCCGCGAGGTACGATCGTTACCTTGTGGACGGCATTGGCGCCGGCCAGCTTCCAGGCCGTCAGCGTATGTCCGGCTTCGTGATAGGCAGTTTTTTGTTTTTCATCTTCCTGGAGTACTTCTTCCCGCTTGGCACCCATCAGGATCTTGTCGCGTGCGTACTCGAAATCGTCCTTTTCCACGATGTTCTTGTCCTGGCGAGCAGCCCAGAGGGCGGCCTCGTTGACCATGTTGCGGATATCAGCACCGGTCAATCCGACGGTAACGGCAGCCAGTTGCCCGAGGTCGACGTCCGCTGCCAGGGGCACGTCTCGGACGTGCACCTTGAAAATGTCCCGGCGCCCCTTCAAGGTGGGCCGGTTCACGCTGACGTGACGGTCGAAACGTCCGGGTCGCAGCAAGGCAGGATCCAGCACGTCGGGCCGATTGGTGGCAGCCAGGACGATCGTAAAATCGTTCTGGTTGAAGCCATCCATCTCGCTAAGAATCTGGTTGAGTGTCTGTTCGCGTTCGTCGTGACCTCCGCCTAGCCCCGCTCCACGCTGACGCCCAACGGCATCAATCTCGTCCACGAAAATGATGCTGGGCGAATTGTCTTTTGCCGTCTGGAAGAGGTCGCGAACACGACTGGCACCCACCCCGACAAACATCTGGATGAACTCAGAACCGCTCACCGAGTAAAAAGGTACGTCCGCTTCACCCGCGACTGCCCGCGCCAGCAGCGTCTTCCCGGTGCCGGGTGGGCCATTGAGTAATACCCCCTTGGGAACGCGACCCCCCAGTCGCTGGTACTTGGTCGGGTCCTTAAGGTAATCGACGATCTCAGCCAGGTCAGCCTTGACTTCCTGGAGGCCCGCCACATCCTTGAAGGTGATGGGTTCTTCATTG
>JAYGDH010000296.1:0-2213 GCA_046583055.1 Pirellulaceae bacterium | reverse complement strand
TGGTTTCATCTTCGATTCCCCGACGGCAAAAACATCACCGTTAGTAGTAAACCAATCTGACTTCTTGCCATTCTGTTTTTCGAACCGGGTGGCGTAGCCATGATCCAATGCCTGGACTTCAATGCCACTGCGCGGCAGTTGTCCCGGCTTGAGATCCGTCAGGGATTTCTCCATTACCCAGACAAAGACACCCGAGTTGCCTGCTTCCTTGAGATGACGCCACTCGAGGACCATTTCCAGGTTCTTGTACTGCTTGGCTGTTCTCATGACACCGACAGGTACGCCGGTCCCCTTGATCAGGTTCCCCTCGAATTTCCAGGTGTCCTCGGTACCGTTCACATCGGCAAAGTCTTTTTCTCCCAGCGTGACCCAACCGGGTCCCTCGCCGTTGATGAAAGCCCGCGGTGATTTTTCCTGGGCACTGGCCGGAAGACAGGCTGCCAGGGTCCAGATTCCCAGTGAGATCATTTTGAAATTCATGCTTACCTGCCGTTCCTCGAGAAGATTGTCTTTGGTTAAGAGTTGACGGACATCAGACGGTTTATTTTAAGCGACCGGAAGGCCGAATGAAATCAGGCACGGTGCATCTGCAAAGATGTTATTATGTTGACGAGGTTGCTGTTTCGAGGTGACACGAGGCAGGATGTTGGCATCAAGGAGGTGCTTTGATGGAGAGTAGCTGGGAATTGGCCCTCGAGCAAAACGGTCAGCTCGAGGTCATCCAGGGATCGCCGCTAGCCGTCAACGAGGCCGTCCGCAGGGGGGCGGATCTGCGACTGTTTCTGCTGGCCCAGGGATACGAGGAGACACTCTGTTTCCAGCAGACCTATAGCGGAGGTGGCGACGCCTTTGCGGGTCTGATGACCCATCATCACTCCTACCAGCACCGAGGGTCGCTAGCCGAGCAGCCTTATTTCAGTTTCTTCAAGTACGACACGTCGGGAGAGTTTTCCCAGGTCAAGTGGATGCTTGATAACGTCACGTTTGACGAAAGCCAGCGGTATCCCTACGGGGTGTATCGTTGGTTTGTCTGTGATCGCTGGCGAGTCGTTTATGAGCACGACGAAACAGGAGCGTGCCTGGAGGGTGACCTGGAGGAGTTGAAATCCTGCGTGCGCCAGGGACGGACGATCAAGGTGGGAGTTCGGCAATGGTTTGGTGTCCAGGATGATGACACCAGTGGCCCCGCGCACACCTGTTTCTTGGATACGATGCAACCTCTCATTGAGAACGACCAGGTGGGTGCCAATTGCGATTTTGTACTGGCCGGGGCACCCTGCTGGCCATTTGCCTGGCAGGACGGCCTGGTGATGGGGATGGTGTGGCCCTGGACGTCGGGAGAGATTGTAACGCACCTGGTAGAACCGGGTGAACTTCCCTTTCGTCGTGGCCGGGTGCGACGGGCCATGCAGTGGCTGGTAGCCAACGAGGCCTGAGAATGCAACGGCTGGGCGTTCGCTAGAGCAACTCGGCGATCGGCTCGCCGTAGGGGATCAGCGGCACGGGACGGCCCGCATTGTCCGGAACCATCTTGCGGTAATCAATACCCAGGTGCCGGTAAACCGTGGCCAGCAGGTCATTCGGATCCAGCGGACGGTCCTGGGGATGTTCCCCCTTGTCGTTGGTTGACCCGATCACTTGCCCGGTGCGCATCCCGGCTCCGGAAACCAGTACCGACATTGCGCCCGGGTAATGGTCACGACCGGGCTGCATGATTTTCGAGGCCGTTCCCTTCTGGGGATTGATCCGCGGTGTGCGGCCAAATTCGCCACAGACGATGAGCATGACTTTCTTGTCGAGGCCCCGTGCGTAGAGGTCTTCCACCAGCGCCGCGATCGCCTTGTCAAAGACCGGCAGGCGCGCCTGGGCATCATCGTAAAGGTGCCCGTTGACCGCGTGGATATCCCAGTTGCCAATCGCGCCCGGGATGCGGGGGTTTTGCATCTGCATCGTCACGAAACTGGTCCCCGCCTCTACCAGTCGCCTGGCCAGCAGGGCACGTTGCCCCCACTTGTGGCGACCGTACATGTCCCGCACGTGATCCGGTTCCTGCCCAATATCGAAGGCCGCGCGGGCCCGGTCACTGGTCAGCAGGTTGACCGCGCTCTGGTTGAAATGATCCATCGATTCCATCAGCCCGGAATGATCCACGTCACGACGGATACCGTCAAAGGCGGTCAGCAGGGCACGTCGATCATCGAGCCGGTCCTTTA
>JAYGDH010000267.1:0-15956 GCA_046583055.1 Pirellulaceae bacterium | reverse complement strand
TCAGTGCCTGCGGTACACGAATCTCGTCATCGTGAGACAACTTATCGAGTATAGGAATGGCAAAGGCCGCTGTTTTTCCCGTACCCGTCTGCGCCTGGCCAATCAGATCTTGACCGTCCAGAGCACCTGGAATGATTCCTGCCTGGACCGGCGTGGGTGTGTGATATTCCGCATGCTCTAACGCTGCCAGCATCTCAGTGGATAAATCAAAATCCTTAAATTGAAGCTGTGGTTGCTCGCCTTGATCAGTCAATGTCGCCTATCGCTCCTGTACAATTCATTCCAGCTTCGTAAAGTTCGCTCAAGCAATACTTTACCAAGCGTCTTAAGTTCTTCATTGAAACAGTTTCCCGTCAACTACGTCAAGGTGGGTCTGGGGGCCTGGAGGCGATTCCCGGGGCTCCCCGGAGCCTGGTTTTTGCGTTAGGCTCAAGCTATATGACAGCAGCCTGGTCAGATTTCGTTACCCTGCTGGGTGAATCTACACCCAGCCCGGATCAAATAGAGCAAGCGGGTAATACCCTGCGCATCGGGATAACGGAGGATCCTGGACAATCCCTGATACCGCTCCTCCAGCAACTATTGGAGCAACCACCGCCAACCACGAGACCACAGGAAGTCGCCTGGGGACAAATCCTGCAAATTATTAACCATTTTCTTTCCCAGGAGCAAGGTTGGCAGCCCAGTTGCTTAAAACCGCTCCTGGCGCTTTACCAGCTTCTTGGTGCCAACAGTAATATTCGACACCAGTTGTTGCATATTTGTACCAGCATTGGAGATAGTGACTGCCTAGCTGCAATCACCGACGTGCTCTGCACGGATCCGCCGGCATCCTCAACGACCGTGGGTGTCGTGATGGCACCGTTGTTCCAGGGCCGGGACCTTTCCTACGACACCCTGTTTCCACGTCTGTTCGATACGCTGGAACATCCCAGCGTCGCGGCAGCGACACTGGACCTGGCCAACCACCTGGTACGCAAGGAACGTTTTTCCTGTCACCCGGCGACGGACCATCTCGAGAGTCTCCAGTTGCTGCTGCGGGATCTGAACCGGCGGATGGAACAGTTGGCCGAACACCCTGACAACTCCGGCGAGGATGCACAACAGACTAGCCTGATGATTTCCGAAAGCATCGCATTGATGATTGCACTTTGCGATACGCTGGCACTAATAGGACAGGTTTCCTCCGTGGCTTCACTGCGGCAGACTCTCGATTTACCTCATCGGCGCCTGCAGGTGGAATCCGCTTCAGCACTTGCAAAGCTGGGTGAAACCATCGGTACCGAGACCCTGGTTGCCCTGGCGGCTGAACCGATCGTGAGACTCCATGTACTCGCTTATGCAGAAGAACTCAACATTACCGAGCAGATCGAGCCCACGTATCAAACCGATCTCGCCAGGGCTGAGGGACAATTGGCACTGTGGCTCGCACAGGACCAACAAATGGGTATTGCGCCGACCGAGATGGAATGCGTTGATCAACGCGTCCAGTTCTGGCCGGGATATGACCAGCCCCTTACCTGCTTCCTGATTCGGTACCGATTCCTGTTCGGCGACTCCATGTACAGCAACCTGGGGATCGTGGGGCCAGTGACTCATAGCGTTACCGCGGATATTGAAACCCTGGCAATCGAAGATGCCTACGCGCTCTTTGCCGGCTGGCATGCGGAACACGAGGATATTTTCGAGCGGGATGCAGCTCACCTGGACGCGTCCCAGCTGGTGGACGTCCAGCGATTCCAGCGTAGCCTGCATGACCAGGGTTACCAACAGATCGAACCCAGCATCTGGGGTTCCTTCCTGGGAGACCCCGTTCTGGGAGCTACCGCGGTAAAAAATGGAATCCCTGGAGCCGTGGTGACCGATTCCAGTGACATTTACTGGCATCCCCGGTCAGAAAGTCCGCGCCCCTTAACGACTGATGATGTTTATAATGTGTATAAGGGTCGAAAATTACTGAAGACCTTTAACCAATAGTCGGGCTCAGGAAAATCCACAGCGATCTGAAAGACGAGTCTGCGGGATGAAATTCAAGACAAGTCCGTTCCGACCATCATGGCCAATGCGCCGCCATATGCTTGTTTCGTGCTGCCTTGCGGCGGGATTGGTTGGCTCTTTATTCGCCACCACGAACGCTGCAGACAAGCCTGCGAACACGACCAGCCAGCGGTTGTTCCGTGATCAGGTGCACCCCTTACTCAAGGCCCGCTGTGGAGAATGTCACAACCCGAAATCATCCAAGGCAGAACTGGACCTGACAACCATCGCCGGCATGAGGGCAGGTGGTGAATCCGGAAAGCTGGTGGTGGCAGGCAAGCCGAATACCAGCTTGCTGATCCAAAAGGTGGTGGAAGGCGAGATGCCTCCGGAAGGAAAGGAGCCGTTAACCCGCCAGGAAATTAAGCTCTTGACCCAGTGGGTACAAACCGGCGGTAAACTAGCCGAGTCCACTGAGTCCCAGGCGATTTCTCAGTGGACCATTTTACCCATCCTGCAACTGCGATGCACGGTGTGCCACGGAACCCGTAAGAAACAGGGAGGACTGGACCTGCGAACCGTTGCTGCGATCCTCCAGGGTGGCAAATCGGGACCCGCGATTGTCCCTGGGAAACCAGCAGCAAGCTTGCTGCTCAAACGCATTCACGATGGTGAAATGCCTCCACGCCGCGAACTGGTAAAATACAGTGTCAAACCGATGGATACCAGTGAAGTGGCACTAGTGGCCAAGTGGATCAAACAGGGCGCCACGATGGATCCAGGGCGCCATACGGAACCGGCTCAACCCGATCCCCTGGTCAACGTGGAAGACCGAAATTTCTGGGCTTTTCAACCACCGCAACGACCTGCACTGCCTATCGTGAAGTCCCCTTCCAGGCTGCATACGCCAGTAGACCATTTCATCGTCCAGGCACTTGGCAAGCAGGGGTTGGATCTGTCTCCCCCAGCGGATCGGCAGACACTGGCTCGACGCGCTTACTATGACCTGCTCGGCTTACCGCCAACTCCCGACGAGCTAGCCCTCTTCCTCGCAGACCAGGCGCCCGATGCCTACGATCGGCTGCTGGATCGCTTGCTGGCATCACCGCGTTACGGTGAACGCTGGGGAGGCCTGTGGCTGGACCTGGCCGGTTACGCAGACAGCGAGGGGATTCAACACAGTGATTCGGTTCGACCTTTTGCCTATCGCTATCGAGACTACGTTATCCAGTCATGGAACGAGGACAAGCCGTACAGTCGTTTCGTGGTGGAACAACTGGCGGGAGATGAGATGGCTGATTATTCCAACCCGGACCTGGTGGACCAACGGACCCACGACAACCTGGTCGCAACCGGTTTTCTCCGTATGGTTCCCGATGCCACCTACTTCGGCATTACCAATTTTGTCCCTGATCGCCTGGAGATTATCGACGACACACTGGAAGTCTTCAGTTCCTCGATTCTAGGCATGACCATAAAATGCGCGCGTTGCCACAGTCATAAGTTTGACCCAATTCCCCAGCGTGATTACTATCGGCTGGCAGCCATCTTCAAGGGTGCTATCGACGAAAATGACTGGCTCAAGCCAACTCGCCAGGGAGGCACTCCTGGTTCAGAGGATCGCTATCTCGCAGCCATCTCCACCGCGGAACGCGATGCCTGGCAAAAACACCAGCAATCCATCCAGGAGGCCATTGCCGTTGTTAACCAACGAATCCAGGCCGAGCAGGCACGACGGACTCACCAGCAACAGCAGCAGCGTATTGCCAAGCACCCGGAATCACTACGGGCGGACCTGACGCGATTGCTGCAGACACCCGTCGAGCAGCGGGATGCACGGCTCAAGGAGCTGGCTGAGAAATATGGCGAGGCGCTCAAGATCACCCGCGAGCAGTTGCTGAAATCCAGTCCGGATTTCAAGAAATACCACGATGCCGCACAGGCGGAAATCAAGAGTTGGAAAGGCAAGGAAAAGCCACAGCCCTTGATTCGTGCTCTTTGGGATCGTGGTAATCCTTCACCGACATACATTCTGCGCCGTGGTAATTACCTGACACCGGGCCGACTGGTTCAACCCGGTTTTCCTGCTGTGCTAACTCGCGGATCCCCGACCATTCGCTTAGAGCAGCCCACGGAACAATCACCCGGTACAGGGCTGCGACTGGCACTTGCACGCTGGCTGGTGCAGCCAGGGCATCCACTCACTTCACGTGTTATCGCCAATCGTATTTGGAAACATCATTTCCAGCATGGGATTGTCAAGTCGCTGGACAACTTCGGTCGCGCCGGATCACGACCGACCCACCCGGAACTGTTGGACTGGCTGGCATTGGAACTGGTGGCATCAGGATGGAGTATCAAGCACCTGCACCGCATGATCATGAGTTCCGCAACTTATCGTCAGCACAGCAAGGTAACCGAGGAACATCTCCGAAAGGACCCTGGCAATACCCGGCTCTCACGCATGCCGCTGCGACGGATGGATGCCGAGATGTTACGGGATGCACTGCTGGCGGTTTCCGGACGACTCCGATTAGCCTCCTTCGGACCCGCCGATCCTGTCGAGGCGCGCAGCGATGGCCTGGTGGTTTCCAAACCTCTCAAGGGTGGTTGGCGAAGGAGTATTTACGTGATCCAGAGACGAACCCAACCGCTGACCATCCTGGGCACCTTTGATCGTCCGCAGATGAATCCTAACTGCGTGGAACGCCTGGACTCCACGGTAGCCCCCCAGGCCCTGCACCTGCTCAACAACAAGATGATTCATGGTTTAGCGGTTTCCTTTGCAGAACGCGTCCGGCGCGAGGCGGGCAGCGAACAGGAGGCACAAATCCGGCACAGCTACCTGCTTGCTATCAATCGATTACCAGGCCAACAGGAAATGGAACTATCCATGCGTTACCTGGCACAGCTGACCAGCCAATGGAAGCAAGAGCTTCCAGGCCAGGCCGCGACAGCTCCACAGCGGGCCCTGGAAAATTTCTGCCATGCGGTCATGAACCTGGGTGCATTTATTTACATTGACTAGCTTCCCTCGGAATAAAACGAGCGACTGATGAGTCTTCAATCCACCCCTTCAACGAACAATGCACCACCTGCACCGAGTCGTCGACAGTGGTTCCACCAGGTCGGACAGGGGTTGTATGCCGCCGCGCTCACTTCATTACTGGGGCAGGACCTGTTTCATTCCCACGCGTTACAGGCCAATGAACGGACAAATCCGGAAGAGCGTGGAAGCTACGATCTGAAACCCCGCAAGCCTCTCGTCGAACCCCCTGCCAAGTCGGTCATCCACCTGTTCATGAATGGCGGTCCCAGCCAAATGGACCTGTTTGATCCCAAGCCCGAACTCAACAAGCGCCACGGAGAATCCTATTTCGAAAAAATCGCCGGCGAGGTGGAAAACCCGACAGCTGCGGGAGCTCTCATGCGTTGCCCGTACAAGTTCGCCCAGCACGGTAACGCGGGTACCTGGGTATCCGATGCCCTGCCCCACCTGGCCACGTGCGTGGATGACATCGCCGTCATCCGGTCCATGTACACTTTCAACCTGACGCACGAACCAGCCCTGTTCATCATCCAGAGCGGTCGTATGAATCCGGGCCTGCCGACCCTGGGAGCATGGGTTTCTTACGGATTGGGTAGCGAAAACCAAAACCTGCCCGCCTACGTTGTGCTGGATGATCCGAAGGGACTCCCCATTAATCGGACGCAAAACTGGCAAGCCGGCTTTTTGCCTCCTCTCTACCAGGGAACCCGCTTTCGCAGTACGGGATCCCCGGTTCTGAACCTGACCCGGGAATTCGACGAACCGGATTCCGTGACCGGTGTGGAGCGACAACTGCTGGCCAGCCTCGATAACATCCACCGTAACCAGCGGCAGGGGCAACCAAATTTGAACGCTCGCATTGCGACCTATGAACTGGCCGCTCGAATGCAATTGGAAGCATCCAGTGCCCTGGATCTGAACAGCGAAACCAAGGAAACCCTGGAACTCTATGGAATCGGTAAAGAGCCCACCGACTCGTATGGACGACGATGCCTTTACGCACGGCGACTGATCGAACGTGGTGTCCGGTTTGTACAGTTGTTCATCGACGGACAAATCTGGGATAACCACACGGGTCTGACCGCGGGACTCAAAGGAGCCTGCGACCGAACCGATCAACCCATTGCCGGGTTACTGAAGGATCTCAAGCAACGCGGACTGCTGGATGATACCCTCGTTGTCTGGGGTGGCGAATTTGGCCGACTGCCCATCGCACAATTACCCGGGGACAAGAACGTCAGCAATGCCGGTCGAGACCATAACAAGAATGCCATGGTCAGCTGGATGGCCGGAGGCGGTATCCGTGGCGGTATCAGCTACGGGGAAACGGATCCACTCGGATTTGCGGCCGTCGAAAAACGCGTGAGTGTACCTGATTGGCATGCGACCATTCTGCACCAACTGGGAATGCACCACGACGAACTGTTCTACAGCCGCAATGGCCTCAAGGAACGATTAACCGGTGTCCGTGAGGCCCAGGTGATTACCGATATCCTGGCCTGAAACCACTAGCAACCACTTTTCGGGGCCCGCATCTTACAACGTCCAGCCCTTGCGATATTCCTTGTGCAGAAGCTTCTGGGCAGCCGGTGCATTGTTTGCCTTGAACTGCTTGCCATCCCAGTCAATGGTCTCTCCGCTGCGATACGCCACCGTTCCCAGCAAGACCGCCTCGGTTAAAGCACCCGAGTAATCAAAGTTGCAGGTCGTGGTAGCGCCCGTCTTGATGGCATCAATCCACTCACGGTGATGGCCTACCGAGGGAGCCAGGGTCTGTTTGGGTGGCTGGAAACCAACAAATTTTTCTTCCGGGAGCAGCCGGTAGCTGCTGTAATCCGACAAGATCATTCCTTCCTTTCCAACAAACAACTGTCCACTCCCCTTGGTCACGGGATTTCCCTTGCTGTCTTTCAGGCGTGCCAGCAAGGCAGGTCGTTTTCCGCTGTCATACCATGTCAGCTTGACCGGAGGTAATTTGCCTCGCTGAGGGTATTCATAATGCGCGATAGTCCAGGCGGGCGTACTCACGTCCTCGACCGGGGGTCCCTCTGCCGAGATGCGGGTGGGATGCTTTAGCTTCAAGGCCCAGTGGACCAGGTCCATGTAATGGCAACCAAAATCGCCCAGTGCACCCGTACCATAATCCCAAAAGCTGCGCCACTTGAAGGGATGAACCCCGGTGCTGTACGGCCGCTTCATCGCAGGCCCTAACCAGAGATCCCAGTTCACATGCGGTGGCAACGGACTGCCCGTGTTGAACCTGGCACCCGAGTACTTGGCACCAGCCCATACATGCACCTCGCGAATGTCACCGATCGCACCACCCTGGACCAGTTCCACCACGCGTCGGTAATTGTTACCGGCATGAATTTGCGTACCCATCTGGGTGACCAGTTTATTTTTGGCGGCCAGTTCGGCCAGGACCCGCGCCTCGTGCACGGTATGCGCCAACGGTTTCTCACAGTAAACGTGTTTCTTGAGTCTCAAGGCCATCGCGGCTGCAGGAGCATGGGTATGATCAGGCGTGGCGACTACCACGGCATCAATTCGATCCGCTTCTTTTTCCAGCATGACTCGGAAATCTTCGTATTTCCTGGCAGCCGGATAACGCTTACCGGCCTGGCCAAGGAAGCCTGCATCAATATCTGCAATCGCCACGACGTTCTGGCTGGCCACTTCCCGAATATTGGCGCCAGCACGTCCGGACGTACCCACGGCAGCAATATTCAAGCGTTCATTGGGCGAAGTGGAATCCTGTGCCACCACGGGATTCACGAAATAACTGGCTGCAGCCAACCCGGCACCAGTCTGTCCCAGGAACTCACGTCGATTGTAAGCGCGCTTCATTAGATTTGCTCCGTGAAGGATACACCTTTCAGAAACCTGTTCCTGCCAACACCCTAGCCTTGTCAACAGGCCATTGCAAGCAACTGGTCCTGGTCAGCTCGGCAGGCCGACCCGCAGACCGTTAGCGGGTTGTTAATCCACGTAGATAAACTCGTTGAGATTGAAAATTGCCAGGCATAAATCGGTATGGGCAACAGCCAAATACGGCTCCATGGAGACCGGTACGGGGTGGGGTAAAGCCAGTCGCTGACCTGGTCGGCCTTCCCGACGGACGAGCGCTGACTGCTGCTCCAGGAACCGGATGGCTCGCTGCAACTCCCCGGAACCAGGAGGCCGCCCCAGGGCTCTCTGGAAAACCCATTGCACAAACTGCGACGGATTATCGGTTTGCGTCAATCCATTCCCGGCAAAGTCTCGAGCGGTTTCCAATGAAAATCGCGAATTCAACAGGAACAGGGACTGGGGAGCCGTGGTGGAACGATGGCGGCGAGGACAACTGGCATTGGCATCCGGTCGATCAAACAAGTCAAAGATTGGGTATCGCAAATTGCGCCTGGCAAAAACATAAACACTACGACGATGGTGTTGGCGTCGATCAGGATCTACCTCCCATTGTTTTTTTAGCAACGTACCTACCAGTTCCTGGGAAATAGGTGGTCGCACTCCCGCTCCTCCCTGCTGCGTATCAAGCGTTCCCGCGACCAACAGCATCGCATCACGAATGGTCTCTCCATCAAGTCGCTGTCGAGGGAAACGGGCCAACAATGTGTTTTCCGGATCTAAGCGGCTGGCTCGCCGCAACTGTTCCCCTGCCGATTCTGCTGCTGTCGGCACGACCGCCAGATCGGCCACGCGGCCTGCCTGCCGGTACGCCGCACTGGTAACGACCAGGTAATGTAGCTCTTTTAAACTCCACTTCCGGTTCACCAGTTCCGTGGCCAGGTAGTCAAGTAGTCGAGGGTGGGATGGCTCCTGTCCCACCATGCCAAAATCACTTGGTGTACGTGACAACCCATGCCCAAAATGAGATTGCCATATTCGATTCACGATCACGCGTGCAGTGAGTGGTTGTTTGGATCCCGTCAGCCACATGGCCAGGGCCGCGCGACGTCCGCTGCTGTCCACTTTCAGCGCCGGGGGTACCAGCGGGATACTGGCAGGATTGGCAATGCGTGGAAACGCGGGCTGCACCACCGGGCCAGGCCGTCGAAAATCTCCGCGAATCATCAGATGGCTAACGGGTGCCGCAACCGGTCTTTCCTGCAGCGTATCAACCGAGACGTAGCGCTTAAGCTGGACTGCCGGTTCAAAGACTGCCCGCAGGCGATAAAAATCCGCCTGGCTAATCGGGTCATACTTGTGATCATGGCACTGCGCACATTCCATTTGCAAACCCAGGAACACCGCGCCCACGGTCGAGGTCATCTCGTTGAGCAGGCTGTGGCGACGCTCGTCCTGCGAATTAATGTCCGGCATATCCGGACCTGACAGGCAGAACATCATGGCCGTTCGACCCGCCGAGTCATGGGTCGCCAATTCATCTGCGGCCAACTGATAGTGAACAAACTGGTCATAGGGAAGATCTCGATTCAATGCCTGAATCACCCAGTCACGGTATTTCCAGGAGTGCTTGCGGACCTTGTCATGTTCGAATCCATCGGTTTCCGCAAACCGCGCCAGGTCCAGCCAGTGTTGCGCCTGGCGCTCGGCATAATGGGGCGATGCCAGTTGTTGTTGCACGAGCCGCTCGTAGGCATCCGGAGAGATGTCTTGCTGAAACTCGTGGATCGCAGCAGGGGTGGGCGGCAACCCGGTAAGATCCAGGCACAGTCGTCGGATCAGCGTCCGGCGATTCGCTTCCTGCTGGGGTTCGAGCCCAGCTGCTTCCAGGCGCGCCAGGATAAACCGATCGAGAGGATTTATCACCCAGTCCGATCTTTTCACGAACGGAAAACCAGGTCGCTTCAACGGCCGAAACGACCAGTGCTCCCGATCTTCCGCGGTAATTTTTTCTTCCTGGTAAGCATCATCCTCGACTGACCAGGAACTTGGTGGAAAACAGCAGGATCCCACTAGCAACAGGAGCACCACCACGAGCGTTGTCATGCGCCAGGGAGTAAAACGGACCATGAGCAAACTCGATTATTTTAACCCGTGATCTGGTGAATGACGTGTGCCTCTGCCGGTCCGGTCAGGCGCTGGTCCAATCCATTGTGAAAGAACGCCAGGCGTTCGTGATCGATGCCCAGCAAATGCAGGATGGTGGCATGAAAATCTCTCACATGAACCTTGTCTTCGGCAGCACGCAAGCCAATGGCATCAGTAGCTCCATGCGCTCGGCCACCCTGGATCCCGGCTCCCGCCAGCCAGCCGCTGTAACCCCAGGGGTTATGATCTCGACCGGTCCCCTTTTCACTCATCGGCATACGACCGAACTCACCACCCCAGATCAACAACGTGTCATCCCAGAGGCCGCGCCGCTTGAGATCGGTAATCAATGCTGCCACGGGCAAGTCGGTGCGCCGACAATAATCCCCGTGATTTTGTGCGACGTTCTTATGGGCATCCCAGCCGCCAGTGTTTCCTGAATACAGTTGAACGAAACGAACCCCGTTTTCAATCATCCGGCGAGCAAGTAAACAACGTTCCCCGAACTCGCGCGTGCCGGGATCGTGAAGTCCATAAAGCGCATGCGTTTCAGCCGTTTCCCGAGACAGGTCAACCATTTCAGGCGCGGATACCTGCATGCGGAATGCCAGTTCGTAGGCCGCCACGCGGGCTGACAATTCATCATCGGCCTGCCGTTGTTGAACGTGCTCTCGATTCCATTGCTGCACAAGCGCGAAGGTACGGTGCTGTTGACCGGATGACACCTGGGCCTGGGGACGCAAATCCAGAATGGGAGTCGAGCCAGGCCGCATGGTAATTCCCTGGTAAACTGCAGGCAAATTGCCACTACCCCAGGCTGGTGGCCCACCCTTAATACCACCTCCCGGATCGGGCAAGACGACGAAAGCAGGCATGTCCTGGTTCTCTGTCCCGAGTCCATAGGCGACCCAGCTTCCCACGCTCGGCTTACCCATCAATACGCTGCCCGTATTCATCTGGTAAACAGACTGGGGGTGATTGACACTGTCTCCGTGCAGTGAGCGGATGACACAAAGGTCGTCTGCATGCCGGCTGGTATGCGGTAAAAAATCGCTGATTTCCAAGCCGGATTCACCACGTGGACGAAATGGTTTAACCGGGGGCAGCAGTGGATTGTGGGCAACATCCCGACGGGTCATGACCGGTCCGAAACTCTCCGGCACGGGTTGCCCTGCATATTTCAGCAAGTCCGGTTTCGGATCCAACAGGTCAACGTGACTGGGACCACCATGCATGAACAACCAGATGACCCGCTTGGCCCGTGGTTTAAAATGCGTGGGTCGCTCCGCCAGGGGATGAGAAGGTCCGGCAGCGAGTTTCGCCGCTGAGGTCATGGCGGCCAGGGCGATCGCGCCTGCACCACCCCCAGCCTGAAGGAGAAACCTGCGTCTTGAATGATTGCTGTCTGGATTCACCATGCATTACACTCCATCTTCACATGCTCCCATTTTACTGGAAGCCCGAGAGGTACATAAGCTCCTCAACAGGAAGGACAATCTTTTATGGCGGGTACTTTTCACGCATCCGTCGACTATAGTCTTCCAGGATGCGCCGCTCCTTTCTGGACAGGCTGGTCTCACCCTGCTGACGGATTTTTTCCAGGACTTTATCTGCGGCCAGGTCCTTTTTCTCGTCCGAGTCCGGGCGATGGACCTTAAGCTGTGGTTGCCGTTTAAAACGACTTCTACCTGGCAACGTGCCAAATTTACCCAGATTCCAACGACGGGAAAAATAAACAAAGGCAAACGCTGCCCCTGCCAGGTGTGCCTCGTAGGCGGTGTTACTGGAACCACCACCCAGCGCACCCATCAAGTCAATCAGGACATATCCCAGTCCAAGTCCCCACGCCGGAACCGACCAGACTCCCATCAACAACAATCTGCGCTGGGGAAAATTAAAGCAATAAAGAACCAGGATCGCCGTTACTCCACCAGAAGCTCCCTCCAGGGATGCCGCACCCGAGTTGGTCAACACCTGGACCAGCAGCCAGACTCCACCACTGACGACAATGGCCACCAGATAAAATCTCAATAATTCCTGGCGACCATAGCGCAGTTCCACATCACGTCCGAACAGGAACAGGCCATACATGTTCCAAAGTATGTGAAAGATACCACTACGAGTTTCCAACCCGGCATGCAGGAATCCATAGGAGAGCAACTGCCAGATCTGCCAGTTGCCGCGAAACAGATCTGCCTGGAGGCAAAAAAGCCTGCGCGCTTGGACTGCAAAAAAGAATTCGGTGACAAAATAGATGACCGTAGTGATGATGATCAACTGGGTGATCATCATCCTGGGCCCCGATGACCCTCCCCGTCTGGGTGATTCATCATCATGATAATACTGACGATCATAGATCCCCATAGCTGACCTGAACCATCCTCTCGTTTAGCGTACTGTTTCAACCGCCTGGATCCATCAAGCATGGATGCTGATATCGTACGGGCAAGAGTCCCTGGACGCAAAGAGAGAATTGCTGTGCCGGAGATTTTCCCGGGGTCCCCAAGAGCATAACGGAAATCTCGTCGGAACGGATTTCTCAGGGGCGACGCCCCACGGCATTGGTACGACGGTCAATTTCTTCGGTCAGGCGACGATTGATGTCGGTTAACTGCTTGGCGAGCGCCTGGTTTACCTGGAAAATCCGGGCCAGGTCCTGTCGCAACTTCAGCTTCTGCGCTTCCAGTTGCGCCACGTACTGTTTTACAAACACCTCCTCCTTCTGGTGGTTGCCAAGGTCCTCTCCCAGTTTTGCTTTTTCATCCGTGCGATAAGCAATCTCGGCCTGTGTTCTCTTGAGTGCGTCATCCAGCAAGATCCACTCTCGCTGCGAACGTTGGATTCGTTGCAACAGGTAGATCTCGTTTTGATAGGCGTCATGAAAACGATATTCATAATCGTTCAGCGGCCGCACATAGATATCGAAAAGTCGTTCAACGATTCCCTCGGATTCCAGTTGCTTGTATCGATCCAGGTGAGCCAGGGCATCGCCCAGGTCACCCTTGTGAAACACGGCAATCTGCTTCTCGTCAAATTCAACGGGTTCTCCACGACGCAAGCGTCCGACCAGGGCGCGACCCTGGGTATCGAAGGAAGGAAGATCCAAACCTTTCCAGGCCGGATCCACACCTGCCTCGGGCTGTGCTCCATCCACCTCAAGCTCGGAGCGTTCCCGGTTCCCGGACTTGAATTTCAAGGCCTTGGTAAATCGCACCTTGACCCAGACATCCTCTTCCGGCTCCGGGGGATCTTCCTCGGCACGGTAACCGTCTCGGTTGTAGCTTCGCATGATCGAATCCACGAACGCAGACCGTGTCTGGGCATCCTTGTTGGGATAATGATCGAACAGCGCCTGCCCGAAACTAGTCTTTTCCGTACCCCACTGGCTGCCAAAGTTGGGGTAGCTAAGCCCCACCAGTTGCTGGTACATCCCGGTAGCCTGGGCCTGGTTAAAACTAAACGTTTCACCGGTGACCAGCTGGAATACCTGCTTGATTTCTACTGGATCCATTTTGCCAAACAGCGGGCGGATATCTCGGTCCTCGTTTCTATCCGGAACACCGGGATCCTTGTCGTCCAGCGAAACATCATTGACCATCTGGAAGGAAAACAGCTGGTGGCCATCGACCGGCATTTTCTCGTAGAGCACCCATGTCGTCTTGCCTGCAAAATTCATGTGCATACGTTGAACTCGTGACGGGACAAAGGTCCAACCAAGAGTTACATCACCGGGGCCGGCATTCACCACGCGGAATTCACCCATGTAGACCACGGGCACCTTGACTGGAGCAGGCGGCACCACAGCCACCGCGTCGAGATCGTCTTCCATCGCCATTTCATCGACTTCATCCGGTTCAGCAACCTCGTTCGGAGCCAAGACTTCCTTGAAGGCATAAAGCACCGTACCGGCACCCTGGATTTGATTTGGATTCTCAACGGTACTAAGCTTGATTTCAATTTTTTGCCAGTCGGAATTCTTCGCCACGTTTTGCACCGATGCACCTCGCCAGACACGGCCACGGTCCATCATCACGCGGGTCAACTTGGATCGTACGTCAAACATGTTTTCCGGGATATCGTCAGCGCGCTGATCGATCGGATCCTTGACAACCTGTTCACTGCGATTGCCCTGTGACATGGCGGTGTAATCATTCTTCAGCTGCAACAGCTGCCGAGACTTCTTGTCATGGTCTCGCTGCCAACTGGAATGTGTACGCAGAGAAACCGCAGCAATCGTGACCAGGAAATTGGCCGCAACGAAGACGAAAAAAATCATCGTCACGTGGAACCAACGCCACGTCTTTGTGCACATTACCGTCAAGAAGACGAATAGACAAAACAGTGTGAGAATTGCCCCAATGGCCATCGCATCAGTTCCGTTCGCTTAATTACTGCAAATCGGGAAGATCCCTACTAACTAGATCGGCTAAAACCCACCTCAAGGTCAGTGCTGCCAGCAACAACCTTAGTTACTTCTCGATGATAAGTTGGGAAGAATAGGGTGTCAAGTTTTATTCACCTACTTTGGTTGATGTAAGTTCTTACATTCATTTAACTTCGGACAAATAGATCCGTCAGCTGAATCGCACTCTTCTAATCGCCTAAATCAACGTTCCTTTTGATCCGCATAATCGCTACTATCTGCCTCCCTTCCAACGGTTTGCGTGGATTTACCTCTGGCGCCAAGGGGCCCCAGCCCTTCATCCCACGCTCCCTTTACTTACTCACTGTGCAATGGATTCAACGAGGCCCACTGTATGCACCAAGTTTGTCAACGAGCGTGTGGGGCCATTCAACGTTACCTGTTTTTCCTTGGGATACTTTCCTGCCTGCTCTGGGGAGGTTGTAACCGAGCCTATTATCGCCAGGCAGCTGACCGGGAAGTCTACGACCTGCTCGCAGAAAAAACGTACGATCCACGCTGGGCGCTACAGGGCTACGGAATCGAAGTATCACCTGAGTCGCGCATGTTTGATCCTTTCGATCCCGATCACCCGCCGATTCCACCTGACGATCCCGAATCCCACCACTTGATGCACCGGGTTGATGGAAAGTCGGGCTATCCTGGCTGGGACCTGAATGGTTCCACGGAACACGTACAAAATCCTGACTGGATGCGAACGCTTCCCCTGGATGAAGAGAACCAGTTACGTCTATCCGGTACCGAGGCGTTCCGACTCGCTTTGCTGCATGACACGGGCTACCAACGAGAGCTGGAAACTCTTTACCTGTCAGCACTGGATGTCAGCGCCGAACGTTTTCGCTTCGACACACAGTTCTTCGGCGGTTACGCGACGGAATACCGCTCGCGGGGTCCAGCCACCTCAGGCAGTGGATCCAGTAACACGCTGGATTTGAGCACTCGCAACATGGCCATGAAACGAACCTTTACCACGGGTGCCGAGATGGTAGTTGGCCTGGCGAACAGTCTCGTCTGGCAATTCAGTGGTCCAGACAACTACTCTTCGTCAACCATCCTGGATTTCAGTCTCGTGCAACCGTTACTGCGACGAGTAGGGCGCGATCGCATCATGGAAACACTGACATTATCGGAACGCACCCTGCTGGCCAACGTGCGCCAGATGGAACGATTCCGCCGCGGCTATTACCTGGAATTGATGACCGGGTTTGGCGAACAACCGGGACCAACACGTCGCGGTGGATTTTTTGGCAGCTCCGGTCTCGGTGGTTTCACCGGCGTGGGCAGCGGTGGTTTTGGCGGCGTGGGTGGCAGTTCTTTTGGACGTTCGTTCGGATCAGTGGCACCCGAAAATGCCTCGGGATATATCGGCCTGCTGCAATCCCAGTTAAACCTGCGTAACGGGGATGCCAGCCTGGCTGCCCTGCGCAGCAGCCTCTCCCAACTGGAAGCCTTTCGAGATGCCGGGCGTATTGATTTCTTCCAGGTGGAACAGTTGCGACAGCGGTTGTACAG
>JAYGDH010000260.1:0-3651 GCA_046583055.1 Pirellulaceae bacterium | reverse complement strand
TACACCAGGGCGATCGAGTGCGGTTACCGTGGCGTGAGCACCAAAAACTGCAAGGGTCCGATTAAATCGCTACTCAATGCCGGGCTTGTCTGGAAAGGGAACCAGCAGCACGGGCCGGGACACTACGTGATGACCGGAGAGGATCTTTGTTCGGTGGGGATTATCCCCGTCCAGTCAGATTTGTGCCTGGTGACGACACTGGGACTGGAGCATGTTGAACGCAATGGACATCACTTTCATCCGGGTTTAAGTTACCTGTCGTCGCAACAACAACAGGCAGCCCTCGAGTCGCATCCGGATCTCTATACAATTCGAGAGGGAAGGGTGGCACCCGCTGTGCAGGATGGGAAACTGCAGGTGGGCTCGCTGCAGTGTGATGGTTTCGGGTTTAGTGTTCTTCCCAGGTGGGAAGATTACACACCCGTGGATGAATGGGAATTCAGTAGTCTCGGGCTTTCATGAATTGGATGGGCGGGTCAGGCCGGATCGGAAGGAACGTGTGACATGATCAAGACAACGGTAGTGGGAAGTTATCCGGTGCCAACCTGGCTGAGAGTGTTTAGCACCCAGGAAAGCTTGCGTGACGCAATGCTGGCCGTGCTGAAGACCCAGGAATTGGCAGGGATCGATGTGGTAGCCGATGGCGAGTTATATCGGTGGGATATCAATCATGGCGAAACCAATGGCATGATTGACTATTTTGTCTCCCGCATGGAAGGCGTTGCCAGGACCCTCGATAGCCGGCAACTGGCCCAGTGGAGGTCACAACCCGGTAACGAGTTCCGATCGCAGCCGCCGGGAGTCGTCGTGGCACCCCTGGCAACTGGCACACTCAACCTGCTTGCCGACTACCAGCTCTATGCGCCGCTGACGACGCTGCCTAAGAAATTCACGGTTACCAGCCCTTACATGCTGGCCAAGATGGTTGCGGACGACCACTATGCCAGCCTGGAAGAATTGGTGATGGCACTGGCAGCCGTTTTGAATGAGCAGGTCAGGGAAATCGGGGCCGATGTGCTGCAGGTGGATGAAGCGAACCTGACCGGGCATCCCGAGGATGCGGCAATTGCGGCAGCGGGCATCAATCGGGTGTTCGAGGGCGTTTCGACGGAACGGGCCGTTCATCTTTGCTTTGGGAACTACGGGGGACAGACGATTCAGCAGGGAACCTATGAGCAACTGATCGCGTTTCTCAACTCACTGGAAGCAGATCACCTGGTACTGGAACTTGCCCGTCGGCCGAATGTTGAACTGGAACTGCTGAAGGAGGTGAAGGATTCGTTGGGCCTGGGCATCGGGGTGATCGACATCAAGGATAACGAGGTTGAATCTGCGGATGTCGTGGCATCCCGAATCGAGCAGGCTGCCAGCCTGCTGGGACCTGAACGGATCCATTACGTACACCCCGATTGTGGCTTCTGGATGTTGTCGCGATCGGTGTCGGACCGCAAAATGGCGGCATTAGTAGCCGGCCGCGACAAGTTCGAGGGGCGCTAGGCTGGGCTCGGAAGCTATTACTGCAGAACCTTGCACATGACATCCGCCTCATCAACCTGCGTAAAACCCAGGCCCGGGAACACGCCGCTGGCACGCTCGTCGTCGCAACTGTACTGGGCTTCCAGAAGTGCTATCGAACGGCGGTGCAGGAATCGCGAGACTTCTCCGATGAAAAAGCGAAAGATGTCCATGTCGGGTTGTTGTTCCGCCAGGTTCATATCAACAAGCCCGGCCACGGTTATGTTCCAGGCAGCCGCCAGCGGTTGCATGTCCCAGACGCGCACCTCGCCGGTGGGACGTTTACCGGATTGATCGATCAGGTCGAACTGGATTCTCGCAAAAGGGCCCAGCGTGGCCGCTTCCCACCAGGTGCGATCTGTTGGATTTACCGCCGCCTCGATGTCGTAATTGCGCCGTAAAAGATGTTGGGAACGGTCGATCGGAATGGCGCCGTCCGAAAGCGGGCAATGCATAATCAGAGTGCGATCAACGGTTTCATATCCAGCCACCGAAAACGCGTCACGGACAGAGGGGTGGCTTCGCAGCACGCCAGGTATCTGGCAACCCCCGTATAGTCCCAGGTAGAAGGGGCAGAGGAGCGGCCCGCCCATGGCATAAATCCGTTGCCCGCCACGTTCCCGGCAATAGGTCTCGCAGCGATCTAGCAGCGCGGCTGACAGGGAGTCTGTGTCGCAGCCAGCGCGCGTCATGAGCATGCTGACCACGCCGGTTTGGTGAGACAGTCGGCTGCCGTCAGCGCTAGGTCCAAAACCGACGTGTGCAAAGCCGTCGAGGCTACCGTCATGAAAAGCCATGATCATGCCTTCACGATCGAAATATGGTTTCCCGAGCACATGACCCGAAAGGAAGGTCGTGTTGATGGCTGGGACCAGGCCACGCTGTGGCGGCTGTGAATTCCAAAGATCAACGATGTGCGGTGGATCGCTGTTTAGAAAGGAGCGAAATTCTGTCATGTGGATAGCTGTACCTGGATGTTGGCACCGTCGCTGCGTGTCGGATAGCTGCCGTGAATGATGCGGGCGTTGATTTGTTGCTGGCCGGTGCGAGCGTCGAATTGCCAGCCGTGCCAGGGACAGGTGACAATGCAGCCGTTTAACGTCCCCTTGCCGAGCGGACCGCCCTGGTGCGGGCAAATGCCGTCCAGGACGTGGAAGTCACCGTCCACGTTAAAGACGGCCAACACCGTCTCCTGAACGACGATTTCACACGTTTCGCCGGGCGGCAAATCGGTTGACCTGATAAGGTGAGTCCATTGGGACATGCAAGGGTTTCCAGCGTGCAACGGTTAGGTATCGACAGAAGGAGGTATCGGGGGTGGGTGCCCTTTCCAGCGGCGATGGACCCACCAGTATTGACTGGGTGTCTCTTCAATCACGGCCTCCAGGACTTCATTGTACCATTGGGTCACGGTAGCGATATCCGGGTCTGTTTCTGTAGCCGGGTCAAAAATATCCGCCAGGCCCAGTTCGAAAGTGAGCGGGCCGGAAGTTCGCTTCGAGTAGCAGGTGGCCAACGGTGCATTGCTGGTCAGTGAGAAAAGAGCGATTCCCTTGTGGCACGAAGCGGGACGCCCAAAGAAGTCCACCCAGCATCCCTTTTGCCCGGCATACTGATCGCCGAGCAGGACCAGGGTGCCACGCCCGTCGAGGATTTTCTGGATCTTCGAGGCACTACCCTGCTTGGGCAGTATGTACTGGCCGTTGAGTCGCCGAAAATTGCCTATGAAACGATCGAGATAAGGGTTGTCCAGGGGGCGTGCGATCGTGTAGTTGGAGAAACCGTAGAGGCCGGCAGCGTAGCCGGCCACCTCGAAATTGCCAAAATGCCCAGAGACCAGCACGGTGGGCCGGTCCGACAGCAGCAATCCCACCAGTTGTCGAGCGCGCTTCAGACGGATATGGTTGCGCCAGTTGGTCCGGTGGATTTTGCGGGCTGCGTGGGCAATTTCGCAGACCATGAGGCAAAGATGGCTCCACATGTCCACGGCGATCGTATCCCGCTGGCCTTGCGACAGGTACGGGAACGCATGTCGGAGGTTTTCCTCGATGACCTTTCGCCGTATCCGGAGACCTTGCCAGGCGAGCTTGGCCATGAATCGGGAGAATCGTTGACAAAAGCGCAGAGGCAGGGACT
>JAYGDH010000209.1:0-2299 GCA_046583055.1 Pirellulaceae bacterium | reverse complement strand
GGTTGCCGCTGGCCGTGGGGGCGGCCTTGATGGGGGTGCCCAGTCGGTGTTCCCACTGGACTTTTCCCTTGCGGTCGACGGCCCGGATGGATGTGTCGTCGTGCCCGAAAAAGGCGTGATCACCAGCGATCAGTGGAGTTGAGCTGCCGCCGATCGCCTGTCGCTGAGAACGCAGGAAACGGTCCGCTTCACGCCCGCAATTGACTTGCCAAAGAACCTTGCCCGTGGCCAGGTCGAGCGATCTGAAATCGATGCCGTTGACCAGTAACTGGTTGTCCCACACGATGGGAATCGGGTTCTGGTAGCCAGCGTTAGCAAAAGGTGTCCGCCAGACCAGGTCACCAGTTTTCATTGTCCTGGCGCAAATGCCACCCGAGGACGTGAAATACAACTTGTCCCCATGTAGCAGGGGGGCCGACGTCGAGCGCGAATTCTCCGTGTATTTCCAGGCGGTTTTGCCGGAAGACAGCTCCAGCGAGGCTCCCGCGCCACGAGCGATCGTAAACATGTGGTCACCTGAGACGGTGGCAAAACTGGCATACGAGCCGACGTTGCTGTCCAGCGAGCGAATTTGCTTCCCGCTCGCATAATCCAGCAGGTACTGGATGCGGGTCCAGTCACTGACCAGTAGTCCTGCTGAGGTTGGTACTGCCGGGGTGTTGTTGATCGCCAGCGGGCGTCCCTTCTTGTAGTCAGGTTTTAGCTGGGTGGTCCACTGGAGCTTGCCGTCATTCGCGTCGTAGGCAGCGACCCAGCTTTCGGCAGTGATCGTGTAGACGGTCCCCTCGTGGACGGTTACCGCACCACGGATGTCACCATGAGGTGAAGGAACTTTCCAGATTTGTTTTCCGGAGATGGCGTCCAGGCACAAGATGCCGGCACCCGGCGCGTGGGCGTTCGGGTTGCCCACCGAAACGTAGACGCGACCTCCCGCGGTAACGGGCGAGTTGTGCAACACGTGGCGACTTCCCGTGTGAGTCACCCAAAGCGGCATCAAGGGCAGTTTGGGTCCGGTCTTGAGTCGGCGGGCGGGACTTCCGCCCAGGACCCAGGGGATTTCACCGTCGATGGTGGGCTCGGCGACCTGGATGCTGTCTACCTCGACGGTCTGCGATCGTTCCCATGTCTTGCCCGTGACATCGATTGCCGTCAGGGCACATTGCCAGGTACCTGTTTCGTTGGGGTGGAAGGTGCCGTGCCACGACCAGTCCCCCTGCTGGGTAAGCGGCTCCTGGATAGTTTTACCGGAGGGGCTGGTCCAGGTGCAGGCGACCGACTTAACCAACAGGGCCGAGTCGTAGGCCAGTACGACCAGCGGTTGACGGTCAGCATGGGTTCGTGTTCCCGGGGCCAGGAGTTTGAGACGTTTGTACTGTCCTGCAACTCGCAGTTGCGATGAGACGTTTTTCTCAGCATCGACGAACGTCCAGCGATAGGTGCGTGAGTAAGCGCCCCAGTCATTCCCGCGAGCAGGGGCACTATTCATCACCGGGATGCCCTGTCGGCTGCCGGTATGGACCACGTGGTAATGGGCACCAATTTGTGCGATGACGTTGATCCCTTCTTTCTTTCGCTGGTCAAACCAGGCGGGATCGAGTGGGTAGTGCGAGACGGCAATTACCGGGGTTCCCGGTGCCAGTGATTTCAGGTCTGCCCTGATCCAGTCCTCCTGGCGTATCTTGGCCGGGGATTGCAGGTAGCCAGTCTCGGTCACCAACTGGATGAAGTGGACGCCGCCGTAGTTCCAGGAGTAGTACGGGGGGCCAATGCGCTGTTCGAAGCTGACCGTGCAACGTGGATCGAGGCAGTTGCCGTCGTGACCACCAAATCCCTCGTAGACCGGGATTTTTGAAGAGCGGCGAATGTAATCGTACATATCCCATTCAAACTGGCTGCCATTCATGGTCAGGTCGCCGGCGGTGACCAGGAAGGCGGGTCCGCCCGGAGCCGAGGTGATCTGGGCATAATCCTTGGCCGTGGGAAGCATCTGGTGGTGAGAGGTGAACTGGCTGTCGCTGGTGGAAATAAACCAAAAATCCTTCTGGGCTGACTTGCCATCGACCTGCAGGCCGAAGCTGATGGAGTACTCGGAGCGATTTTCATCGTAGGGAATGCGGACGTAAAAACTGCCCGTCAGCCGGTAGCCATTGGGCCGGGTGAGGGTGATGAATCGATGGTGGGGTTTGTCGTCGAACCGGAGGACGAAAGCGAACGCGCCGTTGCTGTCGGTTTGTTCAAGTCGCTGACAGTCACTGACGGTAATGTTGGCAAGTCCCTTTTCGTTTGCCTCCTGCTGGCC
>JAYGDH010000176.1:0-2330 GCA_046583055.1 Pirellulaceae bacterium | reverse complement strand
GTGGATTCGTTGAAGGGGGCAATCGATCCGATGCCGGCACAGTTGATAATCGCATCGACGCCGTCCCACGATGACTCGGCTGCTGCCAGGACCGCCCGACGTGTCTGCGCCTGGGTGATGTCCCCGGTTACATAACGGACCGTACCGCCCGTTTCTTCAATGCGGGCTGCCAGTTCGGCCAGGCGATCCTGGCGGCGAGCATTCAGGATCAGGCGGGCACCGCGTTTCGCCAGTTGACCGCAGAGGGCCGCGCCGATGCCACTGGAAGCACCCGTGCATATGACGCGCAGTTCTCGGAAATCCCGTCGGCTCATCAAGTTTATTCCGTCAGTGACATTGTAAATCGAAACAAATGATTGTCGTCTACATCATACCGAATCGTCCCCAGTAGAAGCTGACGGAGTTGTTGTTGCGGTTGGGATCAGGACATGATCCTCGATGGAAACAGCCGGGTCGGTGATACGTCCCAGGTACTTCTGGGGGATACGACAGTGGATCAGTACACGGTTTTCATGGTAACGCTGGGAAAGTACTTCGCCATGTGCTGCCAGGTAAGCCATTAGTTTTCCGTTGGATACATCCATTTCGACGTCCACGTCACGAAACGTCCTGCTTAAAGCATCACTTACCGCCAGCGCAAGTTGCTCCAACCCTGTTTCCGTATGGGCACTGACGGGAATTGCATTTGGGTAGAGATTCAGGATGCCGTCCAGTGACGCAGGAGATGTCAGCATGTCGATCTTGTTCAGCGCCAGCAGGGAATCTTTCTCCTCGATGCCAAGCTCCTGCAAGACCGCGTTGACCGCTCGTATCTGTTGCAGGACTTCCGAATTGGCGGCATCCGCAACATGCAGCAACAGGTTGGTTTGCCGCGCTTCTTCCAGGGTGGCCTTGAAACTGGTGACCAGGCGGTGTGGCAGGTTGCGAATGAACCCGACCGTATCACTCAGCAGAACGGGGCCCCAGCGGGGTAGTTGCCAGCGGCGTGTACGCGTGTCGAGTGTCGCAAATAACTTGTCTTCGGTCAGCACGCCGGCTCCCGTCAAGGCATTCATCAGGGTGCTCTTGCCCGCGTTCGTGTAGCCGACCAGTGAAACAGTCATGTGGTCATCGCGAGCAGCTACCTGGCGTTCCTTGCGGTTTTCGATTTTCTTTAGCTCGCTGCGTAATTCGTGAATTCGTTTTTCAACCAGTCGCCGATCGAATTCGAGCTGCTTTTCCCCGGGACCACGCATGCCAATCCCCATCTTCATGCGGGACAGGTGAGTCCACATGTGTTTCAGGCGAGGCAGGGAGTACTCGAGCTGTGCCAGTTCAACGGACAAGCGAGATTCATAGGTCTGGGCGTTGGAAGCAAAGATATCGAGGATTAATTCTGTCCGGTCGAGTACCTTGATATCGACTGCTTGTTCCAGGTTGCGTGTCTGGGCAGGAGTCAGGTCATTGTCAAAAATGACCACGTCCGCTTCGCAATAGGCGACCAACTGGATAAGTTCTTCGAGCTTGCCTTTTCCCAGGAAGGTTCGAATGTTGGGCCGTGCGCGTCGTTGAATGAGGCGACCAGCGACCTGGGCGCCAGCTGTCCTGGCCAGTCCCTCCAGTTCCTGTAAAGGGTCCTGCTCGATGACCTGGTCCGGAAGAATTACCCGTACCACGATGGCCGACTCGCTGGCGACGCCTGGTACGCGCTCTCGCTCTTGCACGGTGGCAGTTATCCCTCGTTGATCAGACCGTAGATTCTTCCCGGAAGACAGCTTTTATTGTACCGTCAACCCCGGCAACGGGAAGCACGTCGAGGGACCCGGAAATGTGCCTCCAGGCAAGCGTGCCGAGGACCCCGCTGACTGTTGATAGGCAGGAAATCACCCTCTATACTGAGCGGACTTGCTTCCAAGCTGTTCCCTGTTCGTGGCGCCCCACGCTCCCTGCTTTAAATCAACTCTGAAAATCAACTCTAAGGGCCAGATATCATGACGCATTCGTTGACCCGTCGTTCTCACTTGAAGCAGCTTGCCGGACTGTCGATCGCTTCCTGTGCCGGAATCCATTTGAACCTGAACGGAAAGACTCCCTGGGATGCGTCGGCAGAAGGGGCCGAAAAAGAGCCTCTCTTCAAGATATCGCTTGCCCAGTGGTCGTTGCATCGTACGATCCGGTCGGGAAAACTCGATAACCTTGATTTTGCCAAGGTTACCAAGGAACGGTTCGGGATTGATGCCATCGAGTACGTGAACCAGTTTTTCAAGGATAAGGCCAAGGATCAGAAGTATCTGCAGCAAATGAAGCAGCGCGCGGCGGACCTGGGCGTACAGAGCCTGTTGATCATGGTT
>JAYGDH010000142.1:0-8149 GCA_046583055.1 Pirellulaceae bacterium | reverse complement strand
AATAGAAAACAAGTGAAAAAATGCGAACAAAACGAAAAGAAGCTTTTACGTTAATCGAGCTGTTGGTCGTGATCTCGATTATCGGCATCCTGATGGGATTGCTGATGCCTGCCGTCCAATCGGCGCGCGAATCAGCTCGCCGTATCTGGTGTAGTAATAACATGCGTCAGATCGGCATTGCGCTGCACCTGTATCATGATACGACGCGCGGACTGCCACCCGGATGGATTGGAATTCAGCCCGGTACAGGTCAGCCGTGGGCAACCGGTCCAAGTGGTTTTTCCTGGGGTAGCATGTTGTTGCCCTACCTGGAAGAAGACAATCTCGTCAATACCTTGATTGATTTCAAGCTCCCTGTCATGCATCCTTTTCATGGCCCGGTTCGCAAGCATCGAGTGGAAAACTATATCTGCCCCTCGGATGCCGCGGACAAGTTCTTTTACCTGAAGGCAGAGGGTAATCCCAACAAGACGATTGCCGAGTTAGCCGTAGCGAATTACATCGGCTGTTTTGGAACACGCGAACTCCATGAATGTGAGCACCTGAAACCTGGACAGGTCTGTCGTAGCAACGGCGCTTTTTTCCACAATAGCCACGTTGGGTTTAATTACTTCGTGGACGGTTTAAGTAACACGATCATGGTGGGTGAGCGGTCATCGAAATGGGGTTACTCGACCTGGACAGGAGTCATGCCTGGTGGGCAAGATGCTTTTGCCCGCGTGTTGGGAGTTGCCGATCATCCACCGGGAAATGATCATTTTCACATGGATGACTTTAGCAGTTACCACAAGGGCGGTGCGATGTTCCTCTTTGGCGATGGCTCGGTTCAGTTGCTGACCTCGACGATCGACATGTATACGCTGAGAGGACTGGCGACACTCAACGGTGGTGAAGTTGCCAACCGACGTCCATAAGGGAGGTGCCATAAGGGAGGTGCCATAAGGGAGGTGCCATAAGGGAGGTGACAGTCCCTTACCACTGCCAGCTATCTTGCAGGCTGTTATTGACCACGGCTCCTGCAGGCCATTCGTTGCGTTGTAGCTTGATGATGCAATCTGCTGCCTCGATGGCCATGTCCAGCCTGGACAACCAGTCGCCGCTGCCCACGTGCGGGGTGCTGACGACTTGGTCCATCTTGAGGAGCTTGTTCTCTGGATCAATCGGTTCCTGTTCGAAGACGTCCAGGCCTGCTCCGTAGATGTGGCCCGCTTCGAGAGCCTCGACCAGGTCTGCCT
Organism: Pirellulaceae bacterium; assembly: GCA_046583055.1. Classification (GTDB taxonomy): domain Bacteria; phylum Planctomycetota; class Planctomycetia; order Pirellulales; family Pirellulaceae; genus JAZADA01. The sequence goes on along the minus strand of JAYGDH010000142.1, from coordinate 6,914 downwards.
CCACCACCAGGGGGCCGCGTGCCGTATTGACCAGTACGCTACCTGCCTTCATCTTGGCCAGTGTGTCGCGGTTAAAGAGTCCCTGGGTATCATCATTGAGGGGACAATGAATCGTCAGGTAATCTGACTGGGTCAGTAGCGTGTCAAAGTCGACCAGTTGCACTCCATGCTCCTGGGCAAAACTCTCGTTGGGATAGGCATCATGGGCCAGGACTTTCATGCCCAGCGCGGTGGCCCGGACGGCTACGCTGCGACCGATGCGTCCCAGCCCGAGGATTCCCAGGGTTTGCCCTCGAATGGGCAGCGTGCTGTTCTGGTTCCACTGGCCCGCTCGCATGATGCGATCACTGCTCATGACGGACTTGGCAATGGCAAACATCAGGGAGAACGCATGTTCGGCGACCGATTCATGGTTGGCCGTGGGTGTGATGGCGACCGCGACTCCGTGCCGTGTGGCAGCGTCGACATCAACTCGATCGTAACCCACTCCGGAACGGGCCACGACGCGCAGCTGTGGTAAGGCAGCAAAGACGTTTTCGGTGAAAAACTCGCCACCCGCGATGATGGCCTGGCACTTGCTGAGTTGCTCGATCGTTTCTTCTTCGCTCTTGTGTCCACGGGTAAAGGTGGGATCATCCGGGTAGATGATATCCATCCCGGCAGCGCGGATGTTCTTGACGTAAGGGGCATCTTCCTGGTGCAGGAAAGCTTCCGGGGCAATCAAAACAACGTCCATTAGGTGGGCTCCCGTGGGGTAATGCAAAGGTGTGGGAAGATCCTAGTTTGTCAGGTTGTGACGTTCTGTCCAGCCCACGCGGAGTTGGTTTGGCGGTTTGCGGACGGTCACTGGTTACCGTAAACTGGAAACGCATTGACCATGGAATGCGGTTCGGTGGTCTCGCGAAGTTCACGTTATGAGGACCTCCAGAAAATATGACTCAACAGATTCCATCCAAGCTGGAGCAGATTGAACAATCGCACCGGATCCAGGCCGGTTCCAGCGCCTTGCTGGTGATTGATATGCAGCATGGTTTTCTTGACGAGGGAGCGTCGCTGGAAGTTCCCAAGGGCCGCGAGGTGCTACCGAACGTGGCCCGGCTGGTTGAGGCCAGTCGAGGGGCCGGGATTCCCGTGATTTTCACGGAGTTCGTCTATGCCGGAACCATTCCCTGCCTGCGAGGTGATCCGTTTGGGCCGGAGCACCTGCCTGCTATCGAGGGCCAGCCGACTGGTTTTGGCTTTCCTTCAGCTAATTGCCTGGTAGGTCCAGGGGCCGGGGTGGGGCCAGAATCGGCGACTACCGTGGACGCCCTGGCTCCCCGGGAGGATGAGTTGGTGGTCCAGGCTCACACCTATGACAAGTTTTACGGGACCCATTTGGACCTGGCCCTGCGCAGTCGGGAAATTCAACGCCTGATGATTACCGGGGTCACAACGGACGTGTGCGTGAACAGTACGTTGATTGCGGCATCGATACGCAACTACCGGGTGACGGCCGTGACTGATGGTATGGCCACGATCCACGACCACATTCATGATGCCTGCCTGCAGATCTGGCAGAACAAGTTTGCCCGCTTGGCAGCTACGGCCCAGTTGCTGGGCGAGATCCAGGGGGCATGATGTTGCCGGTTATTTTCCTGGACGGTTCTGGATCGCTTTCTCGATGTGCTTGACGACCTGCTGGCCAAGTGCCTTGGAACCTGCCGGCGTGAAGTGAACGTTGGCGGGTCGCTGGACTTTTGTCAGTTGCGGTTTACAGAATCCATACAGGTCATTGATCATGATTTCTTTTTCTTTCATGATCCTGGCCGCGATCGCATTATATTTCTCCGAATCGCCGACGACGCGTCCCTTGCAGCCGGTTGGCACCGGGGTCGTATGACACCAGATGAGCGTAGCTCCTGTTTTCTGTAAGCGATTTACCAGCTGGCGCAGGTGTTTCTCGTATTCCGCGGGGGGGACCTGTTGATGGCTGTCAGCGGCCTTGGGCTTAGCCAGGTTTTGTCCCTGGGGCCCCATGTACTTGAGGTCATGCAAGCCCCAGTTGAAATGGATAACATCCCAGGATTGCTTGCCGATCCACTGGTCAAGTTCCTTGACTCCCTTCGTGGTGGGTCCACAATTGGTGGGAGCTCGGTGAACGTTAGCCTTCCCGCTCATCAGCGTTTGTACCGGTACGGTGTAACCGATGGAAATCGAATCACCAATCAGCAGGACGCGCGGTAAACCAGGCTTGTCCTTGACGGGTTTAAAGGGCCCTTGCTTGGCGCGGGAAGGTGCGACGACCTTGGGCTGTCTTTTCTCTTGACCGATGGCGGTTGCTTGGATTGCCAGGAGCGTGACGAGAAGTGAGAGGCAACAGCTGTGCTTGCTGGATCGGTACATGATGATGTTTTCCTGGGAAGGAGAAATAAGTTTGTCAACGGTTTCTATTGTGTGATGTAATGTAGGTCATCGACAAGTAGGGTATACTGAGCGACACCTGGAGATATTGATTGGAGACAGCCATGCGAATCATGAGACACCGTGCTACGATCCTGGTCCTGCTGGGAACGCTCGTCCTGGATGTGCAGACCGGTCTTGCACAGCAAAAGGTTGGTAAGCCAAAGGTTACGAATCCTCCGTCAAAGGAAATACCAGCGGATATCACGGCAGAATTGGACGTGGTATATGCCAGGTACGGTAAACGTGAGTTGCACCTGGATCTGTTTCGCCAGAAAACGGTTCGACAGCCAATGCCGACGTTAGTGGTCGTTCATGGCGGAGGCTGGCTCAAGGGAGAAAAGACCAAGTTCCGGGCCCTGGCCATCCAGCTGGCTCAGCGAGGTTTCGCGACCGCAGCTATCGAGTATCGCCTGGCGGGAGAAGCGATTTTCCCGGCAGCCATTCATGACTGTAATGCTGCTGTCCGTTTCCTGCGTGCTCACGCCGACAAGTACCTTGTGGATCCAAAACGGATTGGCGCGATCGGTGGTTCTGCTGGCGGCCATCTCGTGGGTCTGATGGCTACAGCCTCGCACGTGGAGGAATTCCAGGGACAGGGAGGTAACCCGGAGCAATCGTCTCGAATCCAGGCGGCCGTGGTGCTGGCCGGCCCCCTGGAACTGGCCACTGGATCCGTGGCGGAAAAATCGCGCAAGGATCCAGGGAACTCCAATGCCAACAAGTGGTTTGGCAAGACGATTGACGAGGCTCCCGAGTTGTATCGACAGGCATCTCCCTTTACTCACGTCAGCAAGGAGACGCCTCCGATCCTGTTCATGGCAGGGGAGCTTGATTATCCGGCTCGCAACCAGGGAACCCGGGATAAGCTCAAGGCACTGGGAATCGAGACCGGCATCGTGGTGGTCAAGGATGGCAAGCACGGCTGCTGGAACCGCGAACCCTGGTTCAGTCTCATGATCACGGACATGAACACGTTCTTTCGCCGCCTGCTCCAGTAGACAGGCTACTTGTTCGGTTTGGCCGGTGTCGCCTGGATCATTTTGAACTGACTGGATCCATTGGGTAGTCGCCCATAGGCCTGGTCCGTTTGTTGGGGCCCAAACTTAATGGCATCCAACAGGCGAATTTTTCCATCTTGCTTTTCTATCAACAGCAAGGTCTCCCCTGATTTTGATAGCTTGAAGTTGGCATGGAGCCCGGGCTGGTCCGTGATGTCGTCATCCAGCCAGACGACCAGGTAGCCGTTCGCCTGGATGCGGCTGCCGGCCGGGAATGCCCACTTGAGTGGTTTGGCCTTGCTGTCAGTGAGGTAGACTCCACCGAGGTCGATCAACTGGTCGCTCTTGTTGTGAAGTTCGATGTAATCGTCGTACTGCTGCTGGGGATCCTGGACGGCCGTATCGTTGGAAGCCATGATTTCATTGATGACCAGGCTGGTTTTGGGTGCATCCGGAATCGGAATCGAAAAATCCAAGGGGCTGGATTCTGCCGATCGTGGATAGAAAACCGTACTGCCAACGGTCGCATCGGTGCGTGCCTCGACGTAGTAATGGACATTCGTTCCGGCAGACTGGGCCGGTATGGCAGCACCATAAAGTCCGTCACCGGCAGCACCATCCTGGTGTTTGCCATCATCGAGCATCGGCAATCGCTGGAACCGTGCATAGGCAGCCGGTGCATGGTAGAGCATGACGCGTTCTGCCTTGTTGCCAGCGCCGATCTTGGCCTGCACGTGAATGGGCTTGCCGGCAACCAGGTTGCCAGGCGAGCGATTGGTGGCGGCCAGCTTCACGGATTCGATCTTGGGCGTGGGCTTTTTGAATTCCGGCAGGCCGAGGATGTACTCGCGGCGTTCTTCGAAGAATGACTTGAGACCAGGCAGGGGACGTCGTCCCGAGTCCAGGGTGTCCGTCATGTTCAGGATGAAGTCAGTGTAGCTGGATTCCTTCCGAGTATCTTTTTCAATCTCAGCATCGATCAGTTGGTAGTACTGGTTGCTCAGCGGCCCGGCTTTTTTCCAGTCCAGCCACTCGTCCACAATCGTTCTCACGTGAGCAGCATAACGGCTGCTGATTTCCGGGTCCGCGAGCAGACGACTTAGCAGGGGTTTCATGTCATCGTACTCGCCCGTGAAAGGATTCAGCTGAAGTCCGTTGGGCGTCCCTCCCCGGATGCCACTGCCCGGAGGGCCACCTCCGCCGGGGAAGCGGAAAGTTTCATTGTTGTCGTAGGGAAGGACATGAAACCGGCCAAATTGTGGTTCCTGGTAGATGACGTAATCACTACCGCGACTGTAGTAACCATCACTGTCAATCAACACGTTATCAAGGGCGAGAAACCAGAGTGCCCGATCGATACTGAGAATCGAATCGATCGAGGCTACTTTTTCCTTGGGAGTCTCATCCAGTGTCTTGCAAAGCTTGATCAGCGCTTTCCAGGCCTCGGGAGTATTTTTCGATTTCAATTCGAATCCCCAGTAGTCCTCGGCCTTGTCTCCCTCGTACGTTAAGGAGCGACCGGTAGGACCGGCGGGGACTTTCCAACGCACTCCATCCCGACGGCTAAACCAGTCCTTGATGAAATCCTTGTTGAATTGCTGGTCGTTGATATAGATTCCCCAGCTTTCACCGTTCACGACCACGCGGACGAAATTGGCCTTGGGAGCAGCCGTGTAATGGCGTGCAATGTGACTGTACAATACGATCCGCTGAAAGGAAGGATCGGAATGCGAGTTTAGTAGATTGAGCGTACGGTAGCCGTACAGGTTCTGGCCCTTGTTGTCATAGTCCAGGGTGATGTTGAAGGACCTTTTTTGACCTTCGCGCAAGGAAAAGTAAGAAGAATTGCCCCGGAATCCAACGCCCACATTTTCATACGTTTTTCCGTCGACGGTTAAGCGGGCTGGAACCTCCACGTCCGTGCGGTAGAAGTCAGCCAGCTCTTTTTCCCAGTCATCCTGTTTGAATTCCAGGAAGAAGGTTCGCAAGATCGTTTCATCGTACAGCTTGTGCTGTGGATAGTTCTTGACATCCTGGGACGAAACCCGGGGGCCGGGTTCCGTGGGTTGGCTGGGAGGTCCGCCGCCACCGGGACGACCGCGTCTGCCACCACGTCGAGCAGGGTTTTCCTGCGCATAGCGACGGGCCGCCTGGCGTTCCACGTCATTCAGCTTTCCGTCCTGGTCCTTGTCGAACTGTTTGACCAGTTCTCGATTGCGGGGAGCTCCCTGGCCACCAGCAGGAGGACCAAAACCAGGACGGCCACCGCCAGGCTGGCCGGGATTTTGCTGGGCTGCAATGACGGAAGCGAAAATCAAGACAAGGGCTGCCCCGAAAGCAATGAATCTAGTTCCCATGATGCCGTACTGTTTCTTGGATAGAGGGATCGTGATGACCTGAGGAGATGTGTCAGGGTTGGATTTTATTTGCTGCCATGTTCTGACAATTGAACCGAAAGGATATTAATATGTTTCTAACAAAATATTGGTAAGTAGAGAATTGGTGGAACTCGAGAAACTGGCCGCGCGTTTCCGGAGGTATAGCCTACTTGCTGGGCGGCCACGCCAGATGTCCCGGAGTATTGGTTCGAATACTCCATAACTTATGGCCCGCGGTAATATAGAGTGTTTTTCGATCCGCACCCCCGAAGGCACAATTGGTGATCATGTCGATCGGCACGGGGATAAATTGGATCAGTTTGCCGGCTGGAGAAATGACGTAAACGCCGGCCTTGTATTCCTTCACGGATTCGCCTGGATCTGGTGAGAAGTTGAATCCCGCGGTGACATAGAGTCGCCCTTGCTGGTCAATGGTCATGCCATCTGGACCTCGATCACCGCCCCAGTCGAATAGTAGCTTGCGACTTCCAGCCACGACGGAGCCTTTCGCCGTTAAGTTGAACCGCCAGAGCTTGCGGTTTTGTGGATCGTTGCCGCTGTTGACATTCTCGGTAACAAACAGGTAGCGATCATCGGGCGAAATAGCCAACCCGTTGGGACGGATGACTTCATGCGTGATGATCCGCTCGACCTTGTCCACGTCATCAATGCGATAGACTCCCTCGATGGCACGATCCTTGTCATCAAACTGCTCCAGGTCCGAGCGATTGCCATAGCGTGGATCGGAAAAATACAGGCGGCCACGGGAGTCGATCGTGACATCGTTGGGAGAATTAATGAGTTTTCCCTGGTAACGGTGGGCCAGCACGGTAATCGTGCCGTCATGCTCGGTGCGTGTCAGGCGTCGGTTACTGCCGTAACCTCCCCCCTCGCAGGCAATGAGTCGTCCTTGCAGATCAAACACCATCCCGTTGGTTCGTCCCGAGGGAGTTCGAAAGACATGTAACTCGCCCTTGGGATCCTGCCGCATGATGCGACTGTTGGCGATGTCGCTGAAGTAAACGTTGCCACTGGGATGCCAGACGGGCCCTTCGGTAAAGGCCACGCGGTTATGCAGTTTCAGCTGCGCATC
>JAYGDH010000128.1:0-5160 GCA_046583055.1 Pirellulaceae bacterium | reverse complement strand
AGCATCGACAGTCGGCTTCGGTCACTGTGACCGACGGCACGGCACGTGTGCTTCGTGACGGAAAAGAGGTAGACGAGTTGGCATGTCCGCGCGGTGTCATCGTCACCTCGGCGCCGGATTGGACAGATTCGTTTATGGCGGTGCGACGATATGATTCAAACGGCGAAAAAACACAGACGTTTCCCGGTCTGTGGATTCATCCAACCGGCAAGCCGCTGGAACTCACGATCCAACTAACCCACCTCGGACAAGACTCCGTCAAACATGGCTGCCAGGCGGTAGACCTCGATCGATACTTGCTGGTGCTTCGCGGTGGATCGCGGTACCTGGTGTGGCGCAGTCCGCGGGGCCAACTCGTTCGGCTTGTTTCTGCCAAGAGCGGCAGGGGCGGAATCGTCCTCGCTGGGTGGGAGCAGGCGATTGGTAACCTGAAACGGCCGCCGACTGGTAACTAAACGGTAGTGCCACAACGCCAGGAGAGGGTGCAGAACTGGGTGTAGCAGATTGCCACGGCCCCAGAACAGGCCGCCATCGAGCGGAAACCAAAGCACAGCCAAGGCGGCTCGGCAGGAGTCTCGCCCTCCCAACGCCTTGATCTGTTTCCGGGAAAAGATAGTGGTTGCAGTTGCTCGCGAGAGCGCTGGCCGACGCTGGGCGGTTAGCTATTCGCGTCTTCCTCAACGACCGTCCATCGATTCAGCATGAAGTTCCTATCGCACGGCTGCCAGCAGGTAGACAGCGGTGTGGAAAATGAAAACCACCGTCAGCCCGTGGTAACCCACCTTTAAGAAAGTCGTCTTTAAGTACGGCTTGGCGTCGAAAACAAAGAACTGTACGACCAGCCGCGCTCCCCAGAAGATGGCAATGAAAAGGCAAATACCCCGTGCCAGCGGAGTCCCCGAAGCAAGTTCGCTGGCCAGCAGTACCGAGATTAAGCCGAAGCCAATGATCACCAGCACGATAAAGACACCGTGAACCCAAACCAGCTGACGAGAAAGGTCGTCAAGACCGTCCAGCGACATTTTCCAGTCCAGTACCCTGGGGACCATTGAACTGGCCAGCAGAATACCGAAGTGTAGAAGACCACCGATAAAGACAAGTAACTCTAAATTCAACATCTCGCTTTTAACCTCCTGCAGTTCCAAGAACAATGAGCATGGGAACAACCACTCGCTCAACAAACGGTGGATGAAATACTAGGAACAAGGGTCCCAGGGTAAACAGAATACAGAATAGTCGGCCGCTGATGCCCCGCCTGATACCGAGGCGTTTCCCGAAGCGACTGCGCGCGAACAACACGCCGACACCTTGAATCACAAAGTAGAGTGTCGGCAGGCCCAGTCCGCCTCTGGCCGGAACGGAAATAACCACGTCATGTACAACGCCTGACACCAGGAACACCGCCATCGTGGCTCCAGCGATCCCCAGCCTGCCCACCAGCGGGCGGAAAACATAAGTGTGGGCCAAGTCCCGAAACGCCAGGTTCCAGCGTTTCCCCCAAAAATCACTCAGCGATGACGCCAGGATCGGAGCGTCCATCAGGGGCTGAGCATCAATCCCAGCGCGTCGCCAGAGGATGGACAGTACATGAAACAGTCCAAAGTGCAACGTGAAAACGATACCCACCATGCCAATCCAGCCAGCTGTCAGGCCGTGCACATCAACCAGCAAGACACCAGCAATAACGAACCCAATTCCAAGGGCCAGTTTGCCAATGGCCAGGAACCACTCACTCAGCAACGGCCGTTCAACGGCGTTAGATGCCAGGAACGACTTCGCGTCCATGCCGGTCCAGAGTAGCAGGTAGCCCAATGAACGTCTTCGTGTGGCCCGGGTCGTGGCGATACCATCTGCAAAACTGAGCCACTTGAGCCCGCTATAGACGGCAAAGGCCAGTGTCCACATGAAGACCCAGGCGGGGCCCTCGGAGGCAAACCATATGACCGCCGCGGGCAGACTGGCCAACGGGAGCCAAGCCACTAATTTGGGGGCGAGAGTAGAGGTTTTCAGTTCGGCGGTGACCATTTGGGCTAAATTCTCCAGAAAAAAAACAACTCCAGAAAATACCCGCAAAGTATCGCGTGAGGTTAACTGTCAAAGTGGCTTTTCTTCACAACATCAGGATGGCAGCATCGGGAGACACCAGAGAATATCCCCCTCTCCACCCCTGTAGCTGTGCAAGCGGAGTTCTCCGCACGCACGAGGGATTTGCCACCAGCCATTACCAGCAGGTGACAGATGATCACTTCGAGCAAGTCATTGGCAACCAACAGGGTAGTGCAACAGTCCGTGCTGTCCACGTCTGCCAGCTGATTGATCAGGGTCGACTGGCCAACGCTCCAATTGTGAATACTACCACCAGATAGACGAACGTGAGGAGGAACAGGGCGTCGAATAATCGGTGTTGGCGACGCATCTGTCGGTCGTAGAAGAACAGCTGGAAAACTAGACGGATACACCAGAAGACGGAGAGAAAGCCGCTCAGACATCGCCCCAGCTGGGAACCCCCGGCCAACTCGTCCGCGAACGCGAAGCACAGACCAGCCATCCCGACGACCGTGAACATTATGAATATGTTCTGGACGACGAACACATCGGCCACGTGACCTGGCAGTGTTCGGATGCTCTCACGGTAGCGAAACATCCTCGCCGCGACGATGTTCGCGAACGCCACCAGCAGCTGCAAAGCACCGGCTGCCCATATGTATAGGACAAACCCCTTCAATCGATCCCTCCTGTCGTTCTCCAGTATAAAGAACTCTCTAACCGGTAACTTGTCAATCTTATCACACAGTTCGGTAAGAGTTCAAACGCTCAACACAGCCCCCATCTTTGCCTCTTGGGGCGGCGTGAGCAAGTCTTTTGGCAGAGGTTGTGGAAACAACGTGATGGTTTCTACAGCAGCATGACCTGCTGCTGGACGGTCAGTTACTCGTCGTCTGGCGCTCTGAAGTGGGGCTACTTGTTGGCGGGTGCCAGATCTGATGCGGGTAAATCACCAACCCACCTTGCGTCTCCCGTGAAGATTGAGATCAATGTGTCTCCCTGATATGTTCGTCCCTGCGCTTGGGCGCTAAGACCGTTTTTAGCGCAAGTTATCGTTAATTCCGTTGTCCGCGGATCATTTTCAGCGGGAATCATCTTCCACTTGATTGCGTGGGTCTTTGGATCGGGCACTCCAACCAGCCTCCTCAGGGATCCCTTTCCATTGACAAATGTTGAATGCATCGTATTAGCCAGCCGGTCATAGCTCTGCACTTCGGTAGCCACCTTGGTGCCCTTTGCATCGGTGTTCTCCATTACCACGTACTTCCCATGAACGTGCTTTATTTTCTTGGTTAGCGTTCGTACCGTTATCTGGTGGTTGGCCGTTTTCCGCACCTCAAGTTTGCCGATTCGTTCCCATATACCAGGCTTGAGCACCGTTGAGATAAAATGGGGATTGTTCAGGATCGGCTGATGGGGCTGAGCAGCAATTGTCTCAACATCCTGCTCGCTCAAGCCGGTTGATACATTGGGTACGGGCTTGCCTGCGGGGTACCTCCAGGTAATCTTCAGGGTGGCAGCCTCGGAGTCGAACTCGATGACTTGAAACAACCCGTATTGTTCACCATCGGCAGTTCTCACGCAGTAGGTGTGGCCGGGTCGAATCTGCTTTGGGGGCAAGGCGAACCTGTAACCATACAAGGGGATTTCACGGATTTCCTTCGAGGGCTTCCTTCCCAGATCGACGATGCCACCTTTACCTGGGAAATCATCATCCAACTGCGAATTGTTGGTTGCCAGGCCCATGGGCATTTCCAAAAAAAGATCAAACTTCTCCACCTGGTCTTTGCCGGAGAGTTTAAGCAACCCTCCGCTCTGGAAGCTGAAGGCGCAATGGTCCTCTTCGAAGTCGGTGAGCAGCACGGTTTTCTCTCTTGCCGGAATCAGAGAATCCGCGTCAGCGGTCTTCGATTCCTGGGACGGCGCGTGTTGGCTACTCTCGGGCGTTTTGTCGGAACCACAACCGATCGTGACAACGAGAACTAGCAGTAGCCACGATAGTTTATCCATGATGACGGTTCTCGATGGTATGTGATGTGGAGTATTTAGTGCTTTCCTGACGCGGGCGTGGGACTAATCACCCAATCTACACAGCCCCCATCTTCGCCCTCCCAGGCGGCGTGTGCAAGTCTTTTAGCAGCAGGTCATGCGGCTGCTGGAGGGTTAGCGGTAGATGCTGCAGTTGGGCAAGGCCTTCTGGAGCTTGGCCACACCAGCGTCGGTGATCGCCCCGGGTTTGGGGTGTGTGTTTGCCAGGCTAAGTTCCTTCAGTTTCGTCAGCCCCTTGAGATGCACCAGGCAACCGTCAGTGATGTTCATGCCGCCGTACTTCGGACGCCACCGGTAGTAAGTCTGCACGTTGAATTCCAGCAGGCGTCAAACATCAGCAACCTTCTTTCCCTGGCCCAGCTCAATATCGGCTCGACGCAGTTTGGCAATAATCTGGTCCGTGGCATGACGTTTTTGTTTCCACTTGAAAGACTCCTTTTCAGGGGGTAATCCTGTTAGGATTCTCTCACATCCGTGGTATCATGTCAGGGGATAACGTCACTGAAGGTACGTCCCATGGACAATCTGTCCAATCGGGGGATGATCGCCGATCTGATCAAGGATGGCATCAAGCCCAACAACAGCACGTTCCCGGAGCAAAATTCGTTCATTGCTCGCGTGTCTGGTTAGCCGAAACGACACCGGACGTTGCCGGACCCAGATGAAAGTTTGCTGAAAAGATGGCGAGGAGAAGTTTGATCGTGAGCAGGGATGACATCTATGCCAAGGTTTGCGAAACTCTGGCAGAAGTGCTGGGAGTGGTTGAAGACGACACTACCCTGGAGGCCCATCTGATCACCGATCTCGGTGCTGACAGGGTTGGTTTGCTGGACATCTCGCTCCGTCTCGAAAACGCCTTAGACATTCTGATTCCGCCAAGTGAGTCATTTCTCGAAAACATGGCGGACTTCGAGTCGTCCCACATTGAACGTGGATTCGTGGCGGAGGACGGAATCGAAGTCCTTCGAAAACAACTGCCTCACGCCAACGTCGATAAGTTCGCCGAGGATCCCAGAGTCGAGCACATCCAGAATCTATTTACCGTGGAGATGGTCGGCGGCCGTC
>JAYGDH010000123.1:0-4322 GCA_046583055.1 Pirellulaceae bacterium | reverse complement strand
AGATCCGTATGCACGGATCGTACCATTGCTATCTCGTCGACCACCTTGGACAGGTGTGGCAACATCTCTGAAATTTCAACGCCAGACTTACCGTGCCTGGCAAAACGAAATCGTGGTCCCAGGATCGCTGCATCCGGCTGGATGAAAGCATAACGCTGCCCCTTGATGACGGAGGGAGGAATCGGCTTACCTTCCAGTTCCGCCAGCTTGGGCTTGTGGTCAAACAACTCCAACTGGCTGGGAGCTCCGGCCATGAACAGGTAGATCACGCGTTTAGCACGCGCTGGAAAGTGAGGTTTCCTGGCAGCCGTTGGATTCACCGCAGCCGTTTCCGCTGCCAACGCTGCCTGCCCCATGTCCCCGGCCAGCAACGACGCACAGGCAATCTTGCCAATCCCCAGTCCGCAGTCACGGAAAAAATGTCGACGTGTTTCTCGTCTCAGAAATTGATCATTCATATCCACAGAATTCATAATCGCTCTCGAAAGCCTCTTAATGTCTCGTGATCGTTTCGTCCAGGTTCATCAAGGTTCTTGCCACCATGACCCACGATGCCAACTCTGCATCCGGTTCTTTCTCGCCCGTAATCTGGGCTGCTTTTAACTCTCCATCCTGTAACCGCTTGAGCTGTTTTTCTCGAAAGACCAGGACCATTGCCAGTTCCTCCTGCTGCGCTGGACGTGTCAACAGGTAACGGAACAGCAACTGGGCCCGTGCTTCTGGCGACTCAACCCGGGCTTTCACCACTCGGTTTGCCAGGGCCCTGGCCATCTCCAGGAACATCTCATCATTCAACAAGGTCAGTGCCTGCAGAGGTGTATTGCTACGATTGCGGCGCACAATACAATTCTCACCGGTAGGGGCATCGAATGTCGTATAGGCCGCGAAAGGACTGGTTCGCTTGTTGAACGTGTACAGGGAACGTCGATATCGATCGGCACCGGTGGAAACTTTCCAATTGTTACCCCCGTACGCCAGTGCTACCACGCTGGCCGGTTGGGGCGGATAAACACTTGCTCCTCCCAGCCGTGGTGAGAGCAGGCCACTGGAACGAAGCATCACGTCACGCAACACCTCGGCGTCCAGTCGGTAACGAGGTCCCCGAGCCAGCCAGCGATTTTCAGGATCGATGTGCAAACCCTCTGGCGTCACGCGTGAACCCTGCTGGTAGGTTGCACTATTCACGATCAGGCGATGCAGCTGTTTCATGGACCAACCCCTGGACACCCACTCCACTGCCAGCCAGTCCAGCAACTGCGGATGCGTTGGTGGTACTGACTGCGTACCGAAATCCCCGCTACTGCGTACCAGCCCGGAACCGAAAAATGCTCGCCAGGTACGATTAACATGTACGCGGGCAGCCAGCGGATTGTGCTCGCTAACCAGCCACCGCGCCAATTCCAGTCGGTTCTGTGGCTGCTTGCCCGGGCCACTGGCAAAGCGGGTCGGAAGTCCTGGAACAACGGCCTCGCGGGGACTCAGGTACTCACCGCGATGATGTCGAAACGTGGGACGCACATTGTCTGCAGCTCGCTCCCGAAGCACCAATGTCTGTGGCCAGGAGGGAATTTGCTTGCGCAGGCGATCCAGTGGCTTACGTGCCGCGGCCAGTTCCGGAGCAATCGACAGGAAATATTGCTGCAACGCGTTTCGTTCGGTCGCGGTATGCGCCGTCTCCTGCTGCACCAGCAATCGTTCCATGCCAACTGGCATGGAACTGGCTTTTACCTTCTCGTCACTGGTCACGGCAAAACGAAAACGTCCCAGGCTGGCGACGAAATGTCGCTCGAACAGCAACTCGATTTCAACCTTGCCACGTGCCACCAGCGGCTGCGAGAAATTCAACACCAGCTGATGCGGTTCTCCGGGGCGTTCCGATGTCGACCAACCCGTGGACCCGTCGCCATCAAAAACATTTTTTGCATCAGCACCTCCGCTACCAACACTAATCTTCCCATAACTGTGCGACCCGGCTGCGAAAGGAAAATCCTTCCCATTTACCTTCATGCGTAATTCGCTCAGGAAAAAGTCGCCCCTGCGCCCCTCGTAAAACGCACGACCAGGCCCCCCCGCGGGCAAACGGTCATCAGCCAGCACTTCCAGGCGCAGTGCCGTCAAGGGCTTCTTAAATTGCTCCCCCAGGTCAAACCGCAACTGGAACAGGTCTCGCTTGGTGACATCACCTCGCGAAAAAACTGATCCGTCTTCCAACAGGTCAAGTTTGGGCAAATTGCTGTCTAACTCGACGGGACGTATCACCGTCCAGTCCACGGCCTGTTCACTTGCCACGGCCAGCCAGGCCGCCAGTTTTTCCTGGAGATGCTGGCGACGATTTTCTGCCGTGTCTGGCTCCCCCTGGCGAGGTGGAAACTTCCCGGCTAATCCGGTTTTCATTTCCTCCCATTGTGCCGTCAGTTGGACACGACGTTCCCGCAGGTTACCCGAGGTCACGTCCAGGTCCGGTTCCTCTGCATTGTTCATGAGCGCCAGGAAGCGGTAGTAATCTGAATGTGACACGGGATCGTACTTGTGCGAGTGACACTGGGCACACCCAACGGTCAGCCCCATCCAAACCAGTCCCGTCGTTGCCACCCGGTCCACCATGGCATAGAAGCGATATTCCAGCGGATCGATGCCACCTTCCTCGTTCAACATGGTGTTACGATGAAAGCCGGTTGCCACCCGCTGGCTCTCGGTTGCACGAGGCAACATGTCGCCAGCCAGTTGCTCGACAGAAAACTGGTTATACGGCATATCCGCGTTCAGCGCCTGGACCACCCAGTCCCGGTAGGGCCAGATGGAACGTGGACGATCCTTCTCGTAACCGTTGGTATCGCTATAGCGAGCCAGGTCCAACCAGGCTCGTGCCCAGCGTTCCCCGTAATGTTTCGAGTCCAGCAAGCGATCCACCAGCTCTTCATATGCCCTGGGGTCGTCATCAATGACAAAAGCATCCGCCTCAGCAGGCGTGGGCGGCAGACCTATCAGGTCCAGGTAAAGCCGACGCACCAGCGTGTAACGATCAGCCCGTTCAGAGGGATGCAAGCCTTGTTGCTGCATGCGAGCCAACACGAAGTGATCAATAGGATTTCGCAGCCAATCTGCCTGTTGCTTCAATCGCGGAGGGACTGGACGCTTTGGTGACACGAAGGCCCAGTGCTCCTGGTAATCGGCACCCTCATCAATCCAACGCTCTAACAACTCCTGCTCGGATTGGGAAAGGGCATTACCTGCATCTGGCGGAGGCATCCGCGTTTCCAGATCCGGGCTACTGATCCGTCGCACCAGTTCGCTGAGAACGCTGCGACCGGGCACGATGGCCTGCCGCCGATCATGCTTGGCCGTGGCACCGGCCAGGGTATCCAATCGCAGTTCACCTTGCCGCGCCTTGTCATCCGGCCCGTGACAGGCAAAACACCTACTGGCCAGGAGCGGGCGGATATCACGCGAAAAACTAACCGGCTCCGCTGCTGCCGGGACAGGCGCCAGCACACCGATGATAATCGTTAGTCGAGAAATGAATCGCCACATGCAGTACAGTATATGGCATGCCCGCCACTCTGGCATGTACCAAGGCCGAAAAGAAAAACGGATCCCTGACATCCTTCACTGTTCCAACGAAAATTCAGCCGCCATGCCCAATCCAAATGACCTCTGCTGCTGGCTGACGCTGGGCCTGGTGCTGGCTGCCACCGTTCATGAAACGGCTGCCCAGGAATCACCGGTGTCGGGAGACATCGTGATTCGAGCTGCGGCCGGAAACTCCGAAATTGCCATCACGACTACCAACCGGTTAGCGGGCGCCATTCATTCCCTCACCTGGAACGGCCAGGAATTCATCAACAGCAGCGATCATGGCCGACAACTGCAATCGGCAGCCAATTTTGATGCCGGCTCGACCATTCGCAACGAGACCTACAATCCAACCGAGGCCGGTTCGCGACGTGACGGGGCTGGCCCCCGTTCGTCCAGCAAGCTGTTAAGCATGGCGCACGGAAAACACTGGCTGCAAAGCACCTCGCAAATGGCATTCTGGCTGGCCCCCGGGGACCGATCCGGAAACCACCTGGCCAAGAACACCACGATCCGCTCGCGACACCTGCTAACCAAACGCGTGGAAATCGGCTACCGACAAATGCCTCACGTCATCCGCTACCAGGTCACCTTCCACGTACCTGCTGGCGAGCAACACCAGGTGGCGGTTTTTGAAGCACTGACCGGTTACATGCCCGCCAGTTTCTCTCGGTTCTGGAAATTCAATCCTCGCTCCTCGCAGCTGGAACCCTTGTCAGATGGCCCCGGGGAACAACCGGCCCCGGTTG
>JAYGDH010000631.1:0-16173 GCA_046583055.1 Pirellulaceae bacterium | reverse complement strand
GATTTTGAACACGGTTCGGCATCGTACACGGCGTTAACGGGCCATCCGCATCCCAAGCCTGGCACCAATACCCCGGCCAGCAAGGATGATTTTCCCACCTATGGTGCAGCCGTGGCGCGCCTGAAACCAACTCCCAACCCGGTTCCCAGCGCGGCTGTCCTGGGGCCTGTGATGCACCAGGGAAATCGTCCTCCCATGGCCGGCCAGAACGCCGGTTTCCTGGGAGAAGCCTTTGAGCCTTTTCGAGTTGCCCAGGATCCGAACCAGTCCGATTTCGAGATCGAGGAACTATCGCTTCCGCCAGACGTTTCCAGCGGTCGCCTGGCGGATCGATACCAGTTGCTGCAGTCGATGGAGCGGGAAATCTTGCAGCGTGGACGCAGTGGAAATGTCCAGGGGATGTCGGATCTCAAGCAGCGTGCTTTCGGCTTGCTGGGGTCTCGCCAGAGCCAGCAGGCCTTTGACCTTTCGACAGAAGCGGATTCTCGGCGCGATCGCTATGGTCGTCACCAGTTTGGCCAGACGATGTTGCTGGCCCGTCGGCTGGTAGAAGCGGAGGTACCGCTGGTAACAGTGAACTGGGCCCGTTCCAACCGCGAGGAGTGGGATACGCACGCCAAGAATTACCCCACGCTCAAGAATAAACTTCTGCCTCCCTTTGACCAGGGATTGTCAGCTTTCCTGGAAGACCTGGACCAGCGTGGATTACTGGATACAACGCTGGTGCTGGCACTGGGTGAATTTGGCCGTACGCCGAAGATTAACAAGGCTGCCGGTCGAGATCATTGGCCTGATGTTTATTCCCTGGTGATGGCCGGTGGTGGTATCAAGCGTGGTGCGGTGATCGGTGCCAGTGACGACCAGGCAGCCTTCCCGTTGCGCGACCCGATTGGTCCGTGGGATATCTCTGCCACGATGTACCACTTGATGGGAATCACACCGCGGACACATGTTCACGATCGGCAGGGGCGACCGTTCCTGCTGTCGCCGGGGAGAGTGGTCAGTGACTTGCTGGCCTGAGCCACGGGATTGATTTCAAAGTCCCCGGCTGCCAACGTGGGTCGAGAGCACAGGAAATGTGACCAGTTGCACATGTGCGGTTCCCTTGTTTTCCTGTACAGCGTGACAGAAGCGAGCCAGTTCCTCGGGGGGTTGCGGAATGGCGTCCTCGGTTGGCCCGGTGCCACGACTGCGGGCCTCGAACAATGGGTGACCATGCTGGTAACACCAGCAGTGCTTGCTTTGAACGGGTAGCCAGTTGGGAGACCCGCTCTGGCCCAGTGTCGTGGTCCACTCTGAAAACGTGAGAGGTTCGTTGAGAATGACGAGCATCACTCCCAGGCAATAGGGTGTGCTGGGATCTGCCGGGGGTTCATTAACGTGCGCCGGCAACAATAGACTTGACCTGGCAGGAGGTACCAGCGTTTCGGCATTATCAGAAGATGGATAGAGCACCTGCATATCACCGGGGCTTTTTAGCTGCACGACGAAAAAGCGAGCCGGTTTCTCAAGTTTTACCTGGATTTCAAGTTGCTCAGCAGGCTTCACCCAGAAGGAAGAGACGCCGATCATTCCAAGGGGTGTGCTGTCTTCTTTATCAGCAGCGGGCAGGTGTTCTATATGCAGGTTTTCCAGGGGCCAGCTTGATAACTGAACGGCATTGACAGGACCGTCGGGAGCTTTGGCTGGGCGCGATTGCGTGATGGAGTAAACCAGCAGGAGGACCAGCAGGCAGCCGGCCGCCAGGGCCGCTGGCTTTTTCCAGCGTCCCATGGTGGAACCGTTTCCAGTGTTGGTGACGGGTGACGGTGCTGGTGTGACAGGGTCCGGTGTGACGGGTGCTGGTGTGGCGTTGAGCAGTTCACCGAATTCTCGTGCTGTCTGGATGCGCTGGTCTGGTTCAGAGTGACAGGCCCGGTGAATAATTTTGCGCAGGTGATTGACCACGGTGGGATTACCCAGGACGGGCAGTTTCCCGGCAACGAATGCATCGAAGGATTGCAGGGACTGGTGGGTGATGGCGAGGTAAAGGGTTTTTCCCAATGCATAGAGGTCCGCGGTGGGTCCGGTGGTTCCCTCTGGCGGCCAGAAGGCGACGGTACCGCGACCCATGCTTTGTTGTTCGCTGCGAGTCATCAGTCCCAGGTCACCCAGTTTCCAGCGGTCTGCCAGTTGCATCACGTTGGCCGGTTTAACATCGGCATGCATGAGGCCGACATCGTGCAGGTCGGTAATGGCGTCGAGCAGTTGCTGGGCCAACTCGTGGACCTCTTCGGGAGACATGGGTGGCAGGTTATCGAGGCACCATTGCAGGGTCTTGGGTTCATAATGATCCGGGGATCGCAGCGCGGCAGCACCCTTGACGTCGTCTGCCAGTGGCATGACGTAGTAGTAGCACGTATCGGTTTCTCCCACGTGTTCGATGGGAACCAGGTTCGAGTGCTGCTTGGCCTGCTGCTTGTAGGAACGTACCCCTTCCAGTTCCACCAGGCGTTGCTTGGGGACCAGTTTCACGGCCACGTATTCACCGTGAAGTCGGTGCCTGCCCAGCCAGACTTCTCCAAACCCGCCTTTTCCGATGAGGCGCAGCAGGTCGTAATCGGGGACGCTGGCATCGATTGGGAAATCTGACTGGTTATCACAGAAGGTTTCGGTCGAGAGCTGGTCTCGCATCTCGCCGTCGGTGGAAACATCCTGATGCTTCGCCTGCTGGCGTGCCTGGTCGATGATTTGCAGTTTCCGTAGTTCTGCCTGGAGCTCGGGCATCAATTCAGGATGTGCCTGGACCAGGTCATCGTCGGTCATGTTACCGCTGTCGCGTTGTTGCCAATGCTGGTTCAGCACTTCTCGGATATTTTCGTTGCGATCGTTCACGTTCACTACCTTGGTCCTGGTTATCCCTTGCTGAGGTAAAGGGAAGATCGTCCCAGGGCATCTCTTAATTTTTTCAACGATCGATTACAGATCATGTGGACGGCTCCTTCGGTACGTTCCAGCCTGGCGGCGATCTCGGCAACTGGTTTTCCCTGGAGGTATCGCATGGAGATCGCAGTGCGATAGTCTTCCTTGAGATGGCCCAGTGCCACTGCCAGGATCCGTTCGGCCTCACGGTGAGCGACGGAACCGCTGGGGCTTCTCCAGTTCCCGGCGACCACGTCGACGAGGTTCATCATCGAGCTGGCTGCTGCCTGCTGGGGTCCAGCGAGCGCCTGTTTGCCACCGCGCTTGGCAGCTGCCTGTGCCCGGATCCGATCGGTCAGTTTTCTCTCGGCAATCGTGGCCAGCCAGCGATAGAAGGCATTTTCACCCTCGGGTGAAAATGAGGCGATATTCTTCCAGGCATCGACAAAGGTGGTTTGCAGGATGTCCTCGGCGGTCAGTGCTCCTCGCATGCCAGCAGGGATCTTACGTTGGATTCTTCTTTGCAACTGGTCGTAATGGGACCAGAGCAACTGTTCCAGGGCGACGACCTCGCCCTGGATGGCCTGGTCCAGTAATTTATCGTGCGTGGATGGATCTGACATTGCTGGGAACCTGTCGAGGGAAGATGACCCGATTATAACTGAATTTCCAGGTCGTGCGCAGCGAGAAAACAATGTCTTCTAGCGCAGTCCGGGTGGTGAGGCTGTCATCCAAAAAGTGGCAGGGGCCGGCCATCAGTGATTGGCAAGGGGCGATTAAGAGAATCATAGAGCATCGTGTGGGGAGGAATTCCCATGGCCGTAAAGATCGTTGCATGCAGGTCGTTTGGTTTGCAGGCGCAGCTGTGAGGGTGGGCGCCATTGCGATCAGAACTGCCATAAACCTGTCCACCCTGGATACCTCCGCCGGCCAGTACCACGGAATACACACCCGGGTAGTGATCACGTCCAGCACCACCGTTGATCTTGGGGGTGCGACCAAACTCGGTCAGGATGACGACGAGCGTGTGGTCCAGGAGTCCTCGATCGGCCAGGTCATCCAGCAGGGTAGCGGCCGGCCGGTCGAAACTGGGCAGCATCGTGTTTTTAAGCCGGTTAAAATTGTCACCATGGGTATCCCAGTGATCTCCCCGCGATCCATTCAAGTCTCCGGCAGCGCAGCAGACGGTGACCAGCGGAACCCCGGCTTCGCTCAGGCGGCGGGCCAGTAACATGCTGCGGCCTCCGATATGGTTGCCGTAGCGTTCCAGGTTTTTTGGAGATTCGCGGTTCAGGTCGAAGGCCACCTTGACTTCCGGGTTCAGTAACATGTCGCTGGCCAACTGTCGAAAATGAAGCAATTGCTTGATGCCAGGTTCTGGTGGCAGTGGTATTTCCAGGTTCGCGAGCAGATGGTTGCGGCGTGTGAGCCGGGTGAGATCGACTTCCTGGGAAAGGTCTAACTCGGCCGCTCCCAGGCTCCGGGACACGCCACCGAATGGTTTGCCTCCCGGTGTTCGAATCACGATCGGATCGAATTGTTGCCCCATCCAGCCCCCGTATTCACCAGCCTGCAGGGTGCCGTTATCGACCAGGGGATAGGGCAGTCGCACCGAGCGAGGCATGCCACGTGGTGCGTTCCGGAACTTGGAAATCATGGCTCCCAGGGAGGGCCAGTCTTCCGGGGTGGGTGGGATATTGGTTGCGGTCGTTGCCTGGGGTGGCGCGTGGCCGGTCATGTTCCAGTACATACCCTTGCCATGTGCGGAACTTTTGTGATGGATCGAGCGAACGATGGCCAGTCGTTCCGTCTGCTGGGCCAGGTGGGGGATGTGTTCGGAAACCATGATGCCGGGTGTGGCGGTTGCAATGGGTTGGAACTCTCCCCGTATCTCGCGGGGGGCCAGTGGCTTGGGATCCCAGGTTTCATGGTGACTCATACCACCCCAGCAGTAGAGCACGATACAGGATTTTGCTTTTCCCGTGCGGCCCGAGGTCAGGTAGTTTGCCGAGGCCTGTTTACGCAGGCGAAGAAACTCGGGCAGCGAGAGACCGAGTGCTGCACAGCCGTTTTGCAGGAAACGTCGTCTTGGTAACGCGGATCTCGACATGGATACAAATTCCAGGTTTAGACGTGTAGCGCATACATGTTACGAGGGATACTATACGGAGTCTTCGGTATCCGTGTCAGGGTGAATTTGAGTTTTTCAGCATTTGCGCGATCGCCCGGGATAATTCGTCGCCGTAGAGGTCGAACTGGACAACTTTCCCTTTTCGATTCACCAGGTAGAGAGAGGGAATCGCCCTGATCTTATAGGGTTGTCGCAGGGATCCCCGGGAAGAGTCGAGCATCATGAGTTGCCAGGGGATCTCGCGTGTTCGCTGGAAGGAAACGACGGTTTGCTGGTGAACATCCAGGCTGATGCCGAGGATTTCGAATCCCTGGGCGTGGTATTTTTCATACAGTTTTTTCACGTGGGGCAGTGCTTCCAGGCAGGGTGGGCAGTTGGTGGCCCAGAAATCAATCAGCAGTACCTTCCCGCGGTATTTGGCCAGGTCGACACGCTTGCCGGTGATATCCAGGGCAGCGATCGGGGGAGCGGGTTCATTGATCAGTTTCAGTTTGGCTATCTTGTTTGCACAGAGATCTCGGATCTGTGGGTTGAGTGTGAACCGGCGGGCCGTACTACCGTAGATTTCGGCAGCCACCGGGTATTGCTTTTGCAACTGGGCTTCACCAGCAAACTGGAGGACAAAATCGATATTCTGTTCCGCAGTATAGGCGGGTTGTTCCTTCAGGTATTGCCGGAATCCCTGCTGGGCCGTCTTCATGTTTCCCTGGCGAGCTTGCCCAAGTATCACGACTTGCTGGGCCAGTTTGTTGACTGACTTGACCGTTCCAGGTCGTTCCAGGTACTGCGTGGCGAGCGGGACGGCCTGGGTTTCAAAGTGGTAATCAAGGGCAGTCCGGAAAATCCATTGACAGGCAGAGTCAGCGTCTTCTGCCGCGGGATTTTTTTCGACGTAGCGGCAAACCCGTTGAAAAGTGTCCAGCATTTCTGCGCTGAGCAGCCGGGAAAAAGTAGGCTCGGGTTGTTGGCCCATGAGCGGGTTGCCCAGCAACATGATTAGCCACAGCGTGGCCAACGCAAGGTTTCCGAGAGCACGAGTACCGGGTTGATAGTCCATGGGTTCCTGCGATTACCAGGGTCAGGGCTGGGGCTTGGTTTCCTGGGCGTTGTTCTTTATGGCCGTGAATTCGTTTAGCCAGTCCTTGAAATCGACTTTCCATTCCGGCTTGATTTTATCGGATGGTGGAAAGGATCTTAACAGGTCTTCAATGGTATTCGTGGTTAGCCCCTGGGCACGCCACCAGTTGCTATCAGTAAAATCTGTATCCAGGAGGAGGGCTTTTTCGAGTTGTGCCCCGCTAAGATCACAGCCTTCCAGGGTTGCCGCTTCCAGGTTTACAAGGGTCATGTCGGCTTGCCGGAAATTGGAATCAGTGAAGTCTGACAGGAGCATGTGGGCTTCCGTCAGGTCAGCCTTTTCGAAGTTGGTCTCATACGCCGTGACCTGTTCGATCATGGCTCGCTGCATGTTGGCATTGTAGAAGTTGGTTTTATTGAGGATCGCTTTTAGCAGGTAGACCTCGATCAGGTTACTTGATGAGACGTCGGCTTCCGTGAAATCAACCAGTTGAAAGAGGCTCATGGACAACTCGGAATCGGGCAGGTTGGCCCCGGCCAGGCTGCTGTTTTCGAAATTTGCGTTTTGCACCTGGATACTGGGAAGGTCCAGGCCAGAGAGGTCCAGGTTCCGTAAGTTTGCACTTCTCCATTCAATATTTCCAGACTTGACCAGTTCTATGAAGGCGGCCTTGCGTTCCAGGTCCGTTGCTCCTGGTTGGCATAGCAGCCAGAATTGTTGCTGCTGGCTGGTGCCTGTCATCTCTTGCACATTTTTCCCGATTTTCCGGAGGCTAAAAAAAATGGCGAGTAGGCAGAGGAGGGTTGCTGCGGTTGCGAGCAGTGAGCGGTGACCAACCGGGTGCTGTTGACCTGTATTGGCAGGGTCAGCTTCCCTATTTTGAGCGGCATCCGTTACACTATGATTGTCTGACATCGGTTTATCGATCCGCAAGAAAGATTGACAGTAATAGGTCCAGTTAACGGTCAGCTTGTTGTTTTGCGACAGATTTTATTTTATGACAACTCCAACTCCACCAAAGGATCAGCCGACTTCCGGGTCAGCGGGGAGGAAGTCGCGGCGGTTTATTTTTGCTGCAATAGCCATTGTACTTGGTTTGCTACCGTTTGTGTTATTGGAAGTGACCCTGCGCACCATGGACGTGGGGGATCCTACCGGTTATGTCGATCCCTTCGTAGGTTTTGGGGGAGCCCATCCGCTTTTCAGCCTGGCAAAGGATCAGCAAACGTACGAGACGACGCGATCGCACCGGCTTTATTTTGGGACCCAGTCATTCGCTGCGAAGAAGCCTGCCGGGATGTACCGTGTCTTCTGCCTGGGTGGTTCCACGGTGCGAGGTCGACCCTATACGATGGAAACGTCTTTCAGTCGCTGGTTGCAGGTGGAACTGGAATTGCGGGATCCCAGTCGCAACTACGAGGTGGTCAATTGCGGCGGCCTGTCCTATGCCAGTTACCGCCTGGCCCGCATCACGGAAGAAGTGATGGCCTATGATCCGGACTTGATCGTGGTGGCGACCGGGCACAATGAGTTTCTGGAAGACCGCACTTACCAGGATGTCAAATCACGTGCGAGCGGTAACGGGCTGGTCAAGTGGTTGTATTCGTTGAGGATGGTGACCCTGGCTAGACAACTTCGTTCCGGGACCGAGCTGGAAGAAGCCCGTGATGCCGAGAAAACCGTCATGGAAGATGAAGTCAAGGCCCGTCTCGATGTCGAGAGTGGTTATGCTTCTTATCACCGGGATGACGAATGGCGTAGCCAGGTGATCGATCATTTTGATCATTCCATGCGAGCCATGGTCCAGATATGCAGTGAACATGATGTACCGCTGTTGCTGGTAGGGTTGGGGTCAAACCTGCGTGACTGTCCACCCTTTAAATCGGAATTGCTGTCCACGTTGACGGATGCTCAGCGCAAGGCATGGGAGCAGGTGTTCGAGACGGCGAATCTTCATGAAGATGATCCTCGCCAGGCACTTGATTTCTATCGGCAGGCGGAAGCCATTGATTCGGGGCAGGCCTTGCTGAGCTATCGCATGGCCCGTTGCCTGGATCGGTTGGGCGAAGCGGAAGAAGCCACGAAATATTACATTCGTGCCAAGGATACGGATGTCTGTCCACTACGGATGCTGGAAAAAACCTACCAGTCCCTGCTGGCGGTCAGCAAGGAGACGAACACGCCGCTGGTGAACGCCCGAGTTGCCCTGGAAAAGCTCACTCCAGGTGGGTTGCCCGGGTATGACCAGTACATGGACCATGTCCATCCGACGATTCGAACTCACCAGTTTATTGCCCAGTTGATCGGTGACCGGATGGAAACCTTGCAGTGGATCAAGGGAAAATCACCGCCCAGTGATGCGGATCGCCGCACGGCCTACCGGGAACATTTCAATGGCCTGGATAAACGTTACCTGGTGAATGGTCGGCGGCGAGTTAACTGGCTGGAAAAGTGGGCACGTCGATCATTGTTAACGGTGGAAACCAGGCCGTTTGATGCCCGGGGTCACCTGGAACTGGGGAAACGCAAGTTATTGTTTGGCGAGGATGAGTTTGCCTGGAATGACTTTGACCGGGCCATTCTGATGGATCAACAAAACGTGGAATCCCTGCTGGGCTACGCCCAGAAATTCTTTCATGGCGGACAGTATTATCTTTGCCGGAACCTACTCGATATCCTCCGAGACCACGAGTTGGCCAAGGAGTACTCGGCCCGGATCGAGCTGGCACTCATGATCGTGGCGCTGCAGATGGGTAACGACAAGGAAGTCGTGGAGATTTACGAGAAGCACCTGGAGGCCCTGGAAAACGTGGCCAGGACGAACCCGCTGTGGTTGCATTCGATGCCGGATGCCTTTCAGCAGGCTCGCAAGTTAGTCAGCCGTGACCTCTAGGCGATTACTGGCCGGACTAGATTTTAGGCAGTTCGTAGCCCTGGCGGTATTTTCGTCCCAGCATCTGGTTGGCCTCGTCATCCCCGATAAAGGTTTCTGTCTCGGGATTGAATTCCAGTCTCCTGCCGGTGCGGTAGGAAATGTTGCCGAGGTGACAGAGCAGGGCTGAACGATGCCCCTCTTCCACGTCGGCGATCAGGTCTTGCTGCTGACGATTCTTCACACAGTCCAGGAAGTTCTGGTAGTGGACGGGGGTGTCTGCCCATGTCTTCTGGAAGGACGGCCCCTTTTCACCCTTGTAGAACACGCGGTAACCATCGCGATCAATCATCATGAATCCCTTGTCACCATAAATGATGTTGTCGTTGTCCAGCCGATGGGACTGCATGCGGTAGGGAGTGAAATCCCGTTGTTCGTACACGTACAGGAGGTCGTCGTATTCCCAGGTGACGACCATCGTGTCCGGGGTTTCCTGGGCGTCCCCGCGCGAGCCGAGCTTGGCACCACTGCAGGAAACTGCCCGCGGAGATTTTAAATCCAGTGCCCATCGTCCGAGGTCGATCTGGTGTACCCCGTCGTTACCGATGTCGCCCGTACCGTACTGCCAGTGCCAGTGCCAGCCATGGTGAAAGCGATTGAGATTGAAAGATTGTTTCGGGGCAGGTCCCAGCCAGAGGTCGTAGTCAACGCCCGCGGGCACCGGGCTGTCCTCTCGCCTGGTCAGTCTGCCACGTCGCTGGTTGTTAATGGCTTTCACCATCATCACTTTTCCGATCACTCCGTCCCGCAGTAGCTGCCATGCTTTCTGGTAATGGGGAGCGGATCGCAGCTGGGTACCATGCTGGACGATGCGCTTATATTTTCGCGCGGCGTCGACGGCCAGCCGACCCTCGCGAATATTGTGGCTAACCGGTTTCTCGACGTACACGTCCTTGCCGGCGACACAGGCATGAATAGTGACCGGCGAATGCCAGTGATCCGGGGTGGCCACTGCCAGGGCATCGATATCCTTGCGATCCAGCAGGTGTCGAAAATCGACCACGGGTTCAGGTCGTGTACCGGAGATATTTTCAATCCGGGCACAGAGTGCCCTGGCACGATTTTGGTCCGGGTCGCAGATGGCCACCACGCGACTGTCCTGCAGGCGTGCAAACCAGGAAGCCAGGTTGGCCCCACGTCCGCATCCGAGTACCGCGATACCCACCTGTTCGTTGGGTGAAGGAGCTGCCCGACTGATGGCCGCGCTGCCAGCCATGACTCCGACGGTCCCCATGAAACGGCGACGATTGATTCCAGCCTGGGCCATGATGATCAACTCCCTCGATAAAAGGATGAACCGCAATGCAAAACCGCTGCGTATCGTACCGCAGCGAAGACGGGAATTCAATCATTTAGGCCGCGGTCGGTGAATGGTCCTCGTGGCTCTGGTTCCCTGGACCTGGTTCCATTATTCTTAGCGGGAAGGGTGAAACGTTTCCCTGGGAGGTTTTCTTGGCTGTACCAGAAGAATTGCGAATGGATCAGGCACTGGCTGCCCTGCGCAGCCTGTTGGACGATCGTTGTGAGACGTCGCCGGAAGTTCTCCAGGAACATGCCATTGATGTGTCTCGTCATACACCGGCGGCTCCCGATGGCGTCGTGTTTCCCCGGGACGAGAATGAAGTGGTGGAAATCGTCCGGATTTGCAGCCGGTTCCAGGTGCCGATGATTCCCTACGGGGCGGCCACGGGAGTCGAGGGAGGCGTGGTGGCCAGTCACGGTGGTATTAGTATTGATTTGCGTCATCTGAACCAGGTCTTGCGTATCAGTGGTCCGGATGCCGATGTCACGGTTCAGGCGGGTGTCACGCGACTCCAACTGAACCAGGCCCTGCAGGATCAGCAGACGGGACTGCATTTCCCGGTTGATCCAGGTGCGGATGCATCACTGGGTGGGATGGCGGCGAC
The DNA here is from genome assembly GCA_046583055.1 of Pirellulaceae bacterium. Taxonomy (GTDB): domain Bacteria; phylum Planctomycetota; class Planctomycetia; order Pirellulales; family Pirellulaceae; genus JAZADA01. The sequence continues at coordinate 5,224 of JAYGDH010000631.1, read as the reverse complement.
CCGGGCTTCCGGCAGTGCGGCGGTTCGTTACGGGACGATGCGCGAGAATGTGTTGGGGCTGACTGCTGTCCTGGCCGATGGCAGCCTGGTGCGGACGGGCAGTCGAGCGAGGAAGTCTGCGGCCGGTTATGACCTGACGCGGTTGCTGGTGGGTTCGGAAGGTACCCTGGGTATCATCACGGAACTCACCCTGCGGCTGCACCCGGTACCCTCTGCGATCTCATCAGCGATTTGTCATTTCCAGGATATCAAGTCGGCAGTTGACACGGCAATCGAGTTACTGGGCCAGGGAATTCCCGTGGCCCGCATGGAATTACTGGACGAAACATTGATCGCGGCCGTGAATCAATATTCGGGGCTGCAGTATGAGTTGGCACCGACGTTATGCCTGGAATTTCATGGCACCGCGAATCACGTGGCTGAACAGGCCGAACAGGCAGAGCAGATTGCCGGACAGTACGGAGGCCTCGGTTTTCAGTGGGCAACGGATGTCGCGCAGCGTGAACGGCTCTGGCAGGCTCGTTATGATGCTTACTATGCGTGCCTGGCCTTGCGCAAGGATGCCGTGGCGTATGTGACAGATGTTTGCGTGCCCATTTCTGAACTGGCCCAATGTATTGTTGACACCCAGCAGGCACTGGAATCGGTCAGCGTGCCAGCGCCCCTGTTTGGACACGTGGGCGATGGCAATTTCCACGTGGTCCTGGTTGTCGATCCAGGAAGCCAGCAGGAACTGGTGATGGCCCGGCAGCTGAATAGTTGGTTAATCCAGCGGGCGCTGGAAGCGGGTGGCACCTGTACCGGGGAACACGGGATTGGCCTGGGAAAACAATCCTCGCTGGTAGATGAGTGTGGCAATTCGGTTGACATGATGCATCGCATCAAGCTGGCCCTGGATCCGGGCAACCTGATGAACCCGGGTAAGGTCTTGCGGTTGGCACCGCCGGCTTCCTTGACAGCTGAAAACTAGCGGTTCTATAGTGAAGCCACGGAAATCATGGATGGTCAAGCAATCATCGTGGTAGCCCGTGATGGCAGGCCTCACTTGTGAGAAGGAAAAAAACATGGCTCAAGTTGATCGTCGTACATTTATTGCATCAGTGACTGCCCTGGCAGCGACCGGGGTGGCGGGACCTTCTCTCTCGTTACCGGGGGCCCACGGGGCAGAGAAGCTCGCGGTTGAACGTCCTCGGGACGAACCGTTCGGCTACTGTTTCAATACCAGCACGGTGCGCGGTCAAAAACTGGACCTGAAACAACAGGTACAACTGGTCATCGACAGTGGGTACCACGCGATTGAGCCGTGGATGCGAGATATCCAGGCTTACCAGGAAGCGGGTGGCAGCCTGGCGGACATCAAGAAGCAACTGGCCGATGCCAACGTGACGGTGGAGAGTGCGATTGGGTTTGCTCGCTGGATTGTTGATGACCCCAAGGAACGAGCCAAGGGGCTGGAAGATGCCAAGCGTGACATGGGACTGTTGAAGCAGATTGGTGGTATCCGTATTGCCGCACCGCCGGTGGGTGCGACCAATCAAACCGACCTGGACCTGTTCGCCGCCGCCAAGCGGTACCATGCCTTGCTGGAGGTAGGTCGCGCCAGCGGGGTGACGCCCCAGGTGGAATTGTGGGGATTCTCCAAGTCGTTGAGTCGGTTAGGCGAATTGATGTTCGTGGCGGTGGAGAGTGGTCATGCAGATGCCTGCCTGTTGCCGGACGTGTACCACATTTACAAGGGAGGTTCGGATTTCCACGGATTGAAGTTGATCAACGGTCACAGGATTCACGTGTTCCATGTCAACGACTATCCGGCCCAGCCGCCTCGCGAGACGATCAGTGATGCGGATCGGGTGTATCCTGGCGACGGGGTTGCTCCGCTGAACCAGATTTTTCGTGATGTCCATGCCAGCGGTTTTCGTGGCATGCTCTCCCTGGAGTTGTTCAACCGGGATTACTGGAAACAGGATGCCCTGAAGGTGGCCCGTACTGGCCTGGAAAAGACACGCCAGGCAGTCCGCCAGGCGTTTGCAGGCCGCTGATTGTTTCCACAAATTCTTATTGGTGAGGTGACGCAACGATGGCTCCCCGACAACGCGTTCGTTGTGCCTGTGGCGGAAATCTGTCTCGTCCGCTGCCTCGCAAGTGCCCTCATTGCGGTGCCTCGATTACCGGGGTGCGCGTCAGCAAGTGGCCGCTGATCATGCCCGTGCTGGTCATCGGCGGCTGCTTTGCCACTCTCTTGTGGTACGTCTGGCGACTATCCCTCAAGCTCTAGGGCCATCAAGTTCCAGGGCCGCCTGGGCGGTCAGGGAGTGGCCCATTTCTTCAGGGCCATACGTTGGATCGTACCCCAGTAGATTCGTACATCTTCCAGCTGGCCGTGGAAGGGGAAATCGATTTGGTATTCGCCCACGGAGGATCCGGAATCTGCACCCACGCTGAGCCCGTCTGCGGGCCGACTGCCAACCAGGCCGACCTTGGTGGGTTTACCGACCGGCTTGCCGTTGATCAGCAGCTGGGCAATACCATCCTGGTCCAGCGTGACGGCAACATGTGACCACTTGTCGTTTTCCAGCTTGGGTCCGGTGACTTTCTTGAGCGTCATGTTTGCGCGCAGGGCAAAGACAGGAAGACCGTCTTTCAGGTACAGGCTGTAACCCTGGCTGACACCTCCCTGGGCGATCAGGACACCATTTCCGCTGACCGGTTTGCACCAGGCACCTACGGTCAGCGGAATACCGGACGGATCCAGCTGGGGGCTGCTGGGAAGTGTCAAGGCGGGCCCACTGCCATCCAGCTTGATCGCCTTGCCAGACTGGCCATCGACAATCGGTTGCTTGGTTAGCCTGGCCGTCGCGGCATCGGAAAAATCAAACTGGCGCGCCAGCTTGCGCTTGACCTTGCGCCTGGACGAGATCCCGAATTTTTCGACCGTGCCATCGTCCTTGTACTGTTGCCGTAGTCGCTGGAGTTCGGTTTCCAGTTCTTTCTGCACATCGGCATACTCGGGCCGGCCGTGGAAACTGGTCAGTTCATTTGGATCTTTTTCGAGGTCGAACAGTTCCCATTCCTTTTTCTCGTAAAAGTGAATCAACTTGTACCGATCGGTGCGGACGCCGTAATGTCTCTGGACACTGTGGGCCCCCGGGAATTCATAGTAATGGTAGTAAACGGATTTACGCCAATCGGCAGGTGTCTTACCCGCCAGGACACTCGTGATGCTTTTGCCCTGCATGTCGGCTGGAATCTCTACCCCGGCAATGTCCAGGAACGTCTCGGCAAAGTCGAGGTTCATGACCATGTCCTGGGTGATGCTGCCCGCCTTGACCTTGCCTGGCCAGCGAACCAGCAGCGGGGTGCGGAAGGACTCCTCGTACATCCAGCGCTTGTCAAACCAACCGTGCTCACCCAGGTACCAGCCCTGGTCCGAGGTATAGAACACGATGGTATTTTCGGCCAGTCCCGATTCATCCAGGTAATCGAGGACGCGGCCCACGTTATCGTCGACGGCATCGATGCAACGCAGGTAATCCTTCACGTAGCGCTGGTACTTCCAGCGGATCAGGTCCGAACCTTCCAGGTTGGCGGCCTCGAATTCCTTGTTCTTGGGGCCATAGGATTTGTCCCAGGCGGCCCGTTGTTCATCATTCAGCCCACGCTGGGGTGTTAGTTTCAGGTCGTTGGAGTTGAGATGTTTCTTGATTGTCATGGTTTGAGTGCTGGCAGCGCTCGTTCGACCGTTGTAGTCGTCAAACAGGGTTGCTGGTTCCGGCAGGGTGACATCGTTGTAACGGTCCAGGTACTTGGGGCCAGGTTGCCAGTTGCGGTGAGGAGCCTTGTGTTGGTACATGAGGTAGAAGGGCTTGTCCTTGTCACGTCCATTCTTGAGCCACTTGAGGGCTTCATCGGTGATGATCTCCGTTGTGTAACCGGTGTGCTGAACGACCCCGGTGGGGGTTTTCATCGCTGGGTTGTAGTAAGGCCCCTGGCCCTGGAGTACGTGGTAGTGATCAAACCCGGTGGGATCACTGCGCAAGTGCCACTTGCCGACCACGGCCGTCTGGTAACCTGCTTTCTGTAGTAGCTTGGCTACCGTTTGTTGTTGCCCATTGAAAGTTCGTCCGTTTTGTTCAAAGCCATTGAGGTGACTGTACTTGCCCGTCAGGATGACTGCCCGGGAAGGACCACAAATGGAATTGGTGACAAAGCAACGATCGAATCGCATTCCCTCGCGAGCAATCCGATCCAGGTTCGGTGTCTTGTTGACCTTGCTGCCGTAACAGCTCATGGCCTGGTAACCATGATCATCCGACATGATGAACAGGATATTGGGGCGGCTGTCCGCGGCCCGGGCGGCCGTTGACAGGGAGGAAGCCAGGGAGAGGAAGAATCCCAATCCAAGGAGCAAGGCTCGTCGTGAGATAGGGAGAGTGGAATTCAAGAAGGACATGGGTGAGACTCCTCTGCTGACTTCGACTGTGATTAACAACGCCAACAGGAATTGTGACGGAAACTAACATGGCCAACAAGGAGACAAAGGCAATGGAACTGATGGCGAGCCATGTTGCTGTGGAGGCGATTCCCCACGTTCTGGCGGACCAGGGCGCATAAAAACAGCCCATCCATTGCTGGCTGGGCTGTCGAAGATTGATGGATCCTAGGGGGCCCCAAAGGGGTTGGCTGCCGGTTTGGCCGGAGCTGGTTTGGCTGGCTGGGCCGGTGCTGCATTTTCTGTAGGCAGTCCTTCTTTAGCCGGTTCATCGCCACCGGGAATCGACTTGCTGACCGCTCGGAACAGGGCGCCAAAAGCTCCCCCGCTCTTCTTGGCTCCGGCCGCCGGGGCAGGCTTTGCCGCAGGTGCGCCACCGAAAGGATTGGCAGCTGGCTTGGCCGCGGGAGCGCCACCGAAGGGATTGGCAGCTGGCTGGGCTGCAGGAGCACCGGCCGCTGGCTTGGCTGCGGGAGCGCCACCGAAGGGATTGGCAGCTGGCTGGGCTGCGGGAGCACCGGCCGCTGGCTTGGCTGCGGGAGCACCACCGAAGGGGTTGGCACCGGCTGCGGGCTGGGCTGCGGGAGCCCCACCGAAGGGGTTGGCACCGGCTGCGGGCTGGGCTGCGGGAGCACCACCGAAGGGGTTGGCACCGGCTGCGGGCTTGGCTGCGGGAGCACCACCGAAGGGGTTGGCACCGGCTGCGGGCTGGGCTGCAGGAGCACCACCGAAGGG
>JAYGDH010000569.1:0-2708 GCA_046583055.1 Pirellulaceae bacterium | reverse complement strand
GAATCCACGGAAGCGGTACTCCGCCAGGTCATGGAAGTAAACTTTTTTGCCCCGGTGGAACTAACTCGCCTGGCGTTGCCAATCTTGCAAAAGGGTTGCAACCCAATCATCGTCAATGTGGGTTCCGTGCTGGGCCACCGGGCTGTTCCTCGTAAAAGCGAGTACTGTGCCAGCAAATTCGCCCTCCACGGTTTTTCCGATGCCCTTCGTGCCGAACTGGCTGCGCACGACATTGATCTTTTACTCGCCAGTCCCAGCACGACCAGCAGCGAGTTCTTTGACCATGTCCTTGGCCAGGAAACCGACAGCACGCGACGACGTGGCATGACGCCTCAACGCGTCGCCCACAAGATCATCCGCGCCATGGCTGCCGGTCGCCATGAAATCATTATTTCCTCAGGGGGCAAGTTGCTCGTCTGGCTGGATCGCCTCTGCCCACCGCTCATGAATCGCTTAATGGCCCGCTATGGATAGGCAGCTGCCTTCTCCTGATCTCATCCATCTCCACGAAACCTTTCGAATCATGCAACCCACTGGTATTGTAATCTGCTCCGAGGAGGGTCCCTGCCTCACCATCATCAAGCCAACCGGCCTGCTAACCCAGGCACTTCCGCACCTTGACAGCCTGGAACGACGCATCAAGGCATACCTTAAAGAGCGAGACAACAAGCCAGGCCGGGTTTACCTGGGGGTTATCCACCGGCTGGACCGACCGGTTTCGGGCATCGTAGTTTTTGCCAAGCACGAGCGGGCTGCCAAGCGACTTTCCCAGCAATTTCAGGGGCGTCTGGTCAGCAAGCGGTACTGGGCCTGCGTGGAAGGTATTGTCGAGCCCGGGACGGGAGAATGGATTGATTACATGCGAAAAATCCCTGGCAAAGCCGAGGCAGAAATTGTCCCCGAAGACCACCCGCAGGCGCGGCGTGCGATCCTGCGTTACGAGGTGATTTTCCAGGAGGCCCAGCGCAGCTGGCTGGAAATCGAATTAGAAACCGGGCGTACGCATCAAATTCGATTACAGGCGACCAGTCGCAATCATGCGGTCTGGGGTGATCTTCAGTATGGATCTTCCGAGGGTTTTGGAGCTGACTTTGAAAACGAACGGACCCGATCGATTGCCCTGCATGCACGTCAACTTTCCTTTTCACATCCGATGACCCGTGAGCCACGAACCGCGATTGCACCACTGCCTGTGCTCTGGAAATCCGCGGGCCTGTTACCGCCTGCACATCCCTGGCTGGCAGCGATACCCGGCTGAGGAAATATCGGCTGCCTTTGGCAGGGCGCAGGCAATGGTCAGCAGATTTTCCTGCTCCCTGGCGTTAATCACAACACGGTCAGTGCGGGTAGGTCGGCTATTGCCATCCTGGTGGAGGCCCTTGGCGACCGGATCAAACAACGCTTATAATTACACTCTCGAATTCAGATTATTCCCTGGATTTTGCTGTTAGCGAGCACGTCATGAAATCGGAAACATCTGCTCACCTGTCGGATCACGGAAAGCCCGTGGTTCGTATCGGGGCTGTCTCGTACCTGAACACCAAGCCATTGGTGTATGGGCTGGACCAGCTATTGCCCGAGGCGGAAATCGTTTACGACTTGCCGAGTCGACTTGCAGATCAGTTATCGACCGGCCAACTGGACGTTGCCCTGATTCCGTCGATTGAATACCTACTGAATCCTGACTACACCATTATTTCCGATGCCTGCATTGCCTGCCGCGGCCCTGTCTACAGCGTCCAGTTGATAAGTCGCAAGCCGATAGAGGAGATCAAAACCCTGGCACTTGATGAAGGTTCACGCACCAGCGTCGCGATGGTTCAGATCCTGTTGAGTCAGCGGTTCAACAGGATACCGCAACTGGAACCATTCCCTATTGGCAGTCACATCTCAGAATTATCCAGTGACGCCGTCCTGGTAATCGGTGACCGGGCCATGCATCTCTCAAACGATGATTTCTGCGAGGTCTGGGACCTCGGTGAAGAATGGTACCGATGGTCCGCGTTGCCCTTCGTCTTCGCCATGTGGGTTGCACGTGCGTCGTTCTCCGATCACTTGACCCGGGTCCAATCGGCGCTTTCGACGGCGCGTGACCAGGGAGTCAAGCAGCTGGCTGAGATCGCCAGGCAAGAATCGGCCCATGTCCAGTTAAGCCAGTCCCAATGTCACGACTACCTGCAAAACAACCTGCACTTTTGCCTGGGTCCCGAGGAGCAACAGGGGTTAGAATTATTCTTTGATCACGCCCAGAAACTCGAGCTTCTGCCCGGCCACACGTTTTAAAGTGAGCATCCTCCGGGTACACTGAAGTCTCTTGGCAGCTTCTTTGCCGAGACCTTACCAACCGAGATTGATCCCAACCAAGGGCAGCCATGATTTCAACAATTCTCGACAAAGCGGTTTCCGGGGAGAGAATCAGCCCGGAAGAGGGACTCCAGCTACTGGAGTCACATGACCTGACAGCTCTTGGAGAAGCATCCAATGCGGTGACCCAACGGTTGCATCCGGAGAATTATCGCACCTACAACATTGATCGCAACGTTAACTACACGAATGTCTGCACCGCGGTCTGCGACTTCTGCGCTTTCTACCGCGGGCCCAAGAGTGACGAAGGATATGTTCTTCCTCGTGAAGAGTTGCTAAAAAAAGTCGAAGAGACGGTCGCCCTCGGTGGTAACCAGATTCTCATGCAAGGCGGGCTGCACCCC
>JAYGDH010000538.1:0-3120 GCA_046583055.1 Pirellulaceae bacterium | reverse complement strand
GGTGTCAAACGTGCTTCCCATGCGAATCGAGCAGTGTCTGTACCGAATGACCTGAGTGAAATCATCAAGGCTATCCAGCTTTATAGCTGAGGCAGGTTGTTGATAACGGACAGAATCGGAAGACCGCTCTAGTGGTCAAACCAGGATTTGTCGGCTAAACCATACGGCTGTCGAAGAAGTGAGAATTAGCGATGTTCCTTTGAGTTGTGCAGAACATGAAATGACGGAGAGACGATGACTAGTAAGATTTCAATTGGGATTCATGGGGCTGCAGGACGCATGGGGCAGCGGCTGGTAGCACTCGGAGCTGCCGATGAGGAACTGCAGGTCACTGCGGCGTTGGAAAATGCCAGTCATCCGCGTCTGGGCGAAGATGCGGGCCTGGTCGCCGGCTACGGGCAACTCGATGTGCCACTTTCCGCGGAATTAACATCGGACGTGGCAGTGATTATTGATTTCTCGGTGCCCGCAGCACTGCAGGGTATCGTTGAATTGTGCCGCACCAAGTCGATTCCACTGGTCGTTGCCACGACAGGGCTGGACGAGGGACAGCAGGAGTTGCTGAAGCAAACGGCCACGGAAATCCCGCTGGTCTGGGCGCCCAATATGAGCATGGCAGTGAACTTGACCATGCAGCTGACAGCCATAGCCGCCAAGGTGCTGGGTGGCGTTTCCTCGGGTGTTGACGCAGAAGTGATCGATCGACACCATCGTTACAAGGAAGATTCACCCAGCGGAACCGCACTTAAATTTGGCCAGATCATTGCCGAGGGTATGGGGCAGACCGAGCATGTGCATGGACGGGAAGGTATCCTGGGAGCACGGCCTCAAACCGAAATTGGTTACCACGCGCTGCGGGTTGGTGATAATCCAGGTGAGCATACGATCGTTTTTGGCATGCTGGGTGAAACGATTGAATTAACCGTGCGAGCCACCAACCGTGATTGCTATGCTCACGGTGCCCTGGCGGCAGCCAAGTACCTGGCAGGTAAAGAGCCTGGCCTTTATGCCATGAACGACGTGCTTGGTCTCTGACTCGATATCCCCGGACAGGACAATGCAGATGGCAAAGTGCGACGAGGGATACATCTGCGATGTTTGCGGGGAAGAGGTCGAGGCAATCACAGAAAGTGATCTCTACCTTCGCTTCGTCATCGGTATGTTGGATCCGGAGATCCTGCACACAAGTGCCGAACGTCATCTTCGCTGCAATCCTGCGCTGGCCCAGTTTATCGTCGATGAATGTTTTGATGCGGTGGTCCTGGACGGAGATTTCGACAAGCGCCAGCTGGATGTCACGTTTGTGCAGGAGCGAGAATCACTGGTGACACGCGGCTGGAAACGACTGCGAGAGATTGCTCGCTCGGATCTTTCGATTCTCGAGTACCCGCTACCCGAGGTTTGTGAAGCGTTGCGTCGCCAGGCCAAGCAAGGCTAGCGTGTGCTGGCACGCCCGGCCTGGATGATCGCGCCGTGAACGACCGCCAGTTCACCGAGGGCCGCCGGAAGAACCTGGTACGAGCCACGCAGGGGTGAGAAAACGTACTGGGCGACTGCTTCCCGCAGTGGCTCAAAAAACTCTTTCTCTCCGATCAGGGAAACGCCCCCCCCGACGACGATCACCTCCGGGGCCTGCAGCGTGATGACCTGGGCAACCGCCCAACCGAGTACACGGATGGCGTGAGCCAGGATCCCGGCGGCCAGCGGGTTGCCCTCCCCTGCGGCGCTGGCCACGTGCTGGCCTGTTAGATTGTCCGGTTGGTCCTGGCAGCGAGCGAGCAGGTCCGCGACTTGTTCCAGGTTTTCGGGCTTTGCCTCCTGGATTTTTCGGCGAGTTCGGTCCACGATCCCCCAGCCACTGGCAATGGATTCCACCGTCTCTGACGTGGAAGTAGCCAGCGGCCCCGGGCGCAAATGACCAATTTCCGCTGCGGCAGGTCGTCCCGCTGCCGGAGCATTTCCATCGACGACAAAGCCGCCTCCGACGCCGGTACCCACGGTCACGTAAAATACAGAGCGGGCTCCTTTTCCTGCTCCCAATGCCGCTTCCGCCAGCGTGGCGACATCACAGTCGTTTCCCAGTGAAGCGGGAAGGCCCAGTTTCTGTTGGCACCAGTCACCCAGCGGGAACTGGTCCCAGCCTGCGACCTGGTGGCTGGTGGTAACGACCCCGGTAGTGCTGTCGAGCGGACCGCCAAATCCGATGCCGACTTTTTTTACTCCAAAACGTTCAATCATCGCCGGTGCAGTTTTTGCGATTTGTTGCAGGATGCCCTCGGCTCCGGCACTGGCATTGATGTCCAGCCGTTCCAGTGTTGTGAGCGTGGCCTGCGTGGAAAGCCCGACTCCCATTTGCAGCTTGGTGCCGCCGATTTCGATACCCAGGTGCATGGTATTACCGATCGCTGGAGGTCACAAGGCGTAACGGCCTTGCTGGTTGATGCGGGCAAACACATCGTTCAAGACCCAGTGGAACAGGCAAAGATGAATGCTTTCCACCATGCCCATGTCATCCAGGTCCACGTGTAGTCCAGCCTGCTGGAGGGTCTTGAGCTGCCCGCCATCGTAGCCGGTCAGGCCAAACGTCTTGAGCCCCTGTTGGTTGGCCCACTCGACGGCATTGAGAACGTTGGGGCTGTTGCCGGATCCGCTGATGGCGATCACCAGGTCGCCCTGGCTGCCGTAATTCATTAACTGTTGTACGAAAATCTGGTCGTAATCCAGGTCGTTGCCGACGGCCATGATCCAGCCGACGTTGTCGGTCAGGCTGAGAACCTTGAGTCGTTTTCGATCCGGATCTCGCAAGTCGGATTCGAGTAGCGTGCTTTTGCCGAGGTCTTCAGCCATGTGGCTGGCCGTGGTCCCGGAACCGCCATTGCCGAAAATGAAAACGAACTTCTCGTCTTCCCAGGCCTGGTAGATCAGGTCGGCCCATTGTTTCAAGGCCTGTTGGTCAAGGCGGCCGATTTCAGCCTCGAGTCGCTCCAGGTATTGTTGTGAGTCAAGGCTGGCACCAAGCATGGAAGCCCTCAGTCTGGACAGGGTGGAAGGGGTTGGGATTGGTTCATGTCGGCTTCATCAGGATGATAGAACAGGAGAATCGGCAGGAACAACAAGGCA
>JAYGDH010000524.1:0-7036 GCA_046583055.1 Pirellulaceae bacterium | reverse complement strand
TTGCATGCGAAAGGCCATCTCATGCTGACGAATGCGGGCCAGCACTTCCGGGTCCCCAAATTCTTTTGCCTGGCCCTGGTTGATAGCAGCCAGGGCATCCAGCTGGGCCCGGCGGTCCTGGCGGCGCACGCCGGCCGGGTTACTCAGGTAGAGCACGGGGTCTCCCTGGCTGCGCAGTAAGATGCCCTGGTGATCCGATGGCATAAACCCCGTACCCCAGAGTCGGTTAAACAGGCTTTGTTCCGGGAATTTCGTACGGGCATGCATGACCACGTAGTGGGGCAGGTTCTCATTCTGACTGCCCAGGCCGTAGCTGAGCCAGGCCCCCAGACTGGGACGTCCCGGTGTCTGGCTACCCGTCTGGATGTAGGTGATTGCCGGGTCATGGTTGATCGCCTCGGTGAACGTGCTGTAGGTCACGCACAGTTCCTTGGCTACCGTGGCCGTGTGCGGCAGCAATTCACTGACCCACAGGCCCTGGTCATTGTTGTCGTGCTTGGTGAACTTGTACTTGCTTGGTGCCAGCGGAAAGCCACCTTTCTGGGTGGCGGTCATCCCGGTTACACGCTGACCATCACGCACGTGATCGGGAAGTTGCTTGCCATACATCTCTGCGAGCTTTGGCTTGTAGTCCCAGAGATCGTGGTGACTGGGCCCGCCACTCATGAACAGGTAGATCACGCGTTTGGCCTTGGGCGCATGGTGCGGTAGACCAGGCTGTGGCTTGCTTTCCGCCCGCAGGTCGGGACCCAGCAGTCCGGCCATGGCGGCCGTACCCAGGCCGAGCGCCGAGCGGCCAAAAAGCTGCCGCCGGGTCATCATCAATTCCTGTTCTCGTAGCGGATGAACGTCAGTCATGGTTTCTGTCCTGCTGGGCAAGTAAGTAAAATTAGTAGAGCAAGATGGCAGGGTCGCTGGCCAATACGATCACGGCCACCTGGGTCCAGGCAGCATGCTCAGCCGGCGAAAGTTCGACATTGCGTTTGGACTCTGCGATTGACAGGAGTGCCACGGCATCTTTTTCGGAACCCTGGTAACGTTCACGCAGGGTTTTCAACAGCCCGAGACAGGCGGCCGTTTCCTGTGCGCTGGGGGAGCGACTGGAGACTAGCCGAAACAGCACATCCAGCCGTTTGGCATCGGTGTCGGCTGTAGTCAGTAACCGTTCGGCCAGGGCACGCGCCATCTCGACACGCTGGGTTTCGTTCAGGAGTCCAAGGGACTGGAGAGCGGTATTGGTTCGTGACCGTTTGACACAGCTTGATTCCCGGTTCGGGGCGTCGAAGAGTGTCATCATGGGATGAGGACTGGTCCGTTTCCAGTAAACGTAGAGGCTGCGACGATAGAGTAATTGCCCCTTGTCCTGGACGTATTGCTTGGTGTTGCTGCCCGGGTGTGCCAGGGCCTTCCACATGCCTGCCGGCTGGTAGGGTTTGACACCCTCTCCACCCATGTGAGGATCAAGCAGTCCCCCGGCCCACAGGCCGATGTCGCGCAGAACCTCGGCATCAAGACGATAGTGGGGCCCGCGGGCAAACAGTTGGTTGGCCGGATCATCGACATCCGTGCGCCAGCTGGAGACCTGTCGAAACGTTTGACTGGTGACTATGTTCTTCAGGACGCTTTTCAGGTTCCAGCCACTCTTCTGCAGGTCCAGCGCTAGCCAGTCCAGTAGCTCGGGATGGGTCGGCTGTTTTCCCTGCAAGCCAAAATCTTCCGGCGTTCGCACCAGGGCATCGCCAAGCGTGCGTTGCCAGATACGATTGATCAGGACGCGAGCTACCAGTGGGTGCCTGGGATCGGTCAACCATTGGGCCAGTCCCAGTCGGTTACGAGGTGCCTCGTTCGGTAACTTGCCCATCACCTGCAGGACTTCCGGTTCCAGGGCCTCGCCAACGGGCAGATGATATTCGCCGCGTCGCAGTAACTTCGTGGTGCGTGGCTTGGGCAAGTCCTGGGCAACCAGCGTGGTTGTGAAGTCTTTCTCGGCGGCAGCGATCTGGCCAGCCAGCGTGACCGCTTTCGCGTGCACGGCAGTTGTCGCGAACGGTCCCTTCGGATCAGCCAGCAAGGTCAACCTTGCCTTGGAATTGTTCTGCTGCCACTTGTTGGCCAGCGGGGCCGGTAGCTCCAGGTCGCCGTTGACCAGGGCCTGTGCCTCGGTAATGAGTTGGCCTCGTTGGGATTCGAGCTGGTTCCATTGAGTCCATGCCGCCTGGTCCTGGGGTGCTTTCAGGATGGGCTTGTAGGTATAGGAGTTGCCGTCCATCGAGTGTTCTGCCGTGCTGTTGAAGAAGGCCAGCAACTGGTAGTACTCGGTCTGGGAAACCGGGTCATACTTGTGGGAATGACAGCGGGCACAGGTCAGGGTCATGCCCAGCAGGACGGTGCCGAGGGTCTCGGTGCGATCGAAATTATTCTTGGCCTGGAATTCCGCCGGGATGGCTCCCCCCTCGGCCGTGCTGGGATTCATGCGTACGAATCCCGTGGCGACCAACTGTCCCAGGGTCGGGTCTGGTAACAGGTCGCCGGCCAGTTGCCAGGTGATGAACTGGTCCAGTGGCAGGTTCTTGTTGAAGGCATCGACAACCCAGTCACGGTAAGGATAGATACCTCGCCGGTTGTCCAGGTGGAGTCCGTGCGTGTCTCCGTAGCGGACCGCATCAAGCCAGTAGCGGGCCTGGTGTTCACCGTAACGCGGGCTGGCGAGCAGCGAATCGACGTAGCGTTCGTACGCATCGGGGCGCTTGTCATCCAGGAATTGTTGCAGTTGCTCCAGTGCCGGGGGCAGTCCGGTCAGGACCAGGGCTACGCGACGGGCGAGTGTTGGACGGTTAGCCTCGGGCGCGAAGTCGATACCGGCTTCCTGCAGGCCATCCTTGATAAAGGCGTCAATCATCTCGTGTCGCTCGGCGGCAGGCCGGGACCGTGGGGGCTGGAGCCTGGGGCCGACAAAGGCCCAGTGCGTGGTGTAGTTTCCACCCTCGCGAATCCAGCGACTGAGCAGTTCTCGCTCAGCGGTTGTCAGTTGTTTTTCGGCATCGGCAGGTGGCATGGGCTCTGCCTTGGACGTGATTCGCTCCAGCAGCGCACTTTTTGCCGGGCGAGCATGGTCGATGGCGCGATATCCCCCGCGGTCCGCGGTCGCGGTTTGCTCGGTATCCAGTCGCAGTTGGTCAGGATCGCTCACGGAAGGTCCGTGACAGACAAAACACTTGTTCGAGAGGATAGGTAAGATGTCCTGTGCAAAATTTACCGATCCGGTTGCCTTGTCTGCTGCCGCAGCCAGCAGGGGAATGGCCATTAACAGGACGATACTGAGCAGGGAAACTAATGTTTTCATGGGACAAGCGCTCGCTGGGAACATGAGAGCCGGGGACCGTTCAGCCGTGACCACAAGATAACATAAAAATGATGGTCTTCCTTGTCCTGCCGGGCAAATCGGGGAAGATTGATCTTTCCTGTTTGTGATATATTGGAGGCATGGATAAGCACCTGGTTAGCGTCGTTCTTGCCAGCCTCTTGGCCTCTTCTCTCCAGGCGGCCCCGGTAGTTTTTCCGGAGCAGGTAACACTGGTTGGTCCGGAGAGTTCTCAGCAACTGGTCGTGACGGCTGATCGGAACCAGAAGCAGAGCGTGGATCTCACGCGGAAGGTCGTTTACCGCAGCAGTAATCCTGCCATCGCCACCGTTTCAGGGCGTGGCCTGATCCAGCCCGTGGCTGAGGGGAACACGACGATTGTGGTGGCCGGGGAATCCGGGTCGCGGATGATACCGGTTTCCGTGCAAGCAATGCGTTCGCCTCCGCCGGTCAGTTTTCGGCACCAGATCCAGCCGGTGTTGACCAAGGCCGGTTGTAACTCGGGTGGTTGCCACGGCAAGGCAGAAGGGCAGAACGGATTCAAGCTGAGCGTCTTTGGATTCGATGACGTGGCTGATCACGAGGCATTGGTAAGTGCCTCCCGGGGACGACGTATTCGTATCGCGGCGCCGGCCAGTAGCTTGCTGCTGGGCAAGGCGACCAGCCGTATTCCCCATGGTGGTGGCCGAAAAATTGAAGAAGGTGGACTCTGGTACCAGTTGCTGGTGCGTTGGATGGCCGAGGGGGCACGGCTGGACGATCAGCAGTCCGAGCACCGCTTGAGGATTTCCATCTATCCACCCGAAGTCCAGCTTTTGGCCGGTTCTGGGCACCAGTTGCAGGTTTTCGCGGAAGACGAAGCAGGTCAGCGCCGCTGCGTGACCCGGGAAGCAGAGTTTATTTCCAATGCGGTGGAAGTGGCCGTGGTGGATCGCGATGGTTGGGTCCAGGTGAATGATGTTCCTGGAGAGGCCGCCATCCTGGCTCGCTACAAGGGAAGCGTGGCGGTGGCTCGTGTGACCTTGCCGCAGGATGACCGGGTCCGCCGTCCTCCTGTGCAGAATGAAGTGGATCCACTGGTCTGGGACCGGTTGGAATCGCTGGGAATTCAGCCCAGTGAACGGACGACGGATGCGGTGTTTTTACGACGCGTATTCCTGGACACGATCGGCACGTTACCAACGATCCAGGAAGCCGAGCAGTTTCTTGCCAACGAGAATTCCGGCAAGCGGGAACAACTTGTCGACGCGCTCTTGCAAAGACCCGAGTATGCAGATTTCTGGGCCATGAAATGGGCGGATATCCTCCGCGTGGACCGGGAGATTATTGGTCCCGTCGGTACGATCGCCATGACGCGCTGGTTACGGCGACAGTTTGCCGACAACATTCCCTACGATCAGTTTGTGCGAGATATCGCGACCGTGCGCGGGAGTACGCACAGCGAAACTCCCGCGGCCATGTATGTGGTACACGACTCACCCGAGAAACTGGCCCGCAGTATGAGCCAGGTTTTCCTGGGCGTCCGGATCGAGTGTGCGCAGTGCCATCATCACCCGTTTGAACGCTGGACCCAGTCCGACTACGTGGCGTTCGCCGGGTTTTTTACGGGGCTCAAGCAGAAACCGTCGGCGGCAGGCAGCAAGAAAGTCTACGATGTGGCCGGTCTGGATTTGAAACATCCGCGTAGCGGTGAAACCGTGAACGTCGCAGGACTGGGAAGCGACCCGGTGGACCTGACCCAGGTGGCCAGTCGCCGCCTGGCGTTGGCCACCTGGATGACAGCTGACGAGAACCCTTTCCTGGCACGCATGTTGGTAAATCGCCTCTGGTCACACTACCTGGGCCGTGGCCTGGTCGAACCGATCGATGACATGCGCGCCACGAACCCGGCAACCAACGAGCCGTTGCTGCAACGCCTGGCTGATCGATTCGTGGAAAGCGGTTACGACGTGAAACAGTTGACTCGCTTGATACTCAACAGCCGTACCTACCAGTTATCCTCGCGACGCAATGATTCGAACCAGCGGGACGATCAAAATTTCTCGCGGGCGGCCTGGCGTCCCATGCCCGCAGAAGTCCTGTTGGACGCGATTTGTCAGGTGACGGGGGTGCAGGAACGCTTTAATGGCTGGCCGGCCGGGTATCGTGCTATCGAGATCTGGGATAACCGGATGCCAAGTTACTTCTTTCGAGTGTTTGGCAAGCCGCAGCGTGTGAGTGTCTGCGAATGTGAACGGGGAACTGAACCCAGTATCTCGCAGGCCCTGCACCTGATGAATTCCCCTGAATCAGTGGAGAAAATTCGGCATCGCCTGGGACGGGCGCGAAAGTTGACCCGTTCGACGTTAAGTGACGATAAGATAGTAGAAAAGCTGTACCTGGCGGCGTTGTCGCGTTACCCGAATGCCCAGGAACGGGAATTGATGCTGAGCGCCTTTCGAGAGAAAAACGGCGATTCGCGACGCGAGGTCGTGGAAGACGTGTTGTGGGCCCTGTTGAACACCAGGGAATTTGTTTTTAACCATTAATTAAACAACCACGTATGGCGGGAGATTGAGTATGTTTCGAATTCCCTTTGGCAAACAAGACCACCTTTGTAACCAGGTCAGTCGCCGGGATGCGCTGACCGTGGGAGCGACCAGCCTGCTGGGTGGGCTTTCCCTGCCGGCATTGTTGGACCTGCAGGCCCAGGCCGCCGGTGGCAAAACGGTTAAGGCCAAGTCGTGCATCTTCATCATGCTCGAGGGGGGGCCAAGTCACCTCGACATGTGGGATTTAAAGCCGGATGCACCGGCTGAAATCCGTGGGCCGTTTCAACCTATTTCCACCAGCGTGGCAGGGACACAGATCAGTGAATTGCTACCGCGTTGTGCGAAGATCGTCGACAAGTTTGCCATCATGCGCAGTCACAGTCACCGGGATAACGGTCATCAAACCGGTCGCCACCAGGTGCTGACGGGATATCCACCACCATTTCGTGATGGCCAGGCCAAGGGAGTGCCATTCAATGAACTCTACCCGTCACTGGGCTCCATGGTGATTCGGGAACTGGGGCCCCGGGGCGTGGTGCCACCTTACGTGGAGATGCCCGAGCCGCTGGGACCGGGAGGCCCAGGTTTCTTTGGACCACGTTATGCACCCTTTACGATAGAAACCGACCCCGTGGATCCAACCTTCCAGGTTCGAGACCTGAGCCTGTCGAGGTATGTTGATCAAGAACGGTTCAAACGCCGCAAGCGACTGCTGCAGGGTGCCGATGCACTCGGCGAGGGAGGCCAGGGGGCGGGACGTGCTGCCACCATGCAGGCATACTATGAGAAAGCCCTCGAACTGGTCACCAGTCCGGAAGCCAAACGCGCGTTTCGAATCCAGGATGAAAAGGATACGGTGCGTGATCGATACGGTATGACCTCGATTGGTCAGTGTAGCCTGTTGTCACGTCGACTCGTGGAAGCGGGTTCTCGGTTTGTGGGGATCGCGCACGGTAGCTGGGATACCCACGTGGATAACTTTACTGGTCACGAAAAAGCCCTCGTGCCACCAACGGACCAGGCCTTTAGTGCCCTGGTAGAAGACCTCGAACAACGTGGCTTGCTTGACGAGACGCTTGTCGTGATGATGGGCGAGATGGGACGCACGCCTAAAATTAACAAGGACGCCGGTCGAGACCACTGG
>JAYGDH010000490.1:0-6451 GCA_046583055.1 Pirellulaceae bacterium | reverse complement strand
CCATTGGTGTCTGTTCCATTGGTGTCTGTTCCATTGGTGTCTGTTCCATTGGTGTCTGTTCCATTGGTGTCTGTTCCATTGGTGTCTGCTCTACGGGCATCTGTTCTACGGGCATCTGTTCTACGGGCATCTGTTCTACGGGTGTCTGTTCTACGGGCAGGACCTGCGACTCCGGGGCCTCGGCGAGACTCGGACCGATCGCATCACTTGCCTCTCCCAGGGACAACTCCGCGGTCGCAGGATGCGCCGGTAGTTCATCCAGCAGCCCCACCTCAACGGTCTCCGGGTAGGCGATCGTAGCCTGGCTGTCACCGGCTCCGCTGCCCTCTGCAAATTCTTTCAACTGACCAAATTCAATCACGCTGGACGAATCGGCCACCGGTTCATCGGCGCTAAGCGGGGGCGGCAACTGCTGAAGATCTGCCCAGGCCATTTCAATAGCTCGTTGATCAACTCGATTGACCTGTTGCGCAGCGGCTGCCAAGAGGGCATGATCACACAACTGGTTGATCACGCGGGGAACACCATCGGTCAACTTTTGAATCGCCGCCATGGCCGACTCGTCAAAAATGTCAATCGGTTGGCCCGCATTCACTGATTGAAGTTGCGTACGAATATAATAGCCCGTCTCTTCCGCGGTCAGTGTCTCCAGGTAGCAACGGCAGGCAAGCCGCTGATTAAAGGATTCCATCCGCGGATGAGCAAACTGCTCCTCGAGCCGCGTGTTGCCAGCCAGGACCAGCCGCACTCGGGATTCTCCACCTCGCACCAGGTTCGTCAACATGCGAATTTCTTCCAGCAAACGTCTCGGCAGGCTCTGTGCCTCGTCAACAATCAACAACATTCCATGGACGTTTTCAGGCGTCGGCGAGAGAGCTTCCAACAGGGAAAACCGCAACTCTCCTTCGGAACGATCCCGGTAAGGCAACCCCAACTCGAAGAGCAAGTTCTGGAGCAGGGCACGGGATGTACAGAGCCGAGTACTGGACAACAACGCAACCTGGAACACATTTTTATAGTGCGAGGCCAGTAAATGACAAAGCAACGATTTTCCAGTTCCCACACCTCCAACCACCAACGCCGGTCCTTCCGCTCGCTCAATCACCCGAGCCACGGTCCGCAGCGTCTCTTCCCAGGATTCCAATGGAACATAGAAATCCGCCTGGGGCGCCGCCGGAAACGGTCGTGCGTCAAACTGATAATAACTTTGGTACATGATCCCAAACCTCATCTTTAGCCGACCCGATCGTCTTCGTTTAAATCGGCAATTCAACGAGATCTACTTCAACTGGAGACGGCTATTCCAGTACATTCTTGGCAACCAACGCCTTCTCGGCGGTAAACTGGGTGAGGTATGGAAAAAATACCAGCTGACCTTGCCCCGCTGACTGGGAAGCCAGCCACAACCGGGTACAATAGCCAACCACCAAATTGCCGCATCCTTCACCACCTATCCCCGTCAGGTTGCCGCCGATGTTCCAAGTCAAGATCTGTGGAATCACCTCGGTAAACGATGCCCAGGCAGCTGCCGATGCCGGCGCCGATGCCATCGGCTTGAACTTCTATCCGGACAGCCCTCGCCACGTAAAACCGGAAACCGCGCGCGAAATCTGCCAGCAACTACCGCAACTGACCACGGTGGCAGTCTTTGTCAATGAAACGTCCAACGCCATTCGACAACTGGCCCAGCAAATCGGCTTCGATGCCGTTCAACTCCATGGAGATGAAACACCTGACCTGCTTACAGAACTGGCGGATTTACAGCTGATCCGCGCCTTCCGCTGTCGGGATTCCGGGCTAGAAACAGTTCAGGATTATTGGCAAACGTGCCACCAACAAAATGCGCTCCCCCAGGCACTTTTGCTCGATGCGTACCACCCCGAGCAGTACGGTGGTACCGGCCAGTGCCTGGGCTGGAATCAGCTTCACCCGCTACCCCCTCCATTGGGGGATACTCCTTGGATCCTGGCAGGTGGGCTCACGCCAGCCAACGTTTCGGAAGCGATCCGGTCAGCCCGACCCGATGGTGTCGATACTGCCGGTGGCGTAGAAAGCGAACCGGGGCAAAAAGATCATGACAAGATCCGTCAGTTTGTGAAAGCCGCACAGACAACCTTCGCCTCGTTGTCGTAAGGCGGACTACGGTTGGTCGAGGTTTTGTTGGTTCAAAAGTGATCATCTTACAACTCCACCGTTCTTTGCTATACTCAACAGGAGGCCAGCTAAAACACGCTTTGTCGATGACTCAATGAACCTCAAGTACGGAGAATATAAGGACGTGGCACAAGCGGATACAGGACGTTTACCTTACAAAGTAAAAGACCTTTCCCTGGCGGAATGGGGTCGCAAAGAAATCAAGCTGGCCGAGAATGAAATGCCAGGCCTCATGGCGTTGCGCCAGAAGTACAGTGCGGAGCAACCACTGGCCGGAGCTCGTATCGCCGGCTGTCTCCATATGACGATCCAGACCGCCGTGCTGATTGAAACCCTGACGCAACTCGGAGCCCAGGTCACCTGGAGCAGCTGCAATATTTTTTCCACGCAGGACCATGCTGCCGCGGCCATGGCCGAGGCCAACATCCCGGTCTATGCCTGGAAGGGCATGAGCGAAGAAGAGTTTGACTGGTGTATCGAGCAAACCCTGTTTTTCCCCGACGGCCAACCGTTGAATCTAATCCTGGACGATGGCGGTGACCTGACCGCTATGGTTCACCAGAGATACCCGGAATTACTCTCCGACATCCGGGGACTCTCGGAGGAGACCACGACCGGCGTCCATCGACTCTACCAGATGCACGAGAGTGGCGACCTGAGGGTACCTGCCATCAACGTCAACGATTCCGTGACCAAGAGCAAGTTCGACAACCTGTACGGCTGCCGGGAATCCCTGGCCGACGGCATCAAGCGCGCCACCGATGTCATGGTGGCTGGCAAGGTGGCCGTGGTCTGCGGGTATGGTGACGTGGGAAAAGGTTGTGCCCAGTCCCTGCAGCGCTATGGAGCCCGCGTGCTGATAACCGAAGTCGACCCGATCAATGCCTACCAGGCCGTCATGGAAGGTTTCCAGGTGGTGACCATGGAAGAAGCTGCCTCACAGGGCAACCTGTTTGTCACGGCCACGGGAAATCGGGACATCATCACCGGTACCCACCTGGAAAGCATGCCCAACGATGCGATCGTCTGTAACATCGGTCACTTTGACCTGGAAATTGACGTCGCCTGGCTCAATGAAACGGACGGGATCAGCAAGGAAGAGATCAAGCCCCAGGTCGATCGTTACACCTTTGCCGATGGCCACTCGGTCATCCTGCTGGCCGAGGGACGACTGGTCAACCTCGGCTGTGCGACCGGGCATCCTTCCTTTGTCATGTCCAATTCCTTCACCAACCAGGTGCTGGCCCAGTTGTTACTCTGGACCGAATCGGAAAAGTACGACCTGGGTGTCCACGTCCTTCCCAAGCTATTGGACGAAGAAGTGGCTCGCCTGCACTTGGACCAGCTGGGGGTCAAGCTCACGAAACTGAGCCCCGCGCAGGCCGACTACATCGGTGTCCCCGTCGAGGGACCGTACAAGCCCGATCACTACCGGTATTAATGCTTCTACCGGGCAATAGCCGGCATCCCATTTCAGCCACTCAGGATGGACCCTAGCCATGGCAAATATCGAGGCTTTTCGTGGTATCCGTTACGACTTGGGCCATGTCGGTGCTTTAAGCGATGTGGTGGCCCCACCCTACGATGTCATCGACAGTGACCTCCAGGATGCGCTCTATCAACAGCATCCTGCCAACATTATTCGCCTGATTCTCAATCGCGACGAACCAGGCGACTCGGATCCGGACCAGCGGTACCAGCGAGCCGCCAAGTACCTGAAGCAGTGGCAGAAGGAAGGCGTCTTGTGTCCGGAGGCAGATCCGGCCATTTACGTTTACCACCAGATCTTTGAAGAAGCCGGGATTGCTTACACCCGGCGCGGGTTCATGTCCCGGGTTCGCCTGGAACCCTTCGGTGAAGGAACGATTTACCCACACGAGCAGACGCATGCAGCAGCCAAGGCTGATCGGCTCAAGTTAACCATGGCCTGCAAGGCCAACCTGAGCCAGATCTTTGCCATCTACCCGGACAGTGAGAACATCGCCCAGGAAACTCTGGAAAACGAGATCCTGGGAAAGAATCCCTACCAGGCCACCGATCACCTGGGCATCACGCATCGCATCTGGCCCGTGACCGACGAAATGGTCATCGGTGCCGTGACCGAGGCCATGGCCGGCAAACCTCTCTACGTGGCCGACGGTCATCACCGCTACGAGACCGCCTGTAACTACCGCCAGCAACAGGCAGCCGCTGGCAAGATCGGACCCCACGACCCGGCCAATTTCGTGCTCACGATGTGTGTCAGCATGCATGATCCCGGGATGATTGTCCTGCCGACTCACCGACTCTTCCGTGGCTTCAAACCGCTGGACTCGACCACCCTGGTCGATATCCTGGAGGGTTCGTTTGAGTGCCAGGTCCCCGGCCAGGGGCCTCTGCTGGCCAACCAGGTCTGGGATTCCATCGAACAGGAATCAGAACAGGGACAACTCGGCTTCTACTGCCCCGTTGATCAAACCTGGGTACTGGCCCAGATCACGGAGACCGGGCGTCAACGAATGGCAGAAGTTGCCGAGGACCAAACCATCGGTTGGCAAGGCCTCGGGGTAAGCATCCTGCATCGACTGGTCATGGAAACTCTCCTCCAGCACCAGGACCTTCCGAAACCGACCTATGTACACCAGGTCCAGGAAGTCATTGCGGAACTGGAACAGGATGAAGCCGACGACTATTCGCTAGCAGCCCTGGTGATGCCAGCCACGCTGGAACATATTCGGCAAATCAGCGAGGCTGGGGAGCGCATGCCTGCCAAGAGCACCTATTTTTATCCCAAGCTACTAAGCGGCCTGGTCATTCATTCGCTGGACTAGGCTGCGTCTGGGTACAGTCCATGTGACTTGGCCAAAATTGCGTAATGTTTCACGTGAAACCGCCCTGCCATGACACTGAAAATTGTCCCTGCTGGTGTTTCACGTGAAACTGCCTTGGTGTTTCACGTGAAACAGGCAAGATAGTTGATCCTCGCCTGCCTGCTGGCAGTTTATCTTTTTACGCAATTGGCATTCACCTTTCCCGACTGCTCTGGTTAGAATCCCTCCTCGCCACTCAGGCACGAAAACAGAGGAAGGTAAAAACATGGGACGAATCCTGTGCGTTGCAAATCAGAAGGGAGGCGTTGGTAAGACAACGACTGCGGTCAACCTGTCGACTGGCCTGGCCATGGCTGGTTGTCGCACCTTGCTGATTGACCTGGACCCGCAGTGCAATGCCACCAGCGGCCTCGGGCAAGAGCCAACGGAGCGTCATCCCCTGGTTCTCCGTCAGCCACTGCGAGAATCCTGTCAACCAACGGCCACCGAGTACCTGGATTTACTACCGGGCAGTCGCAGTTTCCAGGACGTGGAAGTCCTGTCCCAGGGTGATCCGGCCAACAGTACAACACTGGAGCAGCACCTGGAGGCCAGCATGGGTAGTTACGATTACGTGCTAATCGACTGTCCCCCCTCGCTGGGCCCCCTGACTCAAACTGCCCTGGCAGCAGCGAGCGAGGTCCTGATGCCCATCCAGTGCGAATATTTTGCACTCGAGGGTCTCAGCCAGATGATCCAGGTGATCAGCAATATCATGCAGCGACGACCGGGTCAGCTGGAATTTGGTGGTATTGTTTTGACGATGTATGACCCCCAACTGGAATTAACTCAGGAAGTCGATGCTGAAGTCCGGGAGTTTTTTGGCGATATTGTCTTTGACACGGTAATTCCGCGCGATGTCAATGTCACCGAAGCGCCAAGTCATTCCCTTTCAGTTATTGACTACGCACCTCGCTCGCGGGGTGCCCGAGCCTATATTGAACTTTGCATGGAGGTGATGAACTGTGCGTAAAGATCGGCGATTAGGTCGTGGTTTGGCCGCCCTACTGGGAACCCCTGAACCGCAGCAGGCAACCAACCCGACCAAGGGGAAAACGAGCCCCCGTAAGAAGTCCAGCACCGCTCCAGCAGCAGGAGCAGCAGCCCCGGCTGCCACCTCCGACCCGCGAGCCGACCTGCTCATGCTGGATATCTGCGAAATCGATAACAACCCCTTCCAGCCGCGACGAGAATTCAGTGAGCCGGAGCTGGCCTCCTTATCCGAAAGCCTCAAGGAACACGACATGCTGCAACCGGTGCTGGTCCGGCGAGTGGCAGATCGTTACCAGTTAATCTCCGGTGAACGACGATTACGTGCGGCCATCAAGGCCGGCTGGTCCCAGATACCCGCCCGGCTACGAGAAGCCGATGACCGGTTGGTTGCCGAACTGGCCATCGTGGAAAACCTCCAGCGTAAAGATCTCAATGCCGTGGAAAAGGCACTCTCC
>JAYGDH010000327.1:0-2301 GCA_046583055.1 Pirellulaceae bacterium | reverse complement strand
AGTTGTCCAGCAGGTGATGCGGCACGCGAGTATTAGCCAGACAATGGACACCTACCGGCATCCGCTGAGGTTGAGCCCCTGTGAGCGACAGGGACAGACAACCTGGCAAAAGTGCTTGGCAAAGCGCCGCGCGACAGCCTGCAAACCGCTGCCAATCGGTGCGATGGGGAAGCTCCAGAATCAGCCCAGCTAGAATCGCCCAAGCCATTGCAACTTGCGAACTTAGGCGACCCCATGCGACTTGCTGCCAAGAGAAACGAAAGTAGGCCCGGAAGGATTCGAACCTCCGACCAAGGGATTATGAGTCCCCTGCTCTAACCGCTGAGCTACGGGCCCGCTGGTAGCTAGTTTTGCCAGGGCATCACCGTACCGTTGCCATAGTCTATGCTAGAACGCTCACAGCCAAAAGAGCGGGCAAGGTCTAGGAACCGAGCAGTTCGGAAATCACTTTCCCCTCCGGGAGTGCCGGCATCGGACGGCCACCGAGCGTGTAACCAATGCCCGCCGGGTTCATTCCCAGGGCATGGTAAACCGTGGTGGCATAATCCTCGACGCTCACCGGTCGCTCGGTCACTTCCGCCGCATGCTTGTCGGTAGCTCCCAGCACGACACCCGTCTTGATGCCGCCACCGCCCATGGTCAGGCTGAATGCCTTGTTCCAGTGATCGCGGCCAGGCCCACGGGCATCCGTGTTGAGTCGCGGTGTGCGTCCAAATTCACCGGCCGTGATCACCAGCGTATTCTCCGTCATGCCGCGATCGGCCAGGTCCTTGAGCAGGGCGGCATAACCCTGGTCATAGGGAGGTACTTCCATACGCAGCCGAGGGAAAACCTCCGGATGATGATCCCAGCCGTAGCGGACATAGCCCTTCACGGTGACAAATCGTACTCCCGCTTCCACCAGGCGCCGAGCCAGTAACAGGCCCTGCCCCACGCGGTTTCGCCCATAGGCATCGCGGGTGGCGTCACTCTCCTGGCTGATGTCAAAAGCGTCCTTGGCCTTGCTGCCCGTTAACATCGAAAAGGCACGCTCTCTATAGACGTCCTTGGTCTTACTGATATTCAACTGGTGTTCGGTGCTGGCCTGGAATTGATCGACGGCAGTAAGTAGCGAACGGCGATCACTCAGGCGGTCGACACTAATGCTGTCGTTACGACTGAATGAATCGACTCTGAAACCGCTCGCCTGGGGTTCCTGTTCCACCACGAATGGGTCATAGGTTTGTCCCAGGTAACCGGCGCGGCCCTGTTTTCCGTAGTTGGTGCTCTTCATAACTCCCACGTGGACATAGGGAGGTGTTGTGCGGGCCCTGTTGCGTTCCTGCTGCCAGGTCAGGATCGATCCGAAGCTGGCTGGTGCCATTTCCTTGGTGTACTTGTTGCCACTCATCAAGTGCCAGTCACCCTTGCCGTGTGTCGGCGAGTAGGAATACATGGAACGGATGAGTGAAAACTGGTCAGCACACTTGGCCAGGTTCGGCATCAATTCACCGAATTCCAGTCCCGGTGTACAGGTTTGAATCGGATTGAGCTCGCCACGGATCTCGGCCGGAGCATCTGGCTTGAGATCATACATGTCGATATGGCTGGGGCCACCGAGTAGCCAGAGCAGGATGCAGTTGACCGGGGGACGTTGTCCTTCCGCACCCTGGGCATCCTGGCTGGCCAGCCATTGTGGCAGGCTAATTCCCAGCGCCGAGAGGCTACCGATCTGGAGCAATTCCCGGCGGGAAATATTCCCGTGCGGGCCACGCCTGATTCCGGAACGAAGTGTTAACATCAGAAGGACGTCTCCTGGGGTTTCCTGGCTGGTTCTCTTATCAGTACCAGGCGATCATCTGCACGAAGACAATTATCTTCGAGTCCTAGCAGGTTCGCAAGTTCATTTTCGGATTGTCGGGATCAGGTGATGTGGGCCCCCTGGGTTTCGACGTAAACCGCGTACAGCGACTGACTTCCTGTCATGAACAGGCGATTTCGCTTGGTGCCACCGAAGCAGACGTTGGAGCAGATTTCCGGTAACAGGATCTGTCCGATGCGATCGCCATCGGGAGCGAAAATGTGGACGCCGTCATAGCCGTCACCGACCCAGCCGGCGCTGGCCCAGATGTTGCCATCCGTGTCGGCCCGGATCCCGTCGGCGAAGCCGGCCTTGGTCACCTTGTTACCATCCTCGTCCTCCATTTCCAGGTCCATCGACGTGAAGATCTTCCGGTTGGCCAGCTTCGTTCCGTCGACCACGTCCCAGACCTTGATGTCCCGGACAGCATCCGGGTAATGCGAGGCACCTGTATCGGCGAC
>JAYGDH010000117.1:0-6584 GCA_046583055.1 Pirellulaceae bacterium | reverse complement strand
CTCGCCAGCCCATACCAAGGCCTTTCTAGCGGGCGGCCCGGAAGGTGACATCAGCCCAAAAGGACAAGTTGTCCTCTTCATCGATGGTCAGCGCCACCTATTGAACGTCAGCGAATCGCTGGACAAGGGTCCGATGCCGGTGGAGAACAGTGCTTTCCAGGTGGAAATCGCGGAGTACTGGAATGCCTGGAAACAGAACGAGAATGGCGAGCCTGGCCAACTCCAGTGGGCCAACGACACAGCCGTCACGACCCCGCAAAGCCCCGTGGTGGTAGTTACCGTCTTCGACCAGGACAACACACGGCTTAGTCGGTTGGTCTTGTTTGCCAACAACCCGGAGGGAAACATCCAGGATCACGAGAACAAGATCTATGGTGACCTGTGGTTTGACTTTTCACAACTGAAACAACAGGAAGCCAGTCGCATTGGTGCCGGGGATCGCCTGGAATTCTTCCAGGCCCATGATCACAGGCTTTACTACCGCTACTGGAAACGGGCAGAAAAGAAACTACAGTTCACGCAAGAGGTACCGCTCAAGGGTACGGCAAAAACGGCTGTCAACGCCTTCAGAATGCCGATCGCTCAACTCAAGTTATATGTCACCGAATTTCATCCGGCTGACAAGCCCGGCAGAAAAACGTTACCGCTTCCTTTCGATCGTAGCAAAACACTCGTCCAGAATCGATCCGTGGCAAAGATCCGCCTGACCGTAAACGATCAATCGAAGGAGGAGTGGGTCCGGATTTTCGTGGGCACCCCGGACGAAACACCACGCACCGACCAGGTCCTGGAAGTCATCTCGAAAGGCCGCATGGTATCGGTCAGCATGCCTACCAAGGCAATTGACATCGGATTTCGTATTCGCCTCAGGAATTTCGAACGAAAGCTGGATCCTGGCACCAGCCAGGCTTCTCATTTTTCCAGCTGGGTGGATTTCCTGGACCGACGTATCCAATCTCACATTCATTTTTACGACATTAAGAACAAGCAGGTTTCCGACTTGCAAGTGCCCTGCAACATGTTACCTCGGGACAAGATACTGGAAACCAACGAGCTTGGTCTGCAGGGACAACTGGCCATATCTGCTCGGGACAAACAACTCCTCTGGACCGATCCACTCAACGCGCAATTGCAGCGTCTGCCGCTTGGCAAACTCAACGAGGCCACGCCGGTCACGCCGGTCACGCTCTCCCTGGAACGAGCCCCGACAACACCCCATCCTGCTGCCCCTGGTTCGCAAGGAACCGAACATGTCAAGCTTTCCCGGCCCCTGGCCTTGGCTGTTCACCCGGTGACTTCCGTTATTTACTGGGTTGATCAACAACGGTTTCATAGTGGCCAGGTGACCCTGCTGTACGAATCTCAATCGGACGGCAAGAACGTTCGATTGCTGCTACAAAGCAATGATGCCAGCCTCGATAGCCTGGCCATCGCTCCTTCATTGCAGAAAATCTACTGGACGGATGAGCGCCGGGGCCGGATTGGCCGTTGCAACCTGGATGGCACCGAGCAGGAAGTACGATTCATGACCGGCCTGAGCCGACCTGCTCACCTGGTCATCGACCAGGACGCCAAAACACTCTACTGGAGCGAGGTCAACAAAGGGCATGCTAAAATCCGTCGCGCCGGCCTGGATGGCATGAAACCGGCGACCGTGGTGGACGTGCGTAACAATCCCAGTGCACGACCCCAGAAGAAAGGTTCCGAGTCAGCTGGCAAGCAACAGTTCGTCGCGAAACAGCATGTTATTCGCGGACTGACCATTGATCCGAAGGGAAAGAAACTTTACTGGATCCAGACTGAGGAACATCCTGCTGGATATATCGGCCAACATTCCCAGCAGGTTCCGGTAACCTCCCACCTGATGAGCAGTAGCCTGATTGGTTTCAAGCCGACGGATCTAAAGGTACCGGGACTTAACCAGGCCAGCAGCCTGGTTTTTGACCAGCAACGCCAGGCACTATACTGGAACCAATCGGCCTCTTATCGCCATGATGTCTACATCACCATGAATGCTCCGGTCGAGTTTTCCAACCCGGTCACGGGCCAGATCTATCGGCTTTTCCAGGAAAGCTTCAATGGCCCCTGGAAGCCAGGAAGCTTAGAATATGAGCAAATGGTTTTACCAACTTCCGAAAAAGAAGAGCTGTACCTATCAGTCTTAACTGTCAATGCGGATCCGGGCCGTTGGATTCGCAACCTGGGCTGTTTATTCATTGTGATGGGAATTGCTACAATGTTCTATATGCGAGCTTACTTTTTCAAGCCTCCTCGCAGGAAAAAAACCAGGACATTGGAGCAATCACTGAACGTAAACCCTGAACCAGCAGAAATATCTTAATATCATGAAAAGTAAACTTTTCCGTTCCTTGCTGCCAACCATCCTGGTCATTGCGATATTGCCTGCCATGAACCTGCAGGCTGCGGATTGGTCTGGGAATCTCGCCGTCGACGTTAACACATTGCGACACATCCCGGTATTCCACAAGGGTCGCATTCAACCGTTCGACACGTTTGCCAACATTATCATGGCCGAGGTTTGTGAACGCCCCAAGAAACGCAACGTAAAACTAAAACTTGCTGGCTACCTTGATGAACAACAACTGGAAGAGAAAAAGTATGCAGCGGCCGTTGAATTATTCCCCGACGGCAAGGAACGCAGCTGGGACGGTGCTGAACTGGTTTTCAGTTGGCTTGTCGAGCAGGAAAAATGGGAAGACGTTCCCTTTATCTACGCTCCACACCCGGACCTGAGAAAACTGCTGGGTGTACCTATCCAGCACATGAAGTTCAAATATGTTTCGCCGCGACAGGTTGTTGATTCAGAGGGGCTCCAGGAACATGTACAGTCGATTACGGATCGCCAGGCAGAAGCACGCCAGGCAGAGGAAACATTCGTAGCCACGCTGCTCGATGAGCAGGTCCAAAAACTGATTGATCGCTACCAGGTTTACCGGACGATCACGTTCGATGCCAGCAAGCCACTGACACTGGGCCCTCTGCTGACCCCTGGATCGCGTAACGAATTCATGATGAAGGCGGAATTGGTAGCCCGACTACTGCAGGACACCTCGACCGAGGGTCGCACTTTTCACAGCATGCTGCAGATCTTCGCCGAGGCACCTGGAGAAGGTGAAATCAAGGTTGTCTGCCAGGCCACGTTACAGTCTATCCAGGCCTTGTTTCAGACTGTCGACCTGCTACGCCGTATAGGAATGCTGGCCACTGAATCCGGGGAACAGGACACGAGTGAAGGCGTCTCGCTGGAACTGGCATCCCGGAATGCCCGGGAGTTCGTACAGGCTACCGAGCAACTGGACTCGCTTTTCCAGAACCAGAAAACCAACGTGGACAATCAATTCGGTGAGATGAGCTCACAACAACAGGAAAGCCTGCTCAAGATTTTCCGGGAAATGATTTCCAAGTCCAAGGAATTAAAACGCCTGGCAAGGGAAACCCAGCTAGCGCTCTACTATTGCTCACACCAGAACCAAAGCAAACCCCACAAGAGCTTTCAGAGTCCGATGGTCATCCCGGCACTCAATGCGGCGGCCCTGGACAAGAACCGGGACATCCGGAATTCGTCGCAGCCATGGCTCAGCCTGCAAACAATTATTTATGCCGATGACATCATGCAGGCCTATTCACAGTCCGATGTCCGCAAGGTACGTGATGCCTGGAAAAAGACTGCCAACAGTTATCGAGACCGCCAGCAAGCCTCTCGATCCAAGGATTTCCTGGCGGCCCAAAAGTCCCTGGAATCATCACTAAAATCTCTCGGCAAATCACTGGAAAAACAACGGCCGGAGTTAGTCAAGAAACAATTGGCCCCGCATCAACGCGACAGCGATTTAATCAGCTACACGACGTATCCCGTGGAACCCCGGGACATCCGGCGCCTGGAAACGGAAGTCAACTACAATCGCATCAATCCATTTCAACGATCTTTCATGATGTGCCTGTTGGCGTTGACACTTTTCTCGCTGGCTTTTGGTAAGTTTCGTCGGCAAACATTTGCACTGGCCATTACTGTCTGCTTCGCAACTTTACTGTGGACCGCTTACGGATTCTACCTGCGTATCATGATCACAGGTTGGGCACCCGTAACCAACATGTATGAAACGGTGATCTGGGTTCCCTTTGTCACCCTGGGACTCGCAACATGGTTCCTGGTCTGGCCTGTGACACAAACCGGCATTCGCAATGCCTGGCGGCTGACCGCCATACCTGGCAGCTGGGAAGCGACGCCACTGACCGAGTCTCAGCTCAAGCAATTCTCTGCACAAACCTGCTCGATATGGGGTTTGGTCAGCGTGATCGTGCGAGGGTTATGCATGTATCAACTACTTTACTTCCTCACGATGATGCCCTTGGGCGATGGTGGACGGGCGTATTTCAATATTATTCCAGACCTGGACGCGAGCCAGGGGCATACTGCCAGCCTGGTCAACACGCTAGGGGTCTGGGCCGTAGGACTATTCTGTGTGGCAGCCGGTGTCTGGCTGCTACCACGCTTGATCCTAAGCGTTCCCTTGAGCCTGATGTGCATTCCGACCAGCTGGCGGCAAACCGACCAGATGGGACGCCTGGTGGACGAGGTTTACAAGCGCAAATCATTTGCCCTCGCCGGCACGGGCCTGGCCAGTTTCTGTTTCCTGCTGGCCTGCCTGGCACCAAATGATGCCCTGGACGAAAATATCTCGGCCCTCCAGCCTGTCTTGCGAACAAACTTCTGGCTCACGATCCACGTCCTCTGCATTGTCTCCAGTTATGCCGCTGGTGCATTGGCCATGGGACTGGGCAACGTGGCACTATTCCATTACCTGTTTGGAAAGTATCGTACAGCTGGCACCAGCAGCGAAACGGTCACCGATGATGCCGCCCCAGACTCCGAACCTTCAAAACCTTCAAAACGAAGGCCGCCGGAAGCCTGTGGCCCACTGGCCGGCTATGCCTACAAGGCCATCCAGGTGGCTGTTCTGTTATTGGCAGCCGGCACGATCCTGGGAGGACTCTGGGCTGATGTTTCCTGGGGACGGTTCTGGGGATGGGATCCCAAGGAAGTCTGGGCACTGATCTCCCTGCTGGTTTACCTGGCAATCCTGCATGGACGTTACGCTGGTTGGTTCAGTAACTTTGGCCTGATCTTTGGAACTGTCCTCGGAGCAACCATGATCGTGATGTCCTGGTACGGGGTCAATTTCGTCCTGCCGCTGCTCTCAACCAATGGAGAAGTCGGGCTGCATTCGTATGGTTCAGGTGCCGGTGGCCTGGAATACGTCGTCGGGTTTGTCGTTACCAACTGGATCTTCCTGGGACTGGCAACCACGCGTTATGCCATCGCAACCAGGTAAAAGCTAAAGCCTTTGAATGTTGCCAGCCCAGCGGCTTTACCAGCCGGCACTAGCGAGGCAGAGTAGGGTTTAGCTGTGACGTCGGACGAGCCTGCAAGACCGGTTGGCGACTGGCTCCTTGCAACTGCCGCAAACCACCCCGACTGACTGGCAATCCGACGGCAGCTGGTACACCCATGGAACGCGCCAGGGCCTGGATGGAAAGACGTTGGGGATGGTTGGTGGCGGCCAGCAAGACTCCCCGTGGGTGACTCAAGACAACTCCCGCCGCGGGTCCCCGGGTTTCTCCTGATAACTGGATACCGGTTGTATCCAGGTCGAATCGACAGCTTAATCGCTCGTAGCCTGCCTGTTCTGCTCCGAGATCATGAACCCACTGCAATCCCAGTTCCGCAGCTGCTCGTTGTAAAAACGAACGCCTGACCATCCCGTTTTCGGCAAATAGGCGACCGCTGGCCTGCACGCAGATATCATCCATGATTCGGGCTGGTTGCAACTGCACGGTAGCTAATCCGGTCAGGCCACCCGCCGACATGGATCCCAACCACTGTTGCAGGTTCACAGCAGTGAAATCCCCCGCGATATCCATGACCTGGCCAGCTGTTGTTTGTTCTGCTGACAACTGCCCCTGGAAGCGTGCGTTCTCTCCCAACGCTGCCAACCTCGGGAACAATGGAACCAGCAGCGAGCAGGGCAGGGTGGCCGCTGCCGTATCAAGCGTTACCTGGGTGACTACTGCTTCCTGGTGCTGCCGTCGCAGTTGTAAGGCAATGGGAGCTTTCCCGGAACCAAAAACGAATCAATTTTTTTAAGCTTATTTTTTTTTATGATACCAACCATAATAGAAATTGCAAATTTGGAAAGTCTTCCATATTTAAATTTATTCCTGCATGATTTTTATTCACTAAGAGTGCCTAGACCAATGATAACTTCATTATATTTTTTTTCATTTATATACTTATTAGTTATAATGGATAAAACATTAATTTTCGAAAAAAAAAGATCGATTGCTCTTGGATTAAAATTAGGATTTTCTTTATCCAGCTTTTACTATTTTTTCATAATTGAATTTTTAGCAATATTATTTTTTTTAATTTATAAATTTAAATCAAAAATCATTAAAAAATTGATTCAAAATTACAAATATGTATTAATTTCATTATTAGTTTTCTTATTATCAATCACTCCTTTTATAATAAACTTAATTTATCATGAAAATGACGTAACTGA
>JAYGDH010000115.1:0-4571 GCA_046583055.1 Pirellulaceae bacterium | reverse complement strand
TTGACCTGGTGGACGATTCCCACGTTCGGTGGTACCACGCGGAAGTTATCGAAAGCCTGCTGCCCCCAGCGGAGGAACTCGTAGCGTTCACGGTTGCGTTGAAATTCAATTTCCACGTTGGCCTGCAAGGCATCCGGTGATCCAAACCGGTCTACCTGCACGGAGTGGTCGATGACCAGGTCAACGGGAATTAGCGGGTTAATACTGTTGGGATTTCCGCCCAATCGCTGCATGGCGCTGCGCATGGCCGCCAGGTCAACAACGGCCGGCACACCGGTAAAATCCTGCAGGAGGACGCGTGATGGTTTGAAAGGCACTTCTCGAGCCACGTAACTGGTCGCACTCCAGGCAGCCAGGTTCCGTACATCTTCTTCCTCGACGATATAGCCATCGCAGTTTCTCAGGACGGCTTCCAGCAGGACCCGGATGCTATAGGGCAGCTGGGAAATGGTCCCGAGTCCCTGGTCCTCGAGCCGACTCAGTCGATACAGGTCGACCTTGCCCTCACCGGTCTCAAAACTGTCACGTGCACCGAACGGATCTTTTGCGTGGTCAGCGGCATTCATTAGTTGCGATCAACTCCCGGGAGGAAAGAACCTGGGCAGGCGTGGCCGAGTCATCAGCGAGACGGTCTGACACGCCCTGGCATGTTCGAATTCTAATCGATTCTTCGATCGTTGTCTGCCATCCCCTGCCGGCCAACTGGCGAAGATTGCGAAAGCAGATATGCCGTGCTATGCTGTTCGCACAAGTCCTACATCGATGTGGACAACCGGCAATTCCCGTGCCAACCCCGGAAGCAGGCTCATGCCCCATATTGATCAGTTCGAGAGTGTCTTCAAGGCTGCCGACAAGACGCCCTTTGTCCGTGATTCGATCGAGATCCAGAAGGTCCTGGTAATCACGGACCTGAATGGTGAGACCGCTGTCAAACATTGCGCCAGCGTGCAGCACCTGCTGGGTTCACTCAACCAGGGTATGAGTGCAGAATACCAGACCATCACGGGAGACCAGTTCACGACGGTGGCCAGCTTGATCCAACAGGTGGAGGATAGCCAGCCAGACCTGATCTGCATGTACCGCAACCTGCACAGTCCGGCCTCCGACTTCCCTTACAGCCTGGGAATTTACGTGGACGTGATGACCCAGGCCACGCAGATCCCGGTGTTGATCCTGCCTCATCCGGAAAACCCCATGGCAGACGAGGGTCCCACCACGGCCATCGAGCGAGTCATGGCCATTACCGATCACCTGGCAGGGGATCATCGCCTGGTCAACTATGCAGCAGCGGTCACCCCCGTGGCCGGCTGCCTGTATTTAACCCATGTCGAAGACAAGGGAGCGTTTCAGCGTTACATCGCAACCATCGGCAAGATACCGGCCATTGAAACGGACAAGGCCCAGGAGCAGATACTCAACCAGCTTCTCAAGGAACCCCGAGAGTACATCGAGTCCTGCCGCCAGGCATTCTCCGAGGGGGCCACAACACTGGCGATCGAAGACGTGGTCGTGCTGGGACATCGCATGCAGGATTACCGGCGATTGGTCGAGGAACACGGGATTGACCTGCTGATCATGAACACCAAGGACGACGACCAACTGGCCATGCATGGCCTGGCCTACCCACTGGCGGTCGAACTACGACACCTTCCACTACTACTAGTCTAGCCCCGTTACACACCGTACCCAACACACCGTACAGAGGATTGACCGAACGTGAACCCTGGCCTACTGGGATCTATCGAAACGGGTGTTGCCGCAGTGGACACCGTGGTCTTTGCCTGCCTTCTGGTGGGGCTCATTGTGTGCCTCGCGATGGAAGAAAAGCTGCACGCTAAGAAGTCCGTGATTGCTGGCACGTTTGCGATCGCGTGCCTGTTACTGGGAACCGTTCGCGGCGTCCTGCCTTTTGATGACGTGGTCGTGGGCAGCCACCAGGTCACCTCTCACCAGGGCATTGAGGGCAACTACCAGGGGAGCCACGGGCAAAAAACTTTCCAGCTTTCTCGAACCGACGAGGAATCGCACCTGCACTACGACGGGCATCGCCTGCGGATGCCCGTTTACATCCCGGGCATCGACTGGGGAGTGATCGCCATCATCCTTGGCTCCAGCCTGTTCGTGGATGTCACGAGTCGCTCCGGGCTGTTTACCTGGATCGCGATCAAGGTCACCAAGGCTTCCCGGGGAGACCCGTTGAAGCTGCTCATTTTCTACGGTTTCATGACCGTTATTTTCTCTGCTGTGCTGAACAACGTAACTGCCATGATCATCATTGGGTCGTTAACCGTGGTCTCGCTGGACAAGCTAAGACTGCGGGACAAACTGCTCGGTTTCCTGCTCATCGAGGGATTACTGACCAACATCGGTGGCTTGCTAACATTGATCAGTTCGGTTCCCAATATCATCGTGGGCACGGCGGCCAACATCAGCTTCATGACATTCTTCATCAAGGCCTGCCCCTACGTCCTGGTCACCACGCTGATTACCCTCTGGATGGGTGCCAGGCTGTTTGGAATTGAGCGTTTGCGCGACGCCATTGCCCAGCGCGAGGCGGAACAGTTGGTCGCCAGTTTCGATGAAACCGATGGCATCGAGAGCTGGGGGTTTTTCTGGTTCGGCACAGGAATGCTGATTCTATTTATCATCGTGATTGCCACCACCTCGGTGTTACCCTTCGTGCGGGACCTGGAAATGGGGTTTGTGGCCCTGGCTTTTGCGGGCATCATGCTGATACGCTACCGCTCGGTGGCCGACGACTTTTACCGGGCCATTGACTGGGACCTGATCGGTTTCTTCATGGCCCTGTTTGTGGTGATCTACGTCATGGAACATGCGCACGTGCTGCAGGCCATCGGCACGGGCCTGCGTTACGTGCTGGTGCACATCCAGGATGACCCGGCGCACTGGATCGATTCCGGCGTTCTGTTACTGGGGGCAGCTGGATTCAGCAGCGTCACGGACAACATTCCGCTGGCCGCCATGCTGGCTAACATCCTCAAGAACCTGGATGCCCAGATTGCCACGGCAACTGTCCAGGAAACCGGCCTGTGGTGGTCGGTTATTTTCGGGGCCAACCTCGGGGGCAACCTGACGCCTATCGGTTCTGCCTCGACGCTGGTTGCTGTCACCATCATGCACAAGCACGAGTTGCGCATCTCGTTTGTCCGTTTCGTCAAGTTGGCACTTCCCTTTGCCCTGGTCCAGATCACGCTGGCCGTTATCTACGTGCTGCTGTTTCTACGTTAAACGCACCGTGAGCAGGAACTAGCGAGACGGG
Organism: Pirellulaceae bacterium; assembly: GCA_046583055.1. GTDB lineage: Bacteria > Planctomycetota > Planctomycetia > Pirellulales > Pirellulaceae > JAZADA01. The sequence goes on along the minus strand of JAYGDH010000115.1, from coordinate 1,291 downwards.
GAACCACGAAAATCGAAGGTCCGTTGAGGATCTTCTTTTTCGATATCGGGGTTCAGTTCCTTGTAGAGCAAGCTGGGCTGGATGTCGTGGTTATGCTGGTACTTTTCGCTGGCATATTCCTCGATTTCCCCGACGATCTCATGGTAGAACATCTGGCAGATGGAAACTCCCGGATAGATCCTCACGGGCTGGACGGCGAACATTTCCAGGGTCCAGTAGCCGCAAAAGCCCACGTTGCCAAACCCCCCCGTCACGTGCACGAACAGTCCCAGACGCCCCACGGATGAACGTCCTTCCACCATCGGCACCAGGTTATGAGTTTCGGTCCGCTCCACGGTTCGCGCGAGGTAAAGCTGGTTGGGGCTGAGGACGATTCCCTCGGACGGTATCTGGATGCGCCGCACCCGGTTCACCTGGCGCATATCCAGTACAACTTCCTCGTAGATCAACAATTCATCATGAAGTGTCAGGTTGTAGCTGTTCGGATTCAGGTTTTCTTCCTGGAACGGGTCAATAAGAATGGAATCGCCAAGTCGACTGCGAATCTGTTCACCTGAAAGAATCATTGTTGCAGGCTCTCCTAGGGTTCAGAACTGAACACCAATACGTGGACATATCGACTGCATGGAACATTCGTCACAAAGAGGTCGCCGCGATTTACAGATAGCTCGTCCGTGATGAATCATGCGATGAGAATAAATAATCCATTCTTTTCGCGGTAACACAGCCATTAGATCTCGTTCAATTCTGACCGGATCTTTCGATTTCGTCAAACCAAGTCGGCCACTTATTCGCCCTACGTGGGTATCGACCACCACGCCGACCGCCTGGCCAAAGGCAGTTCCCAGGACCACGTTGGCCGTCTTGCGTCCCACACCTGCCAGGGCAACCAGTTGCTCCATCTCCCGTGGCACCTGTCCCCCGTAGCGATCCACCAATTCCTGGCTACAGGCCCGGATATTCTTGGCCTTATTGCGAAAAAACCCGGTGCTTTGCACGATCTTCTCGAGTTTTTTCTGCGAAATTGCCGCCAGGTCCTCCACCGTGGGATACTGCCTGAAGAGTTCCCGGGCCACGATATTGACGCGTTTATCCGTACATTGCGCCGAGAGGATCGTGGCAATCAGCAATTGGAAGGGCGTTTCAAAGACCAACGCACAATCGGCATCCGGATATTCCCGGGCCAACCGTCGTATGACTTTCCGGGCCTGACTTTTTTCCGCCACGAGATCAGCCATGAGCGTTGACTTGGTGAAAACTAAAGAAACAAGAAAAGGCCAGAAACGCCGCG
>JAYGDH010000044.1:0-6577 GCA_046583055.1 Pirellulaceae bacterium | reverse complement strand
CCTGCCACTCACTTATTTCGACAGGGTTCCTATCATGCTTGGGATTGGCTATGCCGACTGGGCCGCCATCGCCACCTACATGGTGATCGTGACGGCCGCTGGCCTCTGGGCCGGCCGCCAGGTGCAGGGGATGCGTGATTTCGTAATGCCACGCACGTTTGGCAAGCTTTTCATGATGATGCATTCGTTTGGGACAGCGACTCACTCGGACCAGGCAGTGACCGTGGCGTCGAAATGCTATACCAGCGGCCTGTCGGGAATCTGGTACCAACTGCAATGGCTCTTCGCCACACCGTTCTTCTGGCTGATTGCCCCCATGATGCGGCGTTTTCGCGCTATCACGATGGCCAACGTGTTTGAACTGCGTTACAACCGCTCGGTGGCCTACCTTTTCGTGGTCGTCGGGCTCCTCAAGTTCACGGTCAACCTGGGCCTGATGCTGTGGGGGACCAGTGCCGTGATGGATGCCTGCAGCGGGGGCCAGTTGCCGGCCAGGCAACTGGTACTAATCATGACGCTGCTGTTTGTCAGTTACGGGTTGGTCGGTGGCCTGCGTGCGGCCATCGTCACCGACTTCATCCAGGGCATCCTGGTGGTCGTCTTTTCCTTCATCCTACTACTGCCGTTGTTGAACCACCTGGGTGGTTGGACTGCCGTGCAGGACACCGTGCTGGAACTAAAAGATTCACCCGACTTCCTCAGCCTTGCTAACCCAAAAATCACGATTTTTTACATCGTGATGATCTCGCTCAATGCGTTCCTGGGAGTGGTCGTACAACCGCAGAACCTGGGTGTCTGTGCCGCCGGCAAGACAGAAATTGATGGGGCCGTCGGGTTCATGTGCGGGACGATGTTAAAACGGTTTTGTACCGTCGCCTGGGCCATGACAGCCATGGCAGCCGTAGCCCTGTACGGAACCCGCGGCACCGTCATTGAACATCCTGATCAGATCTACGGTATGCTGGCACGAGAATTCCTGCCAGCGATGATGCCCGGCCTACTCGGCATCTTCATCGCCTCGTTGCTGGCCACCGTGATGGGATCCTGCGACTCGTTCATGGTGTCCGCAGCCGGCCTGGTTGCGGAAAACCTGTACCGTCCGCTGTTTCCCAACGAGTCCCCGCGGCATTACCTGAAGGTCGCCCGGATTTCAGGCCTGCTCGTGGTCGCCAGTGGCCTGGCCTTTGCCTTCTGGCTGGGTGACAAGGATCGGGGCGTGGTGGGAGGACTGGAGGTTCTCTGGAAAATCGGGGCCATGATGAGCGTTGCGTTCTGGATGGGAGTTTTCTGGCGTGGTGCCACTTCTGCCGGTGCCTGGGCCGCCACGCTGACCGCATTCCTGATCTGGCTCTTTACCAGCAGTACTCTCGGCGCCAACTTGCTGGCCAACATTCCGCTCTGCCACGATTGGGGGATCGTAACCGAAAAGATCGTGGATGGTTCCACGGTAATGGCTGTCGTACTCCCCTGGCAAATGGTTTTCTACCTGGTGGGATCGCTGTTAGCCGGCATCCTCGTCAGCCTGAAAACGCAGCCACCTGCGCACTCGAAAAACGAGCATGACGCCCGGCTCGACCAGTTCTATTCCTTGCTCCGTACACCCGTGCAAGAAGGCGAGGAGCCGCCTGGACCCTGCCAGTTACCCCCGGAGGTGACTCCCGGTCCGCGCCATGTTTTCCTCCCGGAGACGCGGCTGGAAATACCGATCCCCGGCCGCCGTGCCATCCTCGGCTTCAGTGCCGGTTGGGCCTGTGTTATTGCCATGCTCGCAGGCATATACTGGTTCATTGCCAGGTAACCCGCCTTCAGATAAGGATTTTGCAGCATGCCGAACGACGCCTCTGCCACGACCCAACCCAACATCCTGTTGTTTATCCCGGACGGAATGCAAGCCGGCCCGATTGGCCCCAACAGCCAGTGCCACACTCCCAACTTTGACCGACTGGCAGCCGCCGGCGTGCGTTTTGAAAATGCGCATACGACATGCCCGACCTGTTCGCCGGCCCGTGCCAGCCTGATGACCGGCCTCTTGCCTCACAACCACGGCGTCCTGGAAGTAGAGCACTGCCGCGATGACGACCAGTGCGTGCTGCGCACCGACCGACCACACTGGGCTTCCCAACTGGTGGCGGCCGGCTATCGTACCGGCTCTTTCGGCAAGTGGCACATTGAACGGACCAACCAGCTGGACGATTTCGGCTGGCAAACGTATCGCTTCAAGGACAACAAGTTCATTCGCCACATGGGCAAGGGAGACGAGGGACCCCTGGCCGAGCTGGACGACTCCCTCTCACGTCACGTCACCGGTCCGGACGGCTACAACACGATCCTGCACTATGCGGCCACCGCAACACCTCCCGAGGAACGTTACCCTGGTGTCTCGCTGCAGCAGACGCAGGAATACCTGAGCGAATGTCTTGAAGGAGACCAGCCCTGGTGTTGCTGCATCAGTTTCACCGAGCCGAACGAGGCGCTGCTGGCCAGCCATGAAGCGCTGGCACACTACGATATCGATGCGATTGAATTACCCGCCAACCTGCGTGACGATTACACCAATCGCCCAAACCTTTATCGCCGAGTGCAGCAGGTGTTTGACAACGTAACGGATCGCGAATGGAAGGAAGCGCTGGCCTGTTACTATGCCCGCATCACCGAGCTGGACAAGATTTTCGGGGCCATCTATGACCAACTGGAAACCGCCGGCGCCCTGGATAACACGGTCATTATCATGGTGGCGGACCATGGTCGCTACGTCGGCTCCCACGGATTCGATGCGCACAATTTCGGCGCCTTCGAGGAAATCTACAACATTCCCCTGATCATGTCCGGTCCCGGGATCGCGCAGGGAACCACCTCCCAGGCCCTGGTCGGAATCCATGACCTGTATCCCACGATCCTTGAACTGGCGGGAGTGGATCCGGTCGACAATCTCGATGCGCGGTCATTCGCTCCGGAACTGGCGGCGCCCGGCACCCACGGCGACACGTATAGCCAGGGCTACGCCGAGTATTTTGGTTCCCGCTTTTCCCTCATCCAACGAGTCCTCTGGCACGGCCCCTGGAAGATGATCTTCAACGGATTTGACTTCGATGAACTGTACAACCTTGAAGACGATCCCCACGAGATGAACAACCTGGCCCAGGACGAGGACCAGCAGGAGCGTGTCCGAGAACTGGTAACTCGCATCTGGCGGGTGATCCGGGATACCGGCGATCGCGCCATACTCGAGACCCATTACTACCCGATGCGATTTGCGGCCGTGGGACCTAATGCCGCTACCTAACCGACTGCTACCTCTCCCTCACATGAAGGCCTGTCATGCAACTTAGTCTATTCTCGATCAGCTATGCGGGATTCTGGGGGCAGGACGTTCTGCCGCTGCCCGCATTCCTTGCCAAGGCTGCCTCGCTGGGTTACGAAACCGTCATGCTGGCCGGCAAGCGGCCCCACCTCTCGCCGCTGGACATGAACGAGGACGTCATCCTCGAACTGCGCAAGGAGCTGGAAACGCACAGCATCAGTTGCAGCGTGATTGCTGCCTATACCGACCTATCTCCTCCGCGTGCCGCAGAGGTCCCTTACCTGGAAATGCAGGTTGCTTACGTGGAATCGCTGGCTCGGGTCGCGCAGGCAGTGGGAGCCTCGGTGGTGCGCGTCTTCACTGCCTACGAGGTCGACGGACATGGTCCCGCCGCCATCTGGACCAACGTGGTTCGCACCCTGCAGGAGATGTGCGACCGAGCAGCCGCCTATGATATCATCGTGGCCGTCCAGAACCATCATGATATCGCGGTGCACACCGATGCCCTGTTGGAATTACTGCATGATATTGACCGCCCCAATTGCAAGCTGGGCGCCGACGCCTGGTCCCCTGCCCTGCGGGGAGAAGACCTGTACGAGGCGGCGTTAAAAATGGCTCCTCATGCCGCGATTACTACGAATGCCGACTACGTTCGTTTGCCCCGCTACCATTACCAACCCGAATTGATCAATTACCAGCGTGCAGAACCTGACATGGTACGTGCGGTCAAGTTCGGCGAGGGTTTCATTGACTACGAGGCGTTTTTCCGGGGCCTGGTCGAGGGCGGTTTTGACGGCATCGCCAACTACGAGATGTGTTCGCCCATCCGCGGTGGCGGTGCCATGAGCAATCTCGACGCCTATGCACACGGCTATGTCGAATGGATGCAGAAGAACGCTCAGCAGTAAGGAACCTCTCCCTCAGTCCTCTCACGCTTTCCAAGGACACGTCCCATGAAACGCGCTGCCATGCCGGTTTTCTTACTGGCACTCTTGTTATTCACCGCCCTGCCAGCAGCCGGTCAGGAGCACCTGGTCGGCCATTGGAAACTGGCCGGGGACACGCGCGACGCATCCGGACACGATCGCCACGCGGTCAACCATGGTGTGAAATGGGATGCAGCCGGTAACGCCGTTTTCGACGGCCGCGATGCCTGGCTGGAAGTTCCTGCCCGCCAGCTTCCAGCGTTGGGGACCGGCAGTTTTTCCGTGGCGGCCTGGATCCATACAGACCAGCAACTGGACGACGTGCTGGGAGACGTGATGACCTGCTATGACCCACGGTCCCGCAACGGGTTTACGCTCAGCCTGATGAACTACGCCGGTGTAACCAGTGCCCAGTCCAACTGGCGTAACATCCTCTTTGGCATCGATGCCGGCCAGGTTGACGAGAAATGGACCGATCGTGGGCGACCTGGCAACAACCATCACATCAAGGCGTTGGCGGTTTACCAGGACCATCTCTACGCGGGCACCTGGGAACCTGCCGCCAGCGAATCCGGGCACGTTTACCGTTATGCCGGTGGGACGCGGTGGGTTGATTGTGGTGCCCCGGACAAGTCGAACGCGATTACCTCGTTGGCGGTCTACCAGGGAAAACTCTATGCCGGCTCCGAACTCTACAGCGGCGCCGGTTCTTCATTGCCTGTTTCTCCCAACACCAACAATGGTGGCAGCGTGTTTCGCTACGAGGGTGATCAGAAATGGACCAACGTCGGCAAGGTCGCCGATGTGCGCAGCATCAGCGGACTGACGGTTTACAAGGGAAAGCTTTATGCCGGCACCGGCACGACCGGCGCCTGGCGAGACAAACCTCGGACGCGCGGCATGTATCGCTACGACGGCATTGGAAAGTGGACCTCCTGCGGATGCCCTGACCTCCGCGTCGTCCACCTTGGCGTGTACAACGGCGATCTGCTGGCGATGAGTTACGATGCGGGAGGTTTCTTTCGCTACGACGGTGGGACGAAATGGACCCGGCTGGGACCGGTACCTGAATCCACGCAGGCCTACTCCATGGCCGTGTACGAGGGCAAGGTACACGTGGGAACGTGGCCGACCGGTTCCGTCTTCCAGTATGACGGTCCCCAGAAATGGACGCACCGCGGAAGACTGGGCCAGGAGAAAGAAGTGATGGGAATGTCCGTTTACAACGGAAAACTCTATGCAGGAACGCTCCCCTACGCCGACGTCTATCGTTACGAGGGGGGCAGCAAATGGGTCACCACGGGACGACTGGATAACACACCTGACGTGCGTTATCGGCGTGCCTGGGTGATGGCGGTATTCCAGGGCAAGCTCTTTTGTGGAGTTCTGCCCTCCGGCCACGTCCTCTCGCTGGAGGCAGGCAAGAGTGTCACCCTCGACCGGGCCCTGCCAGCCGGTTGGCAGCACCTGGCTGCAGTAAAATCAGCGGACACGCTCAAGCTGTACGTGAACGGCAAGCTGGTTTCCAGCAGCAGCACTTTTGCCGCCAGTCGCTTTAACCTGCAGCCCAACCAGCCCTTGAAGATCGGGTTTGGCCAACACGATTATTTCAACGGCAAGATGCAAGACGTGCGCCTCTACGCGGGCGCCCTCGACGAGACAGCAATCCGCATGCTAGCCACGCCCCGGCGCTAATCGCGGCGGGCAACATCCTGCGCCCTACCTGCGCGTCGCCCGTGGGACCTGCTTGAGCCTTAGCGGTGCCTTGCGGGCTGCAGCCACGCGTTGCGTCCAGAGCTTTTTCAGACGCGCTTCCGTGGCGGCCATGTCGGGCTTACCGGCCAGGTTAACCAGTTCTTCCGGATCCGAGGTACGGTCGTATAATTCCGCGCCCAACGCCCCATCCTCGCCCCAGGCATTATAGCGGTACCGTTCAGTCCGCACGCTATAGCCCACGTCATACTGGGTCAAGGCGGATTCACGCGTCTTCACGCTCGGATCCTTGAGCGTGGGTACCAGGCTCACCCCGGACAGGTTTCTCGGTGCCCGCAAATCGCACAACTCGGCAAGCGTCGGATAGAAATCGATCATCTCGGCAAACGACTTACTGGTTTTCCCACCTGATTTCATTCCCGGTGCCGCAATGATCAGCGGGACACGGGTGGCGTTTTCAAACAACGTGGTCTTCTGGTAGTAGCCATGTTCACCCATGTGGTAACCATGATCGGACGTGAAGACGACCACCGTGTTTTTATCCAGGCCCAGCCTTTGCAGCGCATCAAGCATCCGCCCCACCTGGGCGTCCGCAAACGTGATCGATGCGTAGTAGGCCTGGATGGCCTGCACCGCC
>JAYGDH010000025.1:0-2837 GCA_046583055.1 Pirellulaceae bacterium | reverse complement strand
AATGCGGTGGACTGTCGGCCAATATCGTCGCCTCACCGGTGGCAGCTGACGGCATGGTGTTTGTCGGCAGCAGCTACGAGATACGGGCACTCCTTGGAATCCGACTTGCGGGTGCGAGCGGAGATATCACGGACAGCAAGCAGGTTGCCTGGAGTCGCACGCGAGGTACCCCCTACGTTCCCTCGCCCCTGCTTTATGGCGATGCGCTCTATTTTCTCTCGCATTACCAGGGAATCCTCTCCCGGGTGAATGCAAAAACCGGTGCCAATCAACCAGGATCTTTTCGACTCGGCCCACTGGGCAATATCTATGCTTCGCCGGTCGGTGCTGCTAACCGCGTCTACATTACGGACCTGGACGGCCAAACACTGGTGATGGCGCACGGCGAGATCCCCCGGGTACTGGCCCTCAACAAGCTGGACGATCAGTTCAGTGCATCGGCCGCAATCGCCGGCAACGCCCTCTACCTGCGCGGTGAAAAATCGCTTTATTGCATCGCGAAAGAATAGCTGGAAAATTCACCAGAACCGCAACGTCGCATCTGCTATATTACGGGCTCCATCGATCTATCCCCGTAACGAGGTCAGAGCCATGGCACTGCGATTCCGGTACCGCATACCCAGTGACTGTCGCCCGTTTCTTCCGCTGCTAACCCTGCTGCTGCTCTTGAGTAGCAATTCTTTTCTCCAGGGCCAGGCGGTCGTCACGAAGGCTAATGGTGCCGCGGCTGATTTCCAGCCAGCGCGGTTCACGGTGCCAGAGGGATTCACGATTGAACTGGTTGCCGGACCACCATTACTGCAGCATCCCACGCTGGGCTGCCTGGATGACCAGGGGCGTCTGTTCATCGCCGATAACGCCGGTGTCAACCTTTCGGCTGCGGAACTGGAAAAACAATTACCCAACTCCGTACGCATGCTGGAGGACACTGATGGAGATGGCCGGTTTGACAAGTCCACCCTCTTCGCTGACAAGATGACCTATCCCATGGGAGGTGCCTGGCATAACGGAGCCCTCTACGTGGCCTCGCCCCCTAACATCTGGCGATTGGAAGACACCGACGGAGATGGTGTTGCTGACAAACGAGACGTGCTGGTCAGCCAGTTCGGCTATACCGGTAATGCAGCCAGCATCCACGGTTGCTTCACCGGACCCGACGGACGCATTTACTGGTGTGATGGCAGGCATGGACACGAGTTCCATGACAAGGAAGGCCAGGTCACCAGTAAGCTGGCCGGTTCCTACATTTTCTCCTGTAAGCCCGATGGATCCGACGTCCGCATCCACTGTGGTGGCGGCATGGATAATCCCGTGGAAGTTGATTTCACGGACGAGGGCGAGATACTGGGAACAGTCAACATCATGTACACGCGTCCCCGTATCGACTGCCTGGTTCACTGGCTTTACGGGGGAGTCTACCCTCACAGCGAACGGGTGCTCTACGAACGCAAACGCACTGGTGATTTACTCGGCCCCGTGCACAAGTTCGGTCACGTTGCCGTGTCGGGCACCATGCGTTATCGGAGCGGCAACGTGGCACCCGAATTCAAGAACAACTTCTTCACGGCCCTGTTTAACGGCGGCAAAGTGGTCCGTGTAGAACTGCAACGCCAGGGAGCGACCTTCGTGGCAGTACAACGCGAGTTTCTTTCCGGGATCAGCCCGGACATTCATATTACCGACGTGCTCGAAGACGCTGACGGTAGTCTGCTGGTCGTCGATACCGGCGGCTGGTTCTATCGCGGTTGTCCGACTTCCCAGTATTCCAAGCCTGACATCAAGGGAGCAATCTATCGTATCCGTCGTAGCGACATGAAACCGATCGAGGATCCCTGGGGCAAAAATATTGCCTGGAACGATTTGGAATCGGCGCAGTTGATCACCTTGCTTCAAGACTCTCGATTCAAGGTCCGCGAGCGTGCCATCGAGCAATGCGCACAGCGGGGCAGCAGTATCGTACATATCCTCAAGCAACTCTTGCAGCGACCGGATGTCCAGCAGCGTCGCAACGCCCTCTGGGCCCTGACACGCATCGTCGGCAAGACACCCGACCCGCGCGCCCAGGCCGCTATCCGACTGGCCCTCGCCAATGATGCTGCCAGCATCCGCCTGACGGCCTGCCGCAGCCTCGCTACCTACCCCGATCCCGCCGCACTGCCCGCGCTGCTGACCATCGTGAAACAAGATGAACCCGCCGTGCGCCGCGAGGCCGCCAAGGCCATTGGTCGTATCGGTGACGCCAGTGCTCTGCCCACGCTGGTAGCCAATCTCCACCGCGACGTAGATCGCTCCGAGGAACATGCCCTGATTTACGCCCTCATCGAAATAAATGATGCCGCCACCACTGCCCGTTTGCTGGGGCTAAAACACTTTACCACGACAGGAACGCAATCGACCCTGGCCAGCGAGGCTGCCCGACGGGGAATGATTGCCCTGCATCAGATCGACCCGGCCCAGCTGAGTGCCGAGGTGATGCTGCCGTTGCTGGATACCGACCACAAGGCGTTGCGACTGGCAGCTCTGGAAATTGTTCGTCAGCATCCTGACTGGAGTCGCCAGGCCCTGCCATCGCTGGCCAAATGGTTAGAGTCCGAGACTTCCCTTCAATCACGCCATGATGTGGCTCGCGGATTACTGACGGGTTTCCTGGCCGATCCCTCCTTCCAGGCACTGGTCGGCAAGAAACTGAACGAGGATGCGTCGCGTACCTGGTTGCTCGAAACGATTGCTATGGGGCGGTCGTTACCGCTGGCCGACAGCTGGCAAGAACCGATCGAGCAGTTACTAACCAGCAAGGATCCTGACTCCCTGGCACTAGGCATTTCCGTGGTCCAGGC
>JAYGDH010000595.1:0-21310 GCA_046583055.1 Pirellulaceae bacterium | reverse complement strand
CCAGGTGCTGGCCATCAGGCGGCGGTCGAATTGACTGGCGCGACTGCTTCCGGTGACGGTTTCATTGAGGCCAGGGATCGATTTTGGCGAGCGTTTGTACAGCTAGCGAAAACAGAGAAAGCAGATGACCCGGTGGATTCTGATTTAATCACTGGCTGGAGGCCGCTGGAAGAGTTGCTGAATCCCCCATTCTCCCTATTTTTTAGTGTCAATCTGGAGTCGTGTTGATTGTAATCATCGCCGATATAAAGTATATATTAACGTTGTTTGATGGGTTCTCGCAGCTCGATTAGTATTGTTGACGGAGATTGGATTCGTGACGAAACAAATCATTGCCACCATGACCATCCTGGTTGTTTTTTGGACCGGTTTCTTACAGGCTGCCGAGACGCTGGACACGGTGCTGGCTGCTGAGAACAAGGAGCGTGGCGTTACCCATGTATCGGTTGGCAAGATCGATGACATGGTGTTTCTGCGTCGAGCCAGTGTTGATCTCATCGGTCGTATTCCCACTATTGTGGAGGTTGACGAGTATCTGGCCTGGCCGCAGGCAAAGCGTCGTGATCTGCTGGTCGACAAGTTGATCGCCAGTGATCGATTTGCAGACCGTTGGACCGTTTTCTTTGCGGACCTATTGCGGTTGCGCAGCAACGTCACGGGTGGTTCTGCGTTGATCGCTTATGTCCACCAGGCTATCCAGAATGACTTGCCTTACAACCAGCTGGCATCTCGCTTGATCGCCACCAACGGCAAGGCCGGCCGGGTTCCCGAGGTGGGTTTTATCCTGGGTGATAATGCTGATCCACTGGCGATGGCCAGCGTGACGTCACAGGTCTTCCTTGGGGTACGGATGGGTTGTGCCCAGTGCCATGATCATCCTTTTGACAAGTGGACTCGCAGGGACTTTTACTCGGTCGCCGCCTACTTTGGTAAAACACGCCGTTACGAGAGCAATTTTACACGGGCGGTTTACACCTCGGAGACGAAACAGACCACGGTCCTGTGGCCCCCGGAAGACGAGGCAGATCCGGCGGATCGCAAGGCACTGGTACCTTCTTTTCCGTTTAGCATGATGGACAAGAAGGCCAAGCCGGAATTCATTGCGCGTTACGAGGCCTTGCTCGAGGAACGAGCTGCAAAGCGAGACGCCAGCAAGGGCAAGGGACCTTCCCTGGATGCCTTGTTGGCCGATGCAGACAAGAAAGTGACACGTGCTACTGGTGGCTCGGGCGACCCGGGGCAGGACGAGGCACGTAGCGAGATTAACAAGATCAATATCAAGGGCAGCCTGTACCGGCAGAGTGAATACCGGGAAGAGCTGGCGGCCTTGATTACGAGCCCCCGCAATCGTTATTTTTCCGAGGTCTTTGTAAATCGTGTCTGGAAAGAACTGGTAGGGCGAGGGTTTGTCGAACCCGTGGACGATTTCCGAGCCGATAATCCCGCCAGCCACCCGCGTGCCCTCGGTTTGCTGGCCGACGATTTCGTGGCCAGTGGTTTCAGCTTTCGCCAGCTGGTACGAACGATCATCCAGACTGATACCTACCAGCAGAAACAGGTTCCTCGGGATGTCACGGAACTGGTCCAGGAAGAACTGGAATCCTCGTTCCTGGCAACACCCCTGCGTCGCATGTACAGCGAGTCCCTGTATGACAGTATCGTCACGGCAGGGCACTTGTTTGACGTAAAATACACGGCCGGTCAGAACGAGAAAGAGATCGAGCAGGAGATTCGCGTGTTGTTGGGTGGAGAGGACAAGACCGAGCCCGTTGCCCAGGCACTCATCGAGGGGGGTGGCCAGGATGAGGCTGCCGAGATGAAAAAGATGAAGCTGGCCGGCACGGCGACGACGGCTGGTTACAAGCTGGAAGAAGCCATCGAGCTGGATTTCGCCGCCCTGCTCAATCCAGGTGATGAAGTGAAATTAGAACGCATGCAGGTGAAAACTGCGGAACAACTGGAAGCAGAACGGATGGCCATGGAACGGGTCGTGACACGACCTGGAATGAAATATGAAACGAAGATCGTCAAGCGGACGATCGATGACAATCCACGGTTTAGTTCGTCGCTGCGAATGGCCAGCCCTGCTCCCATCGGGCACTTTGTCCGTGTCTTTGGGCAGACCTCGCGCAACGACCTGGGAGAAGCACGTAACCAGACCCCCTCGATGCGACAGGCCCTGATGATGCTCAACGGTCGCCTGACGCATGAAGCATCTCGTGTGGGCAACCTGGAACCAATTCACAAGTACCTGGCCGGTAAGAAGCCGCGGTTGGATGAGGCTGTCAAGTTTGCTTACCGCGAGATCCTGACACGGGAACCTTCCGCGGATGAAATGGCAAACGCCATCGGTATCTTGCAAGGGGCAGGGACCGCGACTGATGGCATGGCTGATTTGCGATGGGTTTTACTCAACAGCAATGAGTTCCGTTTTCTGCCCTGATGATGGGCAGTGATTTAATTAAGTTTTGTGCGACGATGATAGCGTTAACACGAACGAGGAGAATTGACCCATGGGATGTAATGAATACAAGCTAAGCCGACGCACCATGATGGGTGCCACTGGTGCATCGTTGCTGGGATTGAGTATCCGTGACCTGCTCGCTTTTGCGGGTAAGGATCACGCGGCCAAGGCCGAGCACGTGATTCTCTTCTGGAACGGTGGAGGCATGTCCCACATCGATACGTGGGATCCGAAGCCAGGCCGTCCGACCCAGGGTGAGTTCGATCCGATTTCCACGTCGGTTCCCGGGATCCAGATTTCGGAGATCTTTCCGAAGTTGGCCAAGCAGATGCACCATGCGGCCCTGATTCGCTCCATCGCCGGTACCCAGGGTGCCCATGGGCGAGCCACTTACAACCTGCAGACCAGTTACCTGCCTGGCGCCAATCTGCGTCATCCTGGTGTTGGTTCGGTCGTGGTCCACGAACTGGACAACCAGAGTGATCTGCCGCCGTACGTGACGATCAGTGGACAGGCCCCACGGGCCAGTTACCTGGGTCAGCAGTGTGAGGCCTATTACGTTGCGGCCCCGGGTGAGAAAGATCCCTACCTTGCTTTCCCGGAAGGAATTGCCAAGGTCCGCGGTGATCGCCGACTGGAAGAACTGGAAAAATTCAACAAGGGTTTCAAGGGTCGTTCCAAGGATAGCCGACTGGCGGCGACGCAGACGTCGATTAATGAAGCGGTACGGCTGATGCGTAGCCCGGCACTGGAAGCCTTCGCATTAGACAAGGTGAAACCCGCCACGATCGAACGTTACGGGGATACGAATTTTGGCCGCGGTGCGCTGCTGGCCCGGAGACTGGTAGAGACGGGTGTCCGTTTCGTCCAGGTGAATCGCGGTGGATTTGACACTCACAGCAATAACTTCCCGGCCATGACCTCGCACGGTGAAGTCATGGATCCGGCATTGGCCTCTCTGATCGAGGACCTCCAGCAGACAGGGATGCTGGAGAAAACCCTGGTGCTCATGTTGAGTGAGTTTGGTCGTACGCCACGAATCAACGATAATGCCGGCCGGGATCACTGGCCAGGCGTTTTCAGTTGCTTCATGGCTGGTGGCGGAATCAAGGGTGGCCAGGTCATCGGTTCTTCCGATGAAGATGGAGCGATGCCCAAGGATCGACCCATCGAGGTGGCCAGTATTCATGCAACATTATGTCATGCACTAGGTATTGATCACGACAAGGAAGTCATGACGCCTCTTCAGCGTCCCATGAAACTGGTAGATAACGGGAAACCCGTTATGGAACTGTTTGGCTAGTTTGCCTGCCAGTTGGATTTGATACAATAGATTGGTTTTACGGAAAAACCTGGCATGACCACGTGGGTGGTCTGCCAGGTTTTTTTGACGAATGGTTACTTCCGGATATGCAAGGTTTCAAGGTCCTATGACACGTTCAAGTATCGTTATCGCATTGGCTGCCTGGTTGGTTTTCCCGGCTTGCTGTGGCATTGCCCAGGCCCAGGAAAAAATCCCCGCGAAACCGGTGTTACGCGGTTCCCTCGTGGAAGATCGTGCTGCTCGACAACTGGTCGAGGCAGGCGATGCGCGGCTGGATGCCAGCGAGCCGGAAAAGGCATTGGAAATCTGGAAGTCGGTCATCGAACGTTATCCGCGCAGCCGGGTGCGGTACACGGCTCACATGCGACTGGGAACCTATTACCTGGACCGGGAACGTGCCTATGATCGCGCCCGGACTCACTTCGAGGCTGTCAGCTCGGAAGAGAATCGCGATGATTCCCAGCGTGCGGATGCCACGCTCAATGTCGGGGTCTGTCATTACCACGGGAGACTCTATGGCAAGTGCTTCCAGGTCATGCGTGGCGTGATCGAGAAGTTTCCGGTCAGTGTCCAGGTGAACCAGGCCTACTACTATATCGGGCTCGGGCATTTCCAGCAGGGACACTACAGCCGCGCCATCGAGGCCCTCGAGAAAGTGGGGACCACGCTGACCGATGAAGACAGCAACAGCGGCAAGCTGGAAGCAGGAAAACGATTCTTTATCAAGATCGAGGATGCGGACCTGGCCGTGCTCGATGCCGAGGAGAGCATCACCGTGGTCTGCAAGTCGAGCAATGGTGATAGCGAGAAAGTTCTGTGTTTCCCGGTGGGGCGTAACGTGCGCGTGGTACTGGGATCGGTGATGACGCAACTGGGAGTGCCGCAGCCCGGCAACGGGATACTGGAGGTCAAGGGCGGCGACAAGATCCAGGTTCTTTATACCGATGCACATACCGCGGACAAGACGGTTGACCTGGAAGTCATCTCCGAGGTGATTGTCGTCGGGGATGGCATCGTGCAAATCAAGGACGGAGCTTACCGGGAGCGCCTCAACGGTGTGGTGCTCGGCAAGACTGTGAATATCGAGATCATTGACGCAGATCGTGATGTGACCGAGAAAGCCGACGTCATCAAGGCTACCGTCGCTATATATCGTCGTAAGACGGAAGAAGAAATCGAAGCGGAAATGGCGGCGCAGGTGGCCAGGGACGGGGTACCTGATGAGACCAAGAAGGATCCCAAGCCTGCCGAGGCCACTGCTGTTGATGATTTGCCACTGCTGGCCGAGGAAAAAAAGATCGATCCATTGAAGCGTATTGAGACGTTTGACGTCACGTTGACGGAGACGGTTGTCCGAAGAAAACTGCCAGTAATTCCTGCCCCGATGCCGGTTGAGAAAGAAACGACTACGCCTGCCAAAGAAGGGGAAGCCACGTCGGACCAACCGGTCGAGGAAAAACCAGCGGCTCCCGTTCCGCCCCCGTCCAATGCGATTCACACGGGAATCTTTCGTACCACGGTTTCCGTCGTGCGTAACGAGAAGATCCTGGGCGATGCCATCCTGCAGGCGTTGCCTGGCGACGAGGTCCGGATTACCTATCAGGACCAGTTGAACACGGGAGAAGGAACGAATGTTGTGGCGGCCAGGGGACGTTGCCTGGAAGGAAATATCGGTGGTGTGCGCGTGACCCGCGTGTTGATATCTGACGAGGAACTGCGTGTCCAGACGCAGTTGAAGACGGCGGATGCACTGACCAGGATTGCTAATCGCTACAAGGAATTCGGACTCAAGGAAAAGTCCAAGGATAAATATCGACAGGCCCTGGATGTCTGTGAAAAGGTCATGCCCGATGTCCAGAAACTGCGGGGGCGATTGCTCGAGGAGACCTACGTTCAGCTCTGGCATGTCTATTTTGAAATGGACCAACTTAACCTGGCAGCTGCCATGTGCGCGCGCCTGCAACGCGAGTTTCCCTCCAGTGGTTTCGTGGATGATGCACTCCTGCAACTGGCCGACGTGGCCCGGGCCGAGGGAGATCTGAATCGTTCGATCGGTATCTACACGCGGTTGGTGAACATGAAGACCAGCCAACTGCGAGGTGAAGCCCAGTTTGGTATCGCGGAGTGTTTCGAGGCGATGACCAAGGCACAGACCAGTGAGGCCGGGATAGCCCAGATGCGAGATCGGGCGTTCCAGGAATATAAGAAAGTCTACGACCGATTTCCGGAAAGTGGTCGCGTGGGCGAGGCCGTTGCCAAGATGGCTTCCCACTACTACGACCAGAAAGATTATGCCCGGGCCATCGATACCTTTGAAACAGTCCTCGAGAGCCACCCGGATGCTCGCTTCCTGGATGTCATCCTCTTTAACTATGGCCGCTGCCTGTATCGTCTGAATCGCCAGGGACAGGCTCGCAGGCGATTCGAGCAATTGATTGGTGATTTTCCGGAAAGCCAGCTGGCACCGGATGCCAAGAAAATTGCCGAGGCATTAATCAAGTCAGGATTTTGATGCCAGGCGTCCAGCCTCCTTCCTTCCCAGACCATCTTTGCGTGAAAATAACCCACGGGGCTTAAACTCATGAATTGTGTCACCAAGTATCGTCACCTGTTTGGCTACCTGCTCCTTTCCCTGGTCCTGCTGGCCAATCCGCTCCTGGCCCAGGAGAAACCGGCAGAGCCGGATGTGAACCAGCAACTCAGCCAGCTGGAATCGGAGCTGGGTAAGTACAAGGATGCTTCGCCGGAAGCTGCCGCCCTGATGTTGAAACTGGCTGACCAGTATTACCAACACGGTCGGGCGCTGGGCCTGGTACGCATTTGCCAACGATTTACGACTATCCAGATCAAGCACGCCCAGCATCAACAAATGATGTTCAAGCTGATTGATGGGCTCCAGGTGTTGTCACGCAACAAGGACATGATCGTGGCTTCCCGGCAATACCTGGAACGTTATGGAAAGTCGGCCCAGGCCAATTCTGTGGAAGTGCGCCTGGCTGATGCGTTGATGCAAACCACTGATCGCGAGGGAGCCGCGGTCGCCGCGCATGCCGTCTGGAAACGGAACGGGAATAACCCGGTTGGGAAGAAGTATGCGGCCATGGCGGTTTCTCGCTACCAGGCCCTGGGAGGCCAGTACCAGAAGCAGGGTGGTGAGCTATCAGAAGATGTTTTTAACCGGATGCCTAATGGTACCTTTGCCCAGTTCATGGGGGAAAATGCTGCCAAGTTGTACGCCACCATGGAATTAAGAGTCGAATCGAACCGCGTAATTGCCAAGCTGCTGCAGCGGCGCATGGCTGGGGATGCGAACAGCCAGCGACAATGGCACCTGCTCACCGCACAGAATTATGAGAAGTTGCAGCAATACACCAACGCGGCTGCTGCTTACCAGCGAGTCCGACAGATTCGCGATGAGGCGAATCTCCTTTATTCCCAGGTCATGAATGTCTACAACAGCCAGGCGAACGCGGCGCAGACAGAAGGCTTGATGAATCAGTTCAAGTCGAAGTATCCCAAGGATGCCAGGAAATGGACCCTGCAGCTGTACGTGGCTAACCAGTACCTGGGGGCCAAGAACAAGCCCAAGGGACTGGCACTGATTCGCGATGCGTTGCAGGGAGATGCCGTCACGTTTGATGCCGCCGGTATCTTTTTGCGAGAGAATGGCAGCGAGTTGCCTCGACTCCAGGACACCGAGCGGGTCTTCCGCAGCGCCCTTGGTAAGCAGCAGAATCCTGCCAGTCGAGCTCGACTATATCGTTACCTGGCGTTCAGTATCTACACGGGTGAAGCAGCTAACAAGAATCGGTCTCTGGCGTTATGCCGGGAATTCCTCTCTCGCTGGGCTGAAAACAGCAGTGATACCCAGACGATGATCAGCTACCTCTTTGTCAATTCTCCCGATGACAATACCTTCCGCAGGGATGTCAAGATGGTACTGGCAGCACGGAAGAAATCGTTACAGTATGCCAACCTGTTCAACTATCCAAAGGCCTGGCTGGCGGCCAAGAAGAGCAACAAGGACCTCAAGACACGCGTGGCAATCCTGAAGCAGGAACTGGACGCCGCTGATCGGGATCCCCTCCTGAAGCTGTGGGTGACTTCCTCCGGGACCACGAAGAAGTCAGCCGAGATTCGTAGTCAACTGTTGCAACCCAATTACTTCAACGCCATGAATAACGAGATGGCGACCCGGTTGCTGTACCAGCAGACATATTACTATCGACATTATGCACCGGCCGCCAAGCGTGGTGAGGGAACCCCGTATTATGCCCAGTGGGTCAGGAAGTTTCCTGCGGACGAGTTGGTGGCGCGCAATTATATTACCTTTGCAACAGACTATGGCACGCCGGAAGACTGTCGGGCAGCCATGCAGCACATGTTGAGGTTCCAATGGAAGTCGAGCGATCCGGATTTGCATCGACGCATGATGATTTGCGCTGGTCGTAACAAGGACGCGAACCTGGCTCGCCAGGCATACAGCTGGATCAAGCGGGAAGAACAAAAACACGGTTACGTGGCCAGCTATACCATCGAGCAGGGGGATGTGCTGCAGGAATTGAAACTCGCTAACGAGGCCCGGGAACGATTCACGATTGCCGCCAATGCACCCATTGTTTCGATCTCTACTCGAGACGGTGTCATGAGACTGCTGGCCCTCGAGATGGATCGCGCGAAGAAGATCCAGCTCCTGCAACAGGGGATTGCCAAGAACTCCGATTACTACGGTTACCTGATTCAGCAACTGGCCGCCATCTACCTGGCCCCCGAAGAAGGTAAGAAAGTTGATTGGAACGGACTGCTGACTTTGTTGGAACAGGAACAGAAACGCAGGGTGGAACGTCCCTTCCGTAGTTCCGGGTTAGATCCCTACGCGGTGGTGGGATACCTGTCCCCCCTGCGCGCCGATGAAGAAATGCCGCCGGCACAGAAAACACAATTTCTCCAGCGGTTTGCCCGTCTGGGCCTGGAACTGGCTTCCCCCGTGGCACAGATGTTCCTCGCCGATGCAGCAGATCCAGCCACCAGTCCGCTCACGCAACAGTTGCTTGTCTACCAGGCGACGACGATCAACAGCGGTGAGACCTACCGGGGTTTTGACCAGTTAACTCAATTTGTCCGAGCTGCCGCAGCCAATCAGCGACATGTTGTTGCCACGACGATCGGTACCGGGATCCTGGAAAATTTTTCCGCGGTGGACGAGGGGCGACATAAAGCCGTTCGCGACCTGGTCAGCAAGAGCTATACCCAGATTGGAGAAGTGGGGCTGACTATTGACGAGGACAGTCCGATTGCACCCCTGCTGCAGGCAGCACTCTACTTGCGACTGGGAGACCAGGAACTGGCCTTTGAACTCTATACGAAGAACAAGCCCTTGTTTGATGAGCATCGTCACCTGATGCCGGTGGACCTGGTGGAATTTGTCGTGGGACGCTTGATCGCCGCCGGGGGCGATGAGAACTTTAACTACGTGGAAGACCTGGTGCGCACCTGGATTGTCAAGAACACCGAGTCCGAGGAGGTGGGCCTGGAGGCCAAGGCAACCATGCAATTACTGCTGGCTCGCAACTACTTCAAGGCACGTCGTTTTGACATTGCACGCAGTGAATTTACCACGGTCGTCAACCGGTATCCGGACACGATTCAGTTCGTGGAAGCCCAGTTTGGAATCGGCGAGTCGTTCATGGAACAAAAGGTATTTGACCAGGCCGCGCAGGTGTTCGATAAGCTGGCCAACAGCACGGATACCCAGATCGTGGTGCGGGCTGAGTTCCTGCGAGGTGTGCTCTCCTTCAGGCGCGGTGATCGAGATGAGGCCCGGGCAATCTTTCGCAGCGTCCTGGAACGTGTGCCGGATGTCGAACTGGCAAACCAGACACTCTATAACCTGGCAGAAGTCTATCGTGTCGAGGAGCGTTACATTGATCAGTTGAACCTGCTGCGCACGATTGGTCGACTGGGGCGGCGCAGCAAGAATCGTCATGCTCCCGGTATGCCGCTCTCGATCGTAGTCCATGACAGTGATCTCGGGATCAGTCGCGGCCAGAGCCGGATCCCGGTGATTGTCACTACCGAACCAGGGAAAGATCGTGAAATGGTTTACCTGGTTT
Source organism: Pirellulaceae bacterium (assembly GCA_046583055.1). Lineage (GTDB taxonomy): Bacteria > Planctomycetota > Planctomycetia > Pirellulales > Pirellulaceae > JAZADA01. The sequence goes on along the minus strand of JAYGDH010000595.1, from coordinate 11,409 downwards.
CCACGGGGGCCGGGAAGGGTTTGTTCCGAACCGATCTGGAAACCACCCTGGGCGAGGTGGCTGTTGGCGATGGCCGTCTGCAACTGACCGGCAAGGACGTGATTCGTTGTGATTACCCGGACGAGTTCAAGAAGGAATTCAAGAGCGTTCCCTTGTCCGATGTAGATATTCGCGTGGCTGCCAGTGCGAATTTCGAAATTGCCAGCAGTACGCTCGATGGTGACGAGGAAATCTCGTTTAGCCAGGCACTCGCTGAGCAGGAGAAAGAGACGGGGGATGCGAGATTATCCCAGGTCCGGCCCTCGAACCAGGTTAAGCCAGGGAATCCACTTTACATCCGCGTCGAGGACCAGGATCGTGACCTGGGTCCTGCCCGAGACAAACTGGTGGTCAAGATGGTGACCGATAGTGGTGACGAGGTTCAGGTGACCATTACCGAGACGGGACCCCATAGCGGCATTTTTGAAGGCCAAGTGGAAACCGCCGAACTGCCGGCTGGAGCCCTGGCGACCGATTCGGCGATTGGTCACAGTCCGCTGATGGCGATTGACAAGGACCCCAAGACATATTGGTCCAGCCAGCCAGATGGGGCAGCTCCCAAGATCCTGACCGTGGATATGAAGGACCTGTATTCCATCTCCCGGGTAAGTATCGCCACGCCCTCACAGGAGATCAATACCCCGGTCCGAATGGACCTCCTGGGAAGCTACGACGGAGAATTCTGGTTTCGCCTTTCCAGTTTTCCACAGCGTGCGCTGGTGGCCCCCGTTGCCAAGGAAATTTCCGGGATCAAGCAAACCATCGTCATGGGCAATCACCTGGCCTACCGTGACTGGAACCAGGTCGTGGGCCTGGCCGGTGTTTCTGATGTGAAAACCTCGATCGTGGAATCAGAACTGAAGTTTTCCGAGGAGATTCCCGAGGGAGAGAAGGCGGTTGCCCGTTCCATTATCTGGAATGGACTGTTGGGAATTGAAAAATCTGGTGCCGTACGGTTTCGCGTCCGAGGTAACACCACGGGCCTGGTCGTGAACGGAGTTCTCGAACTTGCCGTCGCTCCCGGGGCGAGAACGGTTGATGTCTGGATGGAGAAAGGTCAGCACGAGATCACGGCCTTCAGTGCCTTTGGGAACCAGCAGCAGGGAGCAGCGCTCGATTACGCGATGGCCAGTGTTGATACGCAGCGTGTGATCCTGCAACCGTTGCGGGCGGAACAGTTCGTGTCGGCCAAGCCGGGCGAGGTCGAGATCCTTACTGCGCCCAAGGTGGTCAAGCGATTGGATGTGAAGGCAGCGCAACTGGCCAAGAAAACGGAAACCTTTGCCCTGGTCGAGAAGGGTGAAGCGATGGTGACCCAGAACTGGAATACCGTGGAAGACCTGCTGACGTTGAACATGGACGGGACGCCACCAGGCGTTTACGAGTTGTGGCTTGAATATTCTCGCAGCGGTACCGGGAATGTCGTCAATATCGATTTCGGTAACCAGTTGCTGGTCCACCCGGTGATGAATACCGGTTCCTGGGATACTTACAGGACGTTCTTCGTAGGAAACCTGATGGTCGAGGCCTCGGGCCAAAAGAACCTTGTCTTCACACCAACCACCGTGAGTTCCAACCTGATGGAACTCAAGGCGATCGAATTACGCCCCATCGAACGCGATGCCGTCGTGAAAAACGGGGGTGCCTGGGAATTCCGGTTCCCGCATCGGGAACTTCGCTACACCCGGGTCGTCGTCAACGAGTACGTGGGAGACGCCGTGGCTATTAACCATATCGAGGTGGGGGACGCGGTGACGGGTAATGACCAGATTCCCACGGATGCTGATATTCTTTCACTGGCCAGTAACCAGACACTGGAGATCGCGGCGGGAGATCGCGTCGTGGCCACCTATACCGATGAATTTACCCAGAACGAACTGGATACCAGCCAGTTGTTGACTCATGAATTAACCGCGACCTACAACAATGCAGAGATCAATGCGATTTCCTACACGCTGTCGCAGGCAGGTGGAGGTGGTGTCTCGACCCAACGCAAGGAGTTGATGCGTGTTGAGCCGGGCGAACGAATCGTGGTCGAGGTGGTCGATTTTGACGAGGATCAGACCAATGAGATTGATAAGGTGATGGTCGAAGTGGCTGTCAATGATGGCGAACCGATCCAAGTGGAAGCCACGGAAACCGATCCGAACTCGGGTATCTTTACCCGCGAAATTGATACCACTGCAGGCAAGGAAGAAGGCCGGCTGACAGTCAAGCAGGGAGACGTGGTCTACCTGAGATATCACGATACCCAGAACACCTTCCCGGGGCATACGGTTCCGCGAGAAACTGCCGTGTTCGTGAACGAACCGACCGATGGAACGATCCGAATCATTCCTTCGCTGGCCAGGAGATCGAACCAGCAAGGTACTGTTTCGGCTGTCTACCTGTCCGATGCGGAACCATCAGAATCGTCCGCCGTGGCGTTTGCTGTGCCGTTGCTGGTCGAGGTGATCGATCCGGATCGTGCCAAGGATTCTGGCAGCAGGATCAACGTTGCCTTGCAGACCAGTGGCGGGTCCACGGTTGTCGTGGAATGCGTGGTGAGTAACGCCCATTCGGATCTTCCCCAGAGTGTGACTGGGAACCAGGCCCTGCTGGCTGGCCGATTCGTGGGGCAGGTGATTCTGCAACTGGGCAGCAAGGATAGCCCCGCGATTATTCCGCTTACCGGTGAGATGCCACGTGGGCTGATTGGACGTGTTCATGATGGAACCGAGGATTCCGAACCGCTCCCGGGGTTGGTTGCGATGGTATTGAACCTGACTGGCCAGGATACGATCACGGCCCAGTACCGTGACGAGGTTAACCTGTCGGGTAAACGAGCACTTCGTAACCATGCCGGGAAACTGGTTACAACGGGTGAATTGCAGGTGACCGATCGGGAATACGAGGAACCCCTGGAACAACTCCATGTGGGCGAGAAGCTGTTCCTGAAAGTTAGCGATCCGGACCGGGATATTTCTAACGATCGTGACCGTATCCAGATCACGATCAGTACGAAACTTGGTGAGAAAGAGATCGTGGAACTGTTCGAGACGACGGTCCATAGCGGTGAGTTCACGGCCGCCTTTACACTCCAGTCCCAGGCCACTCCGACGGTTGGCAACCTCGATCCGAAGAATCCTTTCATTGAGTCGTATTTCGGAGATATCGTGACCGTGACCTATACCGATACGCGGTCCGCGGATTCCGCGGAACCGGTAGACATGCAACAGGAAGTTCCCGTGGTGGTCGGGACCAATGGCCTGGTGACGGCATTTACCAAGGCATTCAATGACGAGGGCCTGGCGGTGGAGACCAAGTTCAGGATTGCAGAAAGCTATTTCGAGTTATTCAAGAGTCACAAGCAACTCGAGCGCAATGAAGAACAGACCGCGGATCTCGAGGCGGGACGACGTATCCTCAACGAGGTAATCGAGGATTATCCCGATCCCAAGTACGTGCCGCGCATTTCTTATCTGCTGGGTCAGTTTTCCCAGGAACTCGAGCAATGGAAGCAGGCGATTGAATCCTACGAGATTATCCTGCATCAATATGGTGACCATACGCTGGCGCCCGATGCCCAGTATAAGATGGCCCAGTGTTACGAGCAGGCAGGTGATTATGACGAGGCCCTGGAAGCCTACGTGACACTGGCTGCCACGTATCCCAAGAGTCCGCTGATCTCCAGTGTCATGATTCGCATCTCGGATTATTTTTACAAGTCGGAGGATTACCAGGTCGCTGCCCAGGTCGGAGAAAAGTTCCTGGAACGATTTGATGGGCATGAACACAGTGCTCGCATGGCTTTCCGCGTGGGGCAATGTTACTACAAGAACGAGCAGTATCGAGAGGCCGGGCTGGCATTTGACCAGTTTGCCAAGCTGTTCCCCGATGATTCACTGGGGGCCGATGCCATGTTCTGGAGTGGTGAAAGTTACCGCATGGGTAAGAATAATTTGTTCGCTTTTCGACGCTACTATCGCTGTCACTCGGATTTCCCGTCCAGTGATGCTGCGAAGTATGCCCGCGGGCGTCTGGCGCTGCCCGAAATGCTGAACCAGTTTGAAGCAGAAGCCAATAGTATTGACAACGGCAACTAGTTTAACGATTCGCACGACGACAACTTGAGGATGAAACATTGGCACCTTTACGACACCATGAATCCACGTTGGCCAGGCCATCGGCCACCATGACCGCTGCCTTGCTGGGTATCTTTTTGGCGCTGTCTAGCCCGATAAGCTTTGCACAGGATGACATCCTGGGAGAACTGGAGAAGAAGAAAGAGCAGGAAAAGAAGGCTGCGGCCGTGGATCCAGCAGGCGGGGAAAAGTCGACTTCGGATCCTGCCAATACCGAAGGAAAAGGTGATCTACCGCAACCGTCCGAGGAATCACAGGGGGCTGATACCGGGAAAGCGTCTGGATCCGAGGAGGAAGCTGGCGAGGAATCTGCCGGGGAAGCTGACAGCGATGAACCGGGTGCCGTCGAGCGTTTCTTTGATTCAGGTGCGATCGGATTGTTGCTCAACGGTGGCATTTTCATGTGGCCCATTCTTCTCATGGGTATTCTCGCTGTCGGTGTCATTATCGAACGATACCGTAGTCTGAAAATGTTGAACGTGGATCATTTTAAGATCAGGGACCAGGTCCAGAACCTGCTCTATGAAGACCAGATCGAGGACGCACTGGCGCTGTGCAACCGTGAGCAGGGGCCGGTGCCGGCTGTCCTGTCAGCGGGATTACGAAAGTATTATGTGTTGCGTAAGTTGAATTACGATGCCGCTCGTACCGAGGAACAGGTCGTCAAGGCCATGGATGATTACAGTGTCCATATCGTGGCGGAACTGGAACGGCACATTCCCGTGCTGGCGACTATTTCCAGTGTTGCGCCCATGCTTGGATTCCTGGGGACAGTCCAGGGGATGATCGTGGCGTTCCAGAAGATCGTGGAGCAAATGGGTGAAACGAATATCGTGGAAGCTGCGGCCAGTGGTATCCAGGTCTCTCTGCTGACTACCTGTTTTGGGTTGATCGTGGGTATTCCGGCATTCGTGGCTTTTAACTATTTTACCAGCGTGATCAACACATTTGTCCTCAAGGTCGAGCAGTCCGCGACGGACTTGATCGAGGGAGTGACTATCCAGTTGGCAGCCGCCGGCGATCCCGGACAGGGGAGCCAGAAATAACGCATGAAAGAGCGTCGTCGACGAAAACTACTGGCAGAACCGCCGGCCAGCGCCACGGGTGATATTGCCTTTAACCTGATCATATTTTTCCTGGTTTGTGCCTCGGTGCAACCGGATAGTGGGCGAGAACAGACCCTGCCCCGCAGTGAACAACAGGATGAACAGCAGCAACCAACTGAGAATATTGAAGTGCAACTGACACGCGATAGCGTCTTCCTGGGTGACAAGCTGATGCTGCCCGCTAACTTTCCCGGTAATTTCCGGAAAGGTCTTGCCCGGGCGCTGGCGAGTGCGACCCGGCAGTCCGATCGAGTCGTGGTGGTCAAGAGTAAACCGGAGACCCCTTACTTCTACTGGATTACTATTACCGAGATGATCGAGCAGGCGGGCGGGGTCGTGACGATCCAGCGTGAAGAAGTACAAGAAGTTGTCATCCCTGGGACCTAGCGCGGAGGAGAACCTGGTGAAAATCAAGCGTCGCGCCTCCCAGGCGGAAGTTCCCAGCATGGCGATGGGAGATATCGCTTTTAACCTGCTGATCTTCTTCGTCATCCTGGCCCGTGCACAGGATGACAGTCACCTGCATTGGGAGCCAGCCGTGGCCACGGAGATCACGGCGTCCGGCACCGCGCGCGTGGCGGTATTGATTGATAGTGACAATAAGTTTTACGTGAATGGTCAGCAAGTCGGAGAGGCCCAACTGGCTGGCGAGATTGATGCACTACTTGGCGATGCACCGGCCGGTGAACGCATCGTATTGTTGAAAGCCCACAAGGATGCCCAGGCCATGTACTTTGAGCCCGTGATCGAGGCGATTAGTGAAAAAGGCGGGGATCTGGTACACGTACTTGAACAAAGACAGGAATAAATCATGAATGATCCAGAACAACCGGACAACCGGGTTGGCGGCAGCGGCATTGGTCGCGATCTGCGTTCGGTACGAGATAATGGCACCGCTTCCCTGCAGGAGCTGCGGGAATTCATCACCCAGCTCAAGGGCCGTCGTCCCCAGGAGGTGATGGGAATGGTGACCAGTAATGGCCTCGTCCAGGGTATCGTGATTTCGGCAGCCAGTTTTGCCGTGCTCCTGCTGCTCTTTACAGCGATCCCGTTTTTCCTGGCCGACGAGGAACCCGTGGCCGGGAAGGCAACGCCCCCGGCAGCCAAGGTGAAATCAGACCAGTCCGCCGGCCAGTCCCAGGGAGCTGGTGACAAGGAACAGGAACAGGCCGGGTCGAACGCGGCTGGAGAAAATGTCTCGAATGCACTTGGTATCGGGGAAACGAAGGCGTCCAGCCTGGAAGAGAATCCATTGGAAAATAAACTGGATAACCTGCTGGACGATGTGAAGTAACAGGAACCCTGGTCATGTCATTGCCGACCTTACGTAACCGAAACGAGCTAGGCGGCGCCATCCTGGTCGGCCTCGTCTGGGCTGCCGTGGTTATTGATTGGCTGTGGGTGTTGATGCTGCCGTCGATGATCCAGTATTCGATGCTGGGCTTGATTGCCATGGTCAGCGTGACCTGGCTGGGATGGTGTTATCACGTCCACGGTGCGAGAACTCCCTGGTTCTGGGTGGTTTTCACGATCACGTTTCCCGTGTTCTGGCAGTTCCTGCTTTACAATGCTGACCAGTTTGATTTCGAACTGCTGCGCGCATACGTGTCACGTGCCGGCCTGGTGATGCTATTCCTGATCGGGCTGATCTGGAATATCTGGGGAGTGGAGCAGATTGCTCAGCGCATCGAGTCGGGGCGTCGCCAGCAGCAGAAATTTGACCTCCAGGAAGTGCTTCAACAGAAGCAGCGAAAATCCGAGGTTGAGACCTGGAACCCGTTTGACCCGGCGGCCTGGTATTACGGGCGCAAGTCGCCGCGGTTGAACCAGTCCCTCTCCGGGTTCATCACCTATGCCTATCTGTTTGTCGTGGCCTGCATGATCTTGAGCCAGCTGCGAGGATGTACACAGTACTATGATTTACCGGCTGGAGGTGGTGAGCAACAGACGGTTGCCCAGGTCGTGAAAGTCCAGAAAATCATTCGTAAGAAATTCATCGTGAATCCGTACAGCTCCATCCTGTTTGATATCCCTGAAATCGATGAAGTCCAGCTGGAACTGAATGAGGTGACCGCACACCAGTACAAGATTGGTTACGGTGAAGGAGAGGGTGCTGGATTCGCCGGCGGGACCTCCAAGGGCATGGTAGGCTTCTATCGGCTCGAGTATTCCGGCGGTGACTGGGACCAGGATTTCGGAATCGGTGGTGACATGAACATGTTGATCAAGTACACCGAGCTGACGTCCCAGAAAATTGATAAGCGGACCAGGGCGGTTACGCCCACGCAACTGGGGGCGTTTGACAGTATCCGTTCCCCTCCCCTCATTTATATCACGGGACAGGGTACGATTTCCCTGGGCAAGAATGACATCAAGATCCTGAAGGACTATGTGAATAACAAGCATGGTATGCTGTTCGGAGACAATGGGGGCAGCAAGCATTTTCATAACCAGTTCCTGGGTATGATGCAGTCCATTGCGCCTGATGTGAAACCGGTACTGATTCCTGCGGATGACAAGATCCATCGGGTTCCGTTTGCGATTCCCAGGTTCCCTTACGTGGCACCGCACGGCGGCACCCAGGCAATGGGATGGTTCAAGGATGGACGCTGGATCTGTTACTATCACCCGGGGGATATCGGGGATGCCTGGGCGGATGGCCACGCTGGTATTTCACCGGAAGTATGGAACATGTGTTACCAACTGGGAGTAAATATTATTAATTATGCACATGCCGAGCATGCCAAGTGGCGCATGGCACAAGAGAAAAAGAAGGGTGACAAGGGATGATCAAGCAAAAATTCACGGGATGGATGATTCTGGCCGCGCTGCTGGTATTGCCGTCTTCGCTGCAGGCACAGAAAAGCCTGCAAACCATGTCCCTGGAACGCTGGGCAAAACTACGCGAGGTGGAGCGGTACCAGTTAAATATTGCCGAGAAGTATTACAAGGAAGGGAAATACAAGGTCGCCCTGACCGAGTATGAAAAATATCTGGCACTCTACGAACGAAGTGAGGCAGCTCCCTATTCCCAGTTGAAGTGGAGCCTTTGTCTGAACCAGTTGCGTCGCCAGAACACGGCGATCAAGGAAGGCTTCCAGTCAGTGATCGATTACTGGCCCGATGCTCCCGAGGCAGCCAAGGCCTCCTACCTGATGAGCAGGACCTACGTGACCATTGGCCGCATTCCCACGGCCAAGAAATCGTACCAGCGTACGATCACCGATTATCCCAAGGATCCCGTGGCCGTCTATTCGCTCAATGGGTTGGCAGAGATCGCTATCGCGGAGAAAGATGCAAAGAGCCTGCTCAAGATTCGCAAGCGCCTGACCTTCGATATTACCCGCAACAAGAACGTGGCCGGTACCTGTGCCACGGCAGCGAATTCGCTGGCCAGCTATTACTTTGTCAAGGGGATGTTTGATGATGCGCTGAAGTGCCTGGCAACTAATTACAAGGATAAGCAACTGACCTACTACGTCTACTACTATGTCCGCTCGCCGATCGGCACGCTGGTGGCAAAAGAAGAAACACAGGCGCAGGGTCATAAGCTGGCAGACCGATCCGTGGCCTATCTGAAAGCAGATTTTACCACCGACTATTCCACCGATGAACTCAAGGCAGCGGCCATGGCGGAATGGTATCGGATGATCGAGGTAGAGGCGAATACGCGGCGCGATGACAAGGTACTGGCCGCCTATAACGCGATGCTCAAGATCTTTGGTTCCAGTGACGATATCCTGGGGCGATTGGGCAACTACCATGCGGGTCGGCAACGTTACGAACAGGCACGCGCGATCTACCGGAAGTTCAAGGACCAGGTCCAGGGACTCTCCAGGGTAGCTGCCAGCTACCGAGGTGAAAAGAAACCGGCGGAGGCGATCAAGATTTACCGTCAACTGGCAGGCCAGGACCGGGAAAACGCGGCCTCCTGGAAAGGCCAGGAAGCCGCCACGCACCGGGAATCCGGTCAGTACCCGGAAGCCATCAAGGTTTACCGGGAACTGCTCCAGACCGACGCAGCGAACGTGCAAACCTGGCTCTGGGCACTGGCCACCACGCAACGGGATGCCGGCCTGCTCAAGGAGGCCATCGGGGCTTTTCGGCAGTGCGAGAATTTTCCGGAAAACTACAGGCAGATGGCTGACTGTCACCTGCGGTTGAAACAGTACAAGGAAGCCCTTGTTCTCTATGGTCAGATTCGCCAGGGCCATGAAGCTTTGGCTCCCTGGGCCCAGTTGCAGATTGGCTACACCTATGAAAGGCTCAAGGCCACGGAACCGGCTATCAAGGCGTTTCAACTGTGTTGCAAGAAATATCCCACGGCCTCGTCAGCCAGCAAGGCGCACGCGCACTTGCAGAACAAGTACAAGATCTCGGTCACCCTCGGCGGGGCTACGAAGGAATAATCCAGGGGAGGATATGAAATGCCCAGATCACTTTCCTGGTTACTGGTGGTATTACTGTTGGCAATCGCTGTCGTGGCCGTCTTGTGGACGTCACAGCGCGCCCATCGCTATTACTATCCGAATATTCCCGGTGACGTGTTTGTTAGCACCGACTTTCCCCTGGATCGCGATTTCCAGAGAACGGGACGGTACGAGATGAGTTGTGATGCGACGCTCGATGATGTGCTGTTCAAGGTGGTCGAGAAAGAAACGGGAGCAGCCGTCGAGGTTCATGAATTCAACTTATTGACCCGGTTGTGGCATACGGCCGAATACCGCGGGTATGGATTTTCCATCGAGAAGCCAGGTGTCTACGAACTGTCATCTTCATCGTTGTCAGCCGACACACAGGTGCATTTTGGTTTCGTGGATACCCCGGCCATTGCTCGCTGGACGTGGATCGGAATGCTGCTGGGATCCAGTCTCGTCGGATTGGCCATCCTGCTGCTCTATCGACTCATGGCAGTGAGCCTACCAGTGCAGCCAACGGAGGATCTGCCATCACCACCCGTGGCATGATCCTGGTTGCCGATTCGGTGGTCGCGTGGTGCGGGGGAGAGGATCACGAGCTCTACGGGGAGCTGAAACCGGGTGAGCGGCGAGTGCAGGAAACCTTTGCCAGCCATGTCTGGCTGATCACGGACCAGCAAGACAAACCGCTCGGCTACTTTGTCGCCAGCGGAATCGCAGCCACGGCTAAAATCGTTGCCAGCAAGCCAGCAGAGTCTCCCCGGGAAGAATAGCTGGCCGGGGCAAGCCTACTTCGAGTCAACGGGTTTCGCAGTGACTGCAGAAGAGCACCTTGGAATCAGGATAATCTTTTTTCCAGACATCCCAGCGAACATTGCGGGTGCACTGCTTGTCATCCAGGGGTGTCAGGCACTGGCCCTTCAGTGAACCCTCGATTGCCTTGCCCGTTTCCTGCACCCACTCGGAACCCGTTTTCTTGTCGAACATGACCAGGTTGCCATGCACGACTTTCCCCGAAACTCGCATCTCCATAGTATCGTTAGTATCTTTCAAGCGTCGCTCATGAACCATGAGCGTTTGTTCGCTCGATCAGTAGCTGCAGGCGATCGCACTGTTGCCAACCGTATCGTTGATCACCTGGTGGTATTGCAGAACGTAAAGTGGATAGAAACGACTGTTGCCATCGATCGAAACTCCGATCCCCTTGGTCCCACCGGCAATCTTGGCGTCGCCGGCGGCGACGAATTCCGGCTTGATGATCGCTGGGCGAGCATCCTTTTTCCGATACTGAATCGGTTGGTGATGCGGTTTACCACCGGTAGCGGTCTCCCGCAGGCGGTGATCGTTGGCTGCCTGGCCGTCAAGCAGGTAAGCGTCGCGGATTCCTGGACCGAAAACCAGCCCACAAGTGAGCAGGGCCAGCAGCGGTAAGCCGATAAGCAGGGCTTTCTTCATCTCCAAAACCTCTCAATAACGCTGATCCCGAGGGCTATTATTAATCTTACAGGCAAGATCGGCCAGTAATCAAAGGTGGTTGATTTATTCTTCCTGGATTGTGATCAGTTGATTCAGTTTAACGTTTTTTTGCACGGTCGTCTTGCCACTGGGCCAGTGAACTGTCACGGAATCCGCTTGTTCTGCCTTTCCCAACCCGAAATGCCTGATCAAACTTTGACTACTTAAATAACTGGAACTCAGTACGCATTGACGGCTATAGGTGTT
>JAYGDH010000591.1:0-3033 GCA_046583055.1 Pirellulaceae bacterium | reverse complement strand
TTGCCCACGACCAATGATCGCGTGCCGAGCGTCTACGTGGAGAACCACCGGGTACGAAACCTTGATCCAAAAGATCCACTCTGGGTGGGACGCCAGAAACCGACACCCGATCATCCGACCGGAAGAGATCCGGAGGTGCGTGCCAAGCTGAAAATGAACTGGAGCCATGGTCACAATCACACCGTCCACAATGGTATTGGCCGGATTGGCTATTTTACCGGCGGACAGGCGGCACGTTGGCGGGACGAGGACCTGGCCGACGAATGGGTCAAGCAATCCGTGAAATGGATCGAGGCAAAGAAAGACAAGCCGTTTTTCCTCTTCTTCTCATCGCACGATATCCACGTCCCGCGGATGCCTCACGAACGATTTCATGGCGTGACCAAGCTGGGTTTCCGGGGTGATGCGATCGCGCAGCTGGACTGGTGCGTGGGAGAACTGGTAAAGACCCTGGATCGTCTCAAGCTCACCGAGAAAACCCTGATCGTCTTCTGTAGTGACAATGGTCCCGTGCTGGATGATGGTTACCATGATGGAGCAATCACCCAACTGGGTAAACATGTGCCGTCCGGAGGTTTTCGTGGTGGCAAGTACAGTATCTATGAAGGGGGTACCCGGACACCGTTCGTGACCTGTTGGCCGGGAACGATCAAGCCGGGAACGACAGACAAGATGGTTTGCACGGTGGACCTGGCGGCCAGCATGGCAGCATTGACCGGTCAGTCGTTGTCCAAAAATGCCTGCCCGGACAGTTTCAACGTCTTACCGGCGCTGCTGGGAAAAGCGAATGCCAAGGGGCGGGATCATCTCATCCAGCAACCCAACAAGGGACCCACCCTGGCACTGCGGGTGGGGGATTGGAAAGTTCTCTCGTTTGCCAATGCCAAGCCGATGAAGCACCTGACCTTTGAGAAAGGGGCCGGCAAATACGAACTGTACAACCTGGCAGACGATCCCCACGAGAAGAAGAACCTGGTCAAGCAGGAGCCAGGGAAATTGAAGGAGATGCTGGCTCGCCTGGAAGCGATCAAGATGGCAGGACGCAGCAGGCCCTAGTTGCCGTCGGGTGAGTTACTTTGCCGCCTTGAGCTGATGCGCCTGCAGGCGTGTGTTGAGTGCGGCGTCCAATTGCTTGATCCTGTCTGCATAGGTCGGATCGTTAGCACGGTTGTGGAACTGGTGAGGATCGTTCTTCATGTCGTATAGTTCTCGCGTCTTGTCGTTATAACGCATGTAATGCCAGTCGCTCTGCCGCAGTGAGAATCCCTTGTTAAACGACAGGGCACCTGTTTTGACCGTGGCTTGCGGATCCCTGAGGATCGGGACCAGGCTGGTCCCGTGGACTTCCTTGGGGATCTTCAACCCTGCTAATTCTGACAGGGTGGGATAGATATCGACCAGTTCGCAGATGGACTGGCTGCGTCCGGGTTGCATGCCTGGCACGGACATGATCAGTGGGACTCGCAGCACTTCCTCGTGCAGGTTGGATTTTTGCCAGAAACCGTGTTCGCCCAGGTGGTAGCCGTGATCGCTGGTAAACACGATGGCGGTCTCGTCCCGCAGTCCGAGTCGGTCCAGTTCATCCAGGATCCGACCCACCTGCTCGTCCATGAAAGTCACGGCGGCATAGTAGGCGGCCCACATCCGTTTCTGGTTGTCCGGATACTTACCGATCGGGTTGGTGGTTGAGATGGTGCCTGCCAATCCGAGCCTGGGAATATCAGCCAGGTCGTTTTCCACGGTCCGGGGCATCACCATGTCCTGCCAGCGGTAGGGATCAAAATATTGCAGCGGTGCCACCATGGGGTAATGGGGGCGAACCATGCCCACGGCCAGGAAAAAACGCTGGTCCTTGTGCTGCTGGAGAAGCTCGATCGCCTTGGTGGCCGACTTGTGATCCGGTTGGTCCGATCCGTCTCCCTGGTATTTCACGGAGACGAACATGCGGTGAGGCATCTGGGTCGACTGGCGGTTTTCCAGTTCCCTGCTGAAGATGTTCAGGTTCAGGCAGGCGTAATCACCAGGCGTGTGGGCCTCGCGGCCCTGCGAGTTGAATCGTTCGGTCCAGGAGGAGGCGACATCCTTTCCGTTGGTGCCGGCAATGATGTCGCCGGGGACTTTCATGTGATAGATCTTGCCAACGCGAGCGCTGTACCAGCCGTTCTCTTTGAAATGTTGTCCCAGGTTAACCTTTCCCTGCCCCTTGTACTTGCTGAACATGAACGACTGGCGTGATGGTCCACAGGACGTTCCCTGGCAATACGCCCGTTCGAAAACCAGGCCCTGGCGAGCCAGCTTGTCGATGTGAGGTGTCTTGCAGCGCGCATCCCCGTAGCAGCCCAGTACACTGGCTTTCAAGTCATCGGAGATGATGAAGAGGACATTCTTGATGGCGGCACCCGGCTTGGCAGCAGCCTGGCTGCTCAGCGGGGTGGCCAGCAAACACGCCAGCAGGCATCCTGTCAGCAGAGCTGCTTTTCGCATCGTTGCCTCGTGGTTCGACGGCCTACTTCAGACTCGCCTGGAAAGGAGAAGCCGGTAAGTCGGCACGGTTGACCAGGTTCGGTTCAGCCACTTCATTCCAGCCGTAGCGAACATGGACCGGTTCCTTGACATCCTTACTGCTGACTATCAGGTGATCGCCAAAGACAATCATTGCCTCGGCAGGATGCCACTTGCCGTCCTTGCCGGCGATTTCGATGTGGCTCAACGGTTTCCCGTCACTGGTTTTTAGGCCGCCCGTGGTCTCCTTTTGGAAATGAACCGTGATGCTTCCTTTCCCCTCGGCTTGATCGACCTTGCTGAGCAGCGGACCGGAGTAAACTCCGACGTCGCATCCATAGTCCTTGGTCAGTGACCAGAGGGCCAGTCGGCGACCGACTTCCTGCTTGTTCCTGGGATGAATATCACGGGTATTGCCGATATCGACGGTCACGGCCATGCCGGTATTCTTGACTTCCAGTGTCTTCAACTGGGTCTGCCAGATTCCCGGCAGGGCCTCGGGGCGATTGTAGCGGTAGGGTGCCAGTTGCA
>JAYGDH010000474.1:0-7201 GCA_046583055.1 Pirellulaceae bacterium | reverse complement strand
CCGTGTCGGTGAACAGACGGGGGCCCCGGCGTAGAAACGGTCAAGACGCAGACCACCCCGCGCCATGGCATCCAGGTGAGGTGTTTTCAGTACCGGGTGGTTGTAGTAACCCGTCTGTCCCCAGCCCATATCATCAGCCATCACCAGCACGATGTTGGGCCGCGGCGCCGCATGTGCAGCGCCGGCCGCTAGTGCCACCAGTAGGATGATAGATAAGGCACAATTGGTTTTCATGGTTTTGCTTTTGTTGAGGGAGGAAAGAGGTGGTTGCCGGCACTGTCGCGTATCGTACCATATGGTACCATCCTGCACATAACAGCCTGCACATAAACAGGGAACGAAAATACCGATGGGAGGAAAGTATGAAAACGTTGACACGGGAAATCTGGATGGAGGTGCCCGAGCGCCGGGGGATCGTTTCCATTCACGAGCAAGTCGAGAGTCTCGTTGCCGAGAGTGGCGTGCAGGATGGCCTGGTGCTCTGCAACGCCATGCACATCACCGCCAGCGTGTTCATTAATGATAACGAGTCCGGCCTGCACGCCGATTATGACCGCTGGCTGGAAGAACTGGTTCCCTTCGATGCAGGTACCGATCCAGCAGCTGGTGGCTACCTGCACAATCGTACCGGCGAGGACAATGCCGATGCCCATCACAAGAGACAGGTGATGGGCCGCGAGGTGGTCGTTGCGATCACCGATGGCCAGTTGCACCTGGGACCATGGGAACACATTTTTTACTACGAGTTTGACGGGCGACGACGAAAGCGGATACTGGTCAAGATTATCGGCGAGTAAGCCACTCCTGAGGAGGCCGGCTTCTCTGGACTTTCCGTGGGCAGCATGTTGTAATACGGAACATGACCGGGAGATGATTCCCGCTCGTGAAGATCCTTTCCATAAATCCTACCGATCAGGGAGAATCTGTGATGTCACAATTGAATCGACGTAAGTTTCTCAAACGATCCGCTGCTGCCAGTGCTGTTTTCCCGCTCTTTACCGTGGCTGGGACTAAGTCATCTGGAAAGGTGCTCGGTGCCAACGATACCGTGCGTGTCGGCGTGGCGGGTATCAACGGACGAGGGACATCACACATTTCCGGGTTTGCCCCGCAGAAGAATGTAGAGGTCTCCTACCTGATTGATCCGGATAGTAGCTTGTTTGATTCACGCAGCAAGCGCGTACGTGACGCCGGGGGCAATACCCCCAAGTGCGTCCAGGATATTCGAGAAGCCCTGGAAGACAAGAACCTGGATGCCGTCTCGGTGGCCACCTGTAACCACTGGCATTCCCTGATCACGGTCTGGGCCTGCCAGGCGGGTAAAGATGTTTACGTGGAGAAGCCGATCAGTCACAACGTCTTCGAGGGACGTCAATGCGTGGAAGCTGCCCGCAAGTATAACCGGATCGTGCAGCACGGGACCCAGCAGCGCAGTGACCAGAAACGAGCCGAACAGATTGCCACGATCCAGTCAGGGAAATATGGCAAGCTGCTGGTATCGAAAGGGTATTGCTGCAAACCTCGCTGGTCCATTGGCAGCAAGGCTGTCAGCAAGCCGCCGGCACACCTGGACTGGAATGTCTGGTTGGGACCAGCCCCCATGCAACCGTTCCATGGCAACCTGCATACCTACAACTGGCACTGGTTCTGGGACACCGGTAACGGCGATACGGGCAACCAGGGCGTGCATGAAATGGACGTGGCCCTGTGGGCCATCAAGGGCGCTACCCTGCCCAGGAAAGTATGGAGCCTGGGAGGACGTTTCCTGCCAGACGGGAAAGACCAGGGAGAGACACCGAACATGCAACTAGCGGTCTACGATTACGGGGAAACCTTGCTTGTTTTCGAGACGCGTGGACTGGTCGGGAAAGCGGGTTCGCCCCCGCGCAATGTTAGCAACGAATTCTATACCAGCGAGGGGATGATCAAGGGCTGGAATTTTTACCCCAGGAACGGTGGGAAACCGGAACCGATTTCCGGTGGTAGCGCGAAGGTCACGCCTGGTGGTCCGTTTGGTAGCTTTATCGCGGCAGTCCGTAGCCGCCGTCCGGAAGATGTAAACTGCAACGCGGAGGTGGCACACTACTCGGCCGCTCTCTGTCACCTGGCCAATATTTCTCATCGTCTGGGGAAAGAAGTTCCGTTCAGTACCAGCGTTAAGAGCCGCAGTGATAACCAGCAGGTTAGCGATGCTTTTGGCATGGTTGCGGATAATCTCCAGGCCGTGAAAATTCGCCTGGAAGACAGCAAGTATACGCTCGGACGTGAGCTGAATTTCGATGCCAAGACAGAGCAATTTGTCAACGATGCCCAGGCAAACCAGTTGCTGACGCGACCTTACCGTAAACCGTTCGTGGTACCGGAACAGGTATGAGCCGGGTAGGAGGCAAGTTGACCAACGTATTTGTGTTAGTAAAATTTGCGATGGAAGGAGTAACCGTTGCTCCTTCCATCTTTTTTTCGTGATTCAATTCACCAGGACTGAGGCCTGGCAGGACTCGTGGTTTCATGACAGGTGTATTTGACCCCTACCGAGAATGGCTGGGTATTGATTCGCAGGAGCACCCGGTCGATCATTATCGATTGCTGGGCCTGCAGCGGTTCGAGAGCGATGTGGCCGTGATTAACCAGGCAGCGGACGCATGCATGGTCGAGGTTCGCTTGCATCAGCTGGGGCCGCATGGGCGACATACCCAGCAGCTGCTGAACGAGATTTCTACGGCTCGCGTTTGCCTGGGCCAGGTTGACAGTCGGATCGCCTACGATGCGCAGCTGGCTGGTGACGTTGCGCCGACAGTAAGGCCGCTTGGAATGTCGCGGCCTCCCGTTCCTCCATCGCGAGCGCCGGTTCCACCACCGGCTCCCGTGATAAGTGGCCAGGAACGACCACAGAAGGCAGCGGCGACCGGTTCTGCACCCAGGGAATTGGGACCCGAGGAGGGTGCAGGAAGTTCCTGGAAAATCGTGGTCGGTCTTGTCGGGGTACTCTTGATTGCCGGTGGTATCTGGGGATTTGGTTGGTGGACCGGTCGCCAATCGACACCGCAACAGGAGAATGAAAATGCGGGGAAAATCCGCCAGCAGGATCCGCTTGAGGAGCTACCGGTTGAGGTGGTGGTAAACCAGGAAGCGACCGGGGCGCTCGAGTTGGTAGCCACGGTGGCCAGGTTGCATGGTGAGACGATTCATTGCCAGGTCAGGGAGTTGGAGGGCCAGATCGAAAACTGGACGAATCCCGACGACTGGATCAGCTGGAAGTTCAGGGTCGTCAAACCTGGTTTTTTCAAGGCCTATGTTAGCTATGCAGCAACAGCGGAGGCAAACCAGGGAACCTACTTCCTGCAGGTCAACGATGAGGCGGAGGTCATGTGCACGGTCACCAGCCCCGGGGGGACCGCCGCTCGCACCGACGAGTACACGCTGGTTGTCAGAAAAGGTGGGGTTCATCGCCTGTCGGTAAAGGCAGGGGAAAAACCGGGAGAAGAACTGCTGGTGCTCAAGTCAATCCGGCTGGTGCCTGTTGCCAAGCCTTGATTTTACTGCTCTCCGGTCGTGGTATTGTCTCTCCTGCTCGCATTCGGTTCTCCCGGCGGATAAACTGGGTTTTCAGTTGAAACCGTCGATTCACGGAGTATTCCGTTCTTCTCCAGTAAAAGGATGCGATTGATGAGAAAACGTTCCACGTTGACCGGCATGATGAAATACCTGGTTGCTGTCGTTTTGATGGTAGGCCTGTTGGCCGAACCTGCATTTGCTGCAGCCCCACAGGCCAAGACAAAACTAAAAGGCTTACTGGTGACGGGGGGCTGTTGCCACGATTACGAACGCCAGATCCAGATCATTACCGAGGGGCTCAGCCAGCGAGCCAGCATCAGCTGGGACGTGGTCTACGAGGGCAAGGGTCGGGACACGAAAGTTTCCATCTACCATGATCCCGACTGGTCGAAGGGGTATGACGTAGTAGTGCATAACGAGTGCTATGGTGCGATCCAGGATGTGAAATTCGTGGAAACGATTGTCAATGGTCACAAGAACACGGGTGTTCCAGCACTCGTGATTCATTGTTCCATGCACAGTTATCGGGCGGCCCAGACGGACGAATGGCGCAAGCTGCTGGGTGTTACGTCGCGACGCCATGAAAAGGGTGGTCGCAAGTTGAAAGTGACCCGGGTTGCAGACCAGGACCCGATCATGAAAGGATTTCCCAAGAATTGGACCACTCCCAACGGCGAGTTGTATGTCATCGAGAATATCTGGCCCAATACACGTCCCCTGGCAACTGCCCACGGTGTAGACACGGGCAAGGATCATCTTTGCATGTGGACCAATACCTACGGGAAAGCTCGCGTGTTTGGTACTACCCTTGGACATCACAATGAAACCATGCTGACTGACGAGTGGCTTGATACGGTGGGGCGTGGCCTGCTTTGGTGCTGTGGTAAATTGGCCAAGGATGGTGAGCCCCTGGCCGGTTACGCGGGAACCGGTAAGGGACTGTTAAGTTTCCAGAAGAAGATCGCGGCGGGTGGAGAGCCAACCCTTGCCAGCTGGACCCAGGGCGTCAAGTTTGCCAAGGGTGAAAAATCCGTGCCGTTATTTAACGGGAAGGATTTCACCGGCTGGGAAGGTCATGACGGGAAGTACTTCACGATCAAGGATGGTGTGATCATCGCACGCAACACCAAGGATAATGCACCCCCGGTGAGCACCTACCTGCTGACCAAGAAGAAATATCGGAATTTCCGCCTGGTCTTCGAGGGACGACTGGTGCAATCCAAGATGCATTCAGGGATTGCGATCTGGGGAAAGAAGTTCGAGAAGAACCAGGAGAAGTTTTCTTACCAGGGGCACCTGGTGATGTTTCCCTCGAACTGGGGATTCTATGACCTCTATCGGCGTAACAGCATTTACCGGGATACGGGCCTGGCCAAGAAAGCAGATAATGGTGGCTGGAACCAGCTGGAAATCCTTGCCATGGGTAACCGTATTCGCCTGGCGGTTAATGGGAAACTCGTGGCGGACTGGGAAGATCCCAAGCCTGAGTATTGCCAGGCAGGTCCCGTGGGCCTGCAGTTGCACTCCAACCGGGTCCCCCAGGAAGTTCACTTTCGTGGTCTGATGATCGCGGAAAATCCAGCGGACACGATGGTGACGGTCAAGAAAAAATGACAGCGGAATGTCTTGCTGGCTAACCACAAAGGAATAACTCATGATGGCATCAACTGGTCGGTATTTCCTGAACCGTATTGGGCTGTCAGCGGTAGTCCTTGGATTGCTGTTGCTGGATTCTGCTGAGCGGACGACTTGTCTGGGAGCGGATCGCGTGTTGCGGGCTGGCGCTGTGGCCATCGATGTAACGCCCCTGAAGCTGCCGGTCATTATCAACGGATCCATGGTCGAGAAAACCGCGGACAAGATTGTTGATCGGTTACACGCTCGTTGCCTGGTGCTGGATGATGGCACGACCCAGGTCGCGATCGTGGTTGTCGATAGCTGCATGATGCCGCGAAAACTGTTGGACCATGCCAAGCAACTGGCATCGCGGGCAACCGGGATCCCGACGAACCGAATGCTTATCTCGGCGACCCATGCGCATTCCGTACCATCGGTCCATGGTTGCCTGGGAACGGGCGTGGATACTTATTATGCCCAGTATCTTCCTGGCCAGATTGCCAAGGGGATTGTCCAGGCGCAGGCGGCCCTGGTACCGGCGCGAATCGGCTGGGCCTTCGGACGTGACGAGAAAAATGTTGCTTGCCGACGCTGGCTGATGAAACCGGGAGTTGCTCCCACCAATCCTTTTGGAGGTACCAGGAACGATCGGGCCCAGATGCACCCAGGGCATAATAACCCGAACGCTATCCGGGCCACGGGGCCCGTGGATCCCGATGTCCCGGTCGTTGCCTTACAGACGCGAGACGGAAAGCCATTGGCTTTCCTCTCTGCTTACTCGCTTCATTACGTCAGTGCCCCGGCAGTTTCAGCCGATTACTTCGGGGTGTTTTGCAACGAGATCGCGGCGCAGCTGGCACCGAACCAGGAGGCTCCCCGGTTCGTTTCGCTGTTGGCCAATGCGACCAGTGGTGATGCCTGGTTACAGGACTATACCCGGAAGACAGCTCGGACGGGATTCGATCGTTTTTCAGTCGGCAAGGAAGTGTCCCAGGCTGCCTTGAAGGCATACCAGCAAATTCGTTACTACGATTGGGTGCCCATTGTCATGGAGGAGACGAAGTTGACGTTGAACGTACGGTTGCCGGATGATGAGGAACTGGCCCGGGCTCGGAAAATAGTCAAGGGTTTCGAGGGGCGAAAACCAATGAACAACGAGGAAGTCTATGCACGGGAAGCAGTCTTGCTGCGTGAAATGTCCCCGACTCGAGAACTCAAGTTGCAGGCCCTGCGACTGGGAGACCTGGGTATCACGGCAATTCCCAACGAGGTGTTTGCTTCGACGGGGCTCGATATCAAACGCAAGAGTCCCCTCAAGCAAACCTTTACCATTGAGCTGGCCAACGGCTGTGAAGGTTATATTCCTCCCCCGGATCAACACGTGCTGGGCGGCTACACGACCTGGCGAGCTCGTACCAGTTGCCTGGAAGTGAATGCGGAACCGAAGATCCAGGAAGCGGTTTTGAGCCTGTTGAAGCAGGTCGATAAACAACGACGCGATGAGCCTGCTCGGCCCAGTACGGAAGCAGGCAGATAGCCGCCTATGCGTCTACCGCTATGATCGTCGTAGATCCACGAAATTCGCCTTCAGCAAGCGGTTTTCGGGGAGAAAGAACATTGAATTGAACCGGTATCATCCGCGATAATAGAAGTCTTGGTGATTCCTGGTTTGAGAATGCGAGTTTCCCGTGATGCAGGCAAGAAAATATTCCCGGTTGGTAGCCCTGGCGATACTGATCGTGGGCCCCTGGATGGCAGCTGCCGAACCGACCGAGGCAGAATCTGAGTACTTCGAAAAACAGGTGCGTCCGATTCTCGTGTTGCGTTGTTACGAATGCCACAGCGAGGATTCTGTCGAGAGTGATTTGCGAGTCGATTCCCTGGCAGGCCTGTTGCGTGGCGGTAAGCGAGGTGCTGCCATTGTTGCTGGGAAACCGGAAAAGAGCCTGCTGGTTTTTGCGATTAACCACGCCACCCAGCTGGATATGCCGCCCAAGACAAAATTGCCGGTCGCAGAAATTGCGGCATT
>JAYGDH010000426.1:0-9913 GCA_046583055.1 Pirellulaceae bacterium | reverse complement strand
ATTAACCTGGGCAGCACGCTGGGGCTGGTAGGCCTGGCCAACCGGACTCCCTACACGTCCAGCAAGGGAGCAGTGGTCCAGATGACCCGGGCCCTGGGACTGGAACTGGCCTCGTTTGGCATTACCTGTAATGCCATCTGTCCTGGACCGTTCCTGACACCCATGAACGAACCTATCGCGGATACCGAGGAAGCCAAGAAGTTTATCGTGGGAGCCACGGCGCTGGGCCGCTGGGGTCGATTGGAAGAGATCCAGGGAGCGGCCATTTTCCTGGCTAGTGATGCGTCTAGTTACCTGACGGGCAGCATGCTGACCGTCGAGGGAGGCTGGACCGCGCAGTAGCGGGAAATCAATGAGACGCTGATCGGGTGAGCGGTCATCATTGACCAGCTGCTGGTAAGTCTCAATAATGCGTGAGTACCTTTCGTGACCACGGGTTTTCTGGCCGGACGACTTCTTGAGAGACAGGGGCAATGATGATGACTTCAAGTTATGGCGTGATGGTTCTTCTGTTGGGTGGCTTTGTGCAGGATGTTTCGGCTCCCGGTATCGCTGTTCCAGCGGCTAAGAAACGCGTCATTAGTTTGCAGGTAACGGTACCGACCAGTGGATGGAATCTTTCCATCCAGGAGGTGTACCAGCTCCGTTCCCTCGGGGAGGAGAGTCTCTTTGTGTTTTCCCGCTTGTCAAACAAGGGAGGGATTGCCCTGCAGGTCATTTCCCAGGTCAAGGACAGCGTCTCGATCCCGGCCTCGTCCCTGCCGGTGAGCCATTACGTCCTGGGGACCAGGTCGAACATCAAGAGCAAGGATCGTTATCAGTTCCTCGAAGATCGCGAGAAGATGGACAGGTACCTGAAATCCGCAAAAGCCAAGCTGATTTATCGACGTCCGGTCAAGAAGCAGGCGACGAGCCCGCTGGGTCGCTACATCGTGGTCTACAAGAAAACGGTTTTCGTTGACGGCAAGACGAAAAAGGGTGAGACCCTGGAGCAGTTGGCCAAGCGTCACACGCAACAGTTTGGAGGTAAGCTGGGGAGTGTTCTCCGGATTATCAATGGTTACTCGGCCAGCTTTAGCCCAGAGGCCGTGGAGAAACTGAAGAAACAGCCGGAAGTGAAGTACATCGAGAAAGATGGTCCTGTCGGCATCAACTAGCTTGGGATCGATTTGTCCCTGTCCGGGTTCGACGTTGTACGGAAGACGTGATTGGGGGATAATCAGGTTTACCTGTTTGTCGGATCGCGTAACCTCCTGAACCGGAACCAGTACCATTGCCACGGTAGAACCTGACCAAGTCGTTGGCCCCAGCGGGAATTCACCTGCCTGGCTGCGAAGTACCTTTTGGGTAGGTGCGTTCGTCTTGTTGGCTGGCATGGTGGGTGGGTTGCTCTACTCGCTCCAGCGAGACCAGGCACTCCCTTACCTGAAGCTGGCCTACTACCCGGCCATCGAACGCATGGTAGAAGCCGGAGAATATCGTGCTGCCCTCGACCAGCTGGCCGTGGCCATTCACCTGGATTTCCTTAGCCGGGAGCGAATCTATGATGAGATTGCCCGGATTGCCATGACCAATGGACAGGTAGATGACCATATCCGTGCCTCCCGTGGTTTGCTGGACCTTGGGGTGACGGATCCACTCACGCGAATCAACCTGGCAGGGTCCCTGCTGCTGCGTGGGAATCCCGGTGATTACCTGGAAGCCGAGGAAATCAGTCGGCAATTACTCGATGAATTACCAGATCAACCGGAAGTGAACTGTAATCTCGGAGCTGCCTTGCTGGTTCAGGATAAACCAGCGGAAGCCAGGCCGTATTTCCAGCGGGCACTGCAGGTAGACCCCGGTTTCAGGCCTGCCCAACAAGGGTTGTTGAGAATTCAGCAGGTGAGGCCGTTCGATGAGTGATCGCCAGGAAAAATTATCGCTAGGCTCCCTGCTGCTGGGCAGGACCTTTGTGCATCCGTGGTTTGACTACCTGGTGATCGGTGGTGGACTCAGCCTGCTGGTGACTAGCCTGGTTTCCGGGCCCGCGGTCCTGGCATCGGGTGGTGATGGCCAGGATCTCTCGATTCATGCGAGGTTTGCCTGGATCCCGATCGTGATCCTGCTCAGCAACAGTACCCATTTTGCATCTTCCACGGTGCGGCTTTATAGCAAGCCAGGAACCTTTCAGGCTTTACCGTTCCTGACCATGGGTTTCCCTCTTGTGTGCCTGCTCGTCACGAGTCTCTGCATGTTTTTTCCGGGACAACTCGGCACGCAGCTGAATTCACTCTACCTGACCTGGTCACCTTACCATTACGCGGCCCAGGCCTATGGGCTGGCTGTCATGTACAGCTACCGGTCCGGTTGCATCCTGGGTACGGGGGATAAGCGGCTGTTGCGGTGGATCAGCCTGTTACCGTTTTTCTTCATGTGCGTGGGCGGGGAGGGAGTGGGTTTTTACTGGTTGTTACCCGATTCCTGGATGGCCCATCCGCGTGTTGATGCCGTGATCATGTTTCTCAAGGGCTGGGTGTTTCCAGTCCTGATTTTCGGCATGCCAGTGGCCCTGTTCGTGAAAGTCTGGATGAACGAGAAACGGCCCCTGCCACTGATCAGCGTGCTCGTTCTGATTACCAATGGATGTTGGTTTATCACCTTCAATTATTTACAGGCCTTCACGTTGGCTACTATTTTTCACGGTATCCAGTACCTGGCCATCGTGCTTATTTTTCATGTGCGTGATCAAAAGCAACGGCCGGAAAATCGGCACGGAACGCTGTACCACGTGGTTTGGTTTTATGGGGTCAGCTTGTTACTGGGGTACGGCCTGTTCCATTGCCTGCCCTGGGCTTATCGGCTGGCAGGATTCGGTGTGGTAGAAAGCATGTTACTGGTGGCAGCGGCTATCAATATCCACCATTTCATCGTTGATGCCTATATCTGGAAACTGGGACGAAAAGACAGTAATCGCAAGATTGTTGACAGTGACCAGTCCCCCGCCCTTCTTTGAATGAAGCTGGCGGCAAGTTCGAATCCAACTGCTGGATAAATAAGTTCAATGGAAAATATCTTGGAGAGTGAACGGATGAAACGATTGGTTTCCCTGGCGTTGCTGGGACTGTTGTCGATGGTAGCTTGCTGCGAGGCCCAGGATTGGCCCCGGTTTCGTGGCCCCAATGGATCCGGGGTGAGTGATGCCACCACGGTGCCGATCCAGTGGACAGAAAAGGATTACAACTGGAAAGTACAGTTGCCCGGCCAGGGATACGGTTCCCCGGTGACGTGGCAGGGAAATGTCTTTGTGACCAGTGCGGACGTTGAGATCGGTAAGCGGTTCCTGGTATGCCTGGATGGCAAGCATGGACAGGAGCGGTGGCGCCGAGAGTTTGCCTTCACGAAGTACAAGAAACACAAGCAGAATAGTTTTGCCAGCGCCACGCCGGCGGTCGATGCGGATCACGTTTACGTGATCTGGCAGTCCCAGCAGCAATCCTCGTTGACGGCCTGCAATCACGATGGCAAGACGATCTGGAGCTATGACCTGGGGCCTTTCAAGTCCGGACAGGGGAGTGCAACTTCCCCGATTGTTTACCAGGACCTGGTGATCGTCTGTAATGACCAGGATGGTGACAGTTTCCTCGTGGCAGTCAATCGTCAGACCGGCAAGCAAGCGTGGAAAGTGGCTCGTGACGGGAGTCGTGCCTGTTTTTCCACTCCCTGTGTTTATTCTCCCCAGGACCGACCGGTCGAGATTATCTTCACGCACTCCTTCCAGGGGATTACCAGTATTGATCCAGCCAGCGGCAAGGAAAACTGGAATATCAAGCCGTTCGGTACTTTCAAGCAACGTGCCTGCGGTTCCCCGATCGTGATTGGAGACCTGGTGATTGGTAGCAGTGGGTTTACCACGGCCGAGAAAAACGTCGTGGCCGTGCGGCCCGTGGCCAGTGGAAGTGGCGTGGAAGTCCAGGAGGTCTATCGTGTCTCCAAGACGGCACCCCATGTTCCGACACCGCTGGTCTTCGACCGCTGGATGTTTCTCTGGACAGATCGCGGGATTGTCAGTTGCGTGGATCACCAGACCGGAAAATTGATCTGGCAGAAACGAGTGGGTGGGAATTATTTCAGCTCGCCGATCTGCATCAATGGCAAACTGTATAACGTCGACCGGGATGGTAAGGTCGTGGTCGTGGCTGCCTCGGACCAGTACCAGCTACTGGGTCGCAGCCAGTTGAACGAGACGATCCTTTCCACGTTTGCCGTGGGCAATGGCGCTCTCTACATGCGAACGGAAACGCACCTGATCTCGCTGGGCGGCAAGTAGGGCACCCGGCTAGTTGGCCAGGTCAGCCTGGTGTGATTCCAGGAAAGCAGAAGGTCGCAGCATGGCAATGCCCTGGTAAGATCCCACGTCCAGGACAGCCTGGTCGTTGGTAACCAGGGCCACGGCACTGGCAGCCACGGCGACGGCCACGAACTTGTCGTCCTGGGGATCACCTGGAACCACCCGGGGTGTTGCCCGTGGCTGCACCTGGCAGGCCTGGTACACCAGGTCCAGTAGTTGGTCCCGTTGCTGCCGGTTCCTGATGGCCCGGGGTAAGATTAGTTCATATTCCCGCAGCGTGGCGGGACTGGCAAACAGCTGCAAGTCACCCCGCTGGCAAGCGGTCACGATGGTGCGACTGGCCGAGCGAGGGTTGTAGGCACTGCCGACCAACACGTTGGTATCAACGACAACCCTTGGTATTTCGTCGGTCATGAGGCCCTGGAATACGTTTTCCTGGCGCTAGTTGTTGTTGCGGGTGGGTCGGAAAGCGTTGATCCATCTCAGGAAGGGATTCACGCATCGCGTCTGGATCCAGACCTTGCCCTGGCCCTGGAAACGACAGACGAGTCCCTCTCCACCAAACAAGAAGCTCTTCATCTTGCCGGCCATTCGTAATCCGGGCAGCGTGGTCACTTTGTACTGCAGGGTGTCTTCAAAGGCGACCACGTAGCCGGTGTCTACGATATAGTCGTCGGTTACGTCGACCGACAGGATGGCACCGTAGGAGTTGAAGAAAACATCACCGTTGCCGGTGGCCTTCAGCAGGATCAGGCCTTCGCCACTGAAGAAGCCCTTGGCGCCCTGCCACTTGCCACCGATCTCGACTCCCTCGCTGTGAGCCACGTAAGAGCCGCGCTGCAGGTACAGGGTCTGGCCGTCCAGGTGATGGTGCAGCATATCCCCGGCAGGCCCGGGAGCGAACGTGATTTCCCCAGGACCATCCTTCGCCGTGAAGGTGTTGATGATCAGGCTTTCTCCGCCCAGTCCCCGCATCAGTGTTTTCTTGATGCCACCCTTGAAACCGGCCTTGAGGTGGATTCCGGGATCCATGGAAGCCATGGCCGATGGTTCTGCAAAAATCTGTTGCCCCTCTTCCAGGTGGACAGTCAGCAACGAGAAGTCCGGTTGCAGGGAGATGTCATGGTTGATTTGACTGGTCATCGCCATTTCCTTACCAGGTTAACGGGGTTTGAGTTTGGGACCCAGGATCTTGCCAAAGGCGGACATGTTGTGCGTCTGGCAATAGAGCTTGCCCTGGCCCTCGAACTTGCAGACCAAGCCTTCTCCACCGAGCAGGCTGCCAATCAGGCTGGGGTTTGATTTACCGATCTTGAATTGTAGAGTGTCCTCGAAGGCGACAATGTGGCCCGTGTCGACCGTGTATCGTCCATCGACGTCCACTTCATAGATAGCACCGAAGCTATTCAGGAACAGGTCGCCCGTGCCACTGCACTTGACCCAGAAGACTCCCTCGCCGCTGAGAATTGCACTGCTGATTCCCTGCCAGGTCGTATCAATCTCGATCTCGTTCGAGGATGCCATCCAACTGGAACCCTGCACGACCAGGGTGCCGCCGGTTAACTCGTGGTGGATAACATCTCCCAGCTGTTGCGGTCCGATGAGCAGGGTTTGGTTTGCCGCATTGGCCGTGAAATGATTCAAGAAGAAGCTTTCTCCGGAGAACATCCGCTTGATTCCTTTCAGCATACCTCCCTTGCCGCCACGTTGCCGCGAGGTGGTTTCCACATCCAGGCCGGTGGTCATGCCGATCATCGCACCGACTTCGCAGGTGATAGATTCACCCTCGGCGAGTGTCAGCTTGGCCACGGCAGCGATGGGACGAGTCATGATCTCGTATTGCATGATAGTGATTCCGTTTTACTGGGACGATTAGAGGTGACCGTTGGTCCAGCCCTTGAGGCCATCCATGGAACGGGACTGCAGGTAAACACGGCCCGGGCCGTGAACGCGTGTGATTAAACCTTCACCGCTGAAGAAACTGGAGAAAATTCCGCCGGCCAATCCCATTTTCAGGCGGCAGGTCGGTTCGTAGGCCACCAGGTGACCTGAATCCACGACATACTGGCCTTCGACTTCGCGTGAAAAGATTCCGCCGTAGGCACCGAACCAGATCTTTCCATGTCCACTGACCTTGAGGCGAAAGAGTCCTTCACGCGCGACTAAACTGGCAAAACCGGCCCAGCCCAGGCCAAGTTTGACACCTGTCTCGCTGGCCAGGAAGGCCCCCGGTTGCAGGTACAGCGTGTTGCCCTGTAACTCGATACATTCGATATCGCCGGGCCAGGATTGGGTCAGGACGACTTCCCCCGTAGCATCGGCAGTGAACTCGTTAATGAACAGGCTTTCCCCGCCCAAAAAGCGTTTGAAAAAAGCCCGCATCAGGCCGCCGTTCCAGCGTGTCTTGACCTTGATCGACGAACTCATGCTGGCCATCGCGCCAGCCTCGGCAATGATGTGATCCCCGGCGTCGAGTTGGACGTGGATGTTGGCGAAAGCGGGACGGTTACGAATTTCGGTTTCCATACGGTCTCAGCCTATGTAGGAGGGCCTATGTAGGAGCAATAACACCAAGATAGTTGGGCAATCACAGTTCCTTATCATCAGCTGCAGGGTCTTTAGTCCTCTTGTTCAATGGCTCCGCCGACTCGTTCCAGGACATCAGCCCAATCGCTTTGCAACAGAGTATATTTCTTTTCAGGTAGGTTAGCAAGCTGTTCCTTGATAGCTGCAATTCGTGTATCGTGCTCGGGATGGGTACTGATCCAGGAGACAACGGCTGGTAAATCACCATGGGTGTCTTTCATGACCTGGAAGAACTCGGCCATGCCCAGTGGGTCAATGCCCGCCGCGTGGAGCATCCGGACGCCCTCCTCGTCGGCCTCGGTCTCGTGGTTGCGACTATACTTGTTGATCGTGGATAACTCCAGCAACTCGCCAGCTACGGCAACCAGCCCGCCGACATCTCCCAGTAAACAATTGATCAGGGCCGTGATCCCAATGGAATGGGCGATCCGTTGCAGCCCGTGTCGCCCGGTAACGTGAGCAATCTCATGAGCCACCACTCCAGCGACCTGTTCCGCACGCTTGGCACTCTTGATTAACCCGGTGTAGACCACGATCTGGCCACCCGGTAGCGCAAAGGCATTGACGATGTCAGCATCAATAACCTGTACATGAAACTCGAAACCTTTAACAGCCGCATGCTTTTCCAGGCGAGATACCATTTCCTCGATGGCACCCAGCACGACCTGGTCCTTGACAGGTGATCCCTGCAGATCCATGTTCTCGACTGCAAAGTCACCAATTTCCTTGTCCACGCTGATCGGTAACGCCTGGATGGTATTACGCGCCACGGTGAGCACGGTCAGGTAGACGCCGACTCCCAACAGGATCACGCATACCAGTAGTGCGAAAGTCAGCAGCAGGTTGCGGCGCCGTTTGGACGAGCGTGATGATTTTAAGCGTTCCAGGTCTTCCATCAGGAATCCGCTGCCGAACAGATCCAGGTTAGTCAGGAATCGCTTGTCCTCGGAGAAAATAGTCAGGGAGCGATCAGAGTTGCGGCAGAAGATCATCCGGCCACTGGCTCCACCCCGTTCCAGTTGGCAGCTGCGATAAGGCAACCGGTGTTCCTGTCCGCTGGCCAGGCGCGCGATGATCTCGGTCGCCGTCATTTCAATTTCGGCCCCGGCCCGGCCACCTTCAATGGCCTCGCTAAAGACGCCACCACTGATCTTGTTCATCGCGCTCATGGATCTCGCTTACCCGGTAAACCTGCCTCGAAAGGAAGTCTTCAAGAGCACTCAACATACTGAAATTAGGCGAGTTATGCAAAACATCCGGAGGTTTACCCGGATTGCCCAAGTCGTTGACATGTCGCACGCAGGATGAGTAGAGTAGCATCCGAACCAGGTAGATCAAGTAGTCCGAGGGAAAGGTAGGTAGAACCATGAACAGGATTCAACAGTTGACGCTTTTGTTGACCGGCCTGGGGTTCCTGCTGGTTGGCGAAGCCATCCAGGCTGCCACGCCACCCAACGTCCTGTTCATTGCTATCGATGACCTCAATGACTGGGTTGGTTTCCTGGATGGTCATCCCCAGGCACGGACTCCCAACATGGATCGGTTGGCCCGCCGCGGCGTGATCTTTACCAATGCCCATTGCACGGCCCCCATTTGTGGGCCCAGTCGGGCAGCGGTGATGACCGGACTACAGCCCTACCATACTGGCCTCTATACCAATGCAGCGAACCTGACTCGCCGTCGTACCGACCTGGTCACACTCCCCAGGTTTTTCAAGCAGCACGGATACCACGTGATGGGTACCGGCAAATTGTTTCACGGGAAAACCCCGAAAAATGCGTTCCACGAATATGGTCCCACCTCCGATTCCGGGGGAGCCAGCGGTGGACCTTTCACGAAAGAGGAACTGGAAACCAGTAAACAGAATCCCACGCATCGCGTGGACCGTGGGCCAGGTAAGCTCCAGGCGCTGTTGCCGTTGAATCGAATGCCGTGCGACCGGGATTATCGCAGTACCAACACGTTTGACTGGGGGCCGGTTGATGTCACGGATGAGGAAATGTCTGATGGCCTGGCTAACCAGTGGGCCATCAAGCAACTCAAACGACGTCATGAAAAGCCTTTCTTCCTCGGCGTCGGGTATTTCCGTCCCCACCAGCCCCTCTTTGCTCCTCGGAAATACCACCAGATGTTTCCACCGGACCAGGTCCAGTTGCCAAGGGTCCTTGCCAATGACCTGGGTGACCTGGGGAAAGTTGGCCGTGATTATGGACGGGTCGCAGCTACCTCGGGGTTACATCAAACAGTGGTTAATAACCAGCAGTGGAAGCCAGCGGTTTCTTCCTACCTGGCCTGCGTGACCTTTGTCGATACGCTGCTGGGACGCTTACTCGATGTCCTGGACCAGGGGCCATATGCGGAGAATACGTGGATTGTCCTCTGGTCCGATCACGGCTGGCACCTGGGTGAAAAAGAACACTGGGGCAAAGCAACAGGATGGGAACGTGCCTCGCATGTGCCACTGGTGATCGTGCCACCGAGGTCTGCGGCCCCGGAAGGCTTTCGGCCCGGGACACGGTCCGATCGCATGGTCAGCCTGATCGACCTTTTCCCCACGCTCGTGGATGCCTGCCAACTGGAACCGGCTCCGGCCCTGGACGGGAAAAGCCTGTTGCCACTGGTGCGGCAACCGACGGCTCCCTGGTCGGCAGCCACCGTGATTACCTGGGCGCGTGGTAACCATGCGGTCCAGACCGACCGTTGGCGCTACCTGCACTATTATGATGGCAGCCAGGAACTTTACGATCACCGCACAGATCCCCGGGAATGGCACAACCTGGCAGATCAAGCGGCCTTCCAGCAACAGAAACAACAGCTGCAGATGTGGGTGCCGGGCAACGCGGACGTCGAATATTTTGTTCGCATGGGCAAGTGGAAAGCGGTCTTTCCGACGCGAGGATCTCACCTGGGAAACGAGCCGTTGTTGTTTGATACCGAGTATCGTAACGGGATCGAGGAACGGACCAGCGTGGCCGAGGAGCATCCCGAGGTCGTCAA
>JAYGDH010000356.1:0-3078 GCA_046583055.1 Pirellulaceae bacterium | reverse complement strand
TCCGTATCCTGGATGCCCAGCAGGCCAATCTGGCACTCCAGAAACCTGTCACGTCACTGGACTCCATCCAGGCCCCGCCGCGCTGGGCCAGGAACAACCTGACAGACGGCATCTGGGCCAAGGCAAAGGATCCAGCGGCTGGTCGCCAGCTGGCACAACAGCGGAAGCAACGCCAGGCCATCTTGACTCGCATCCATACTCCCGAGCGTCAGGCTCGCGGCAAGGAGTTAACGAAACAGCTCTCCCAGGTAACCAGCCAGATCCGCGAGCTTCCGGCGGGACGCATGGTCTACGCGGCAGCCACCACGTTCAAACCCCAGGGAAACTTCAAGCCGACCGGTGGCAAACCTCGTCCTGTTCATGTCCTGACGCGTGGAGACATTCAGAAACCGGAGAAACAGGTAACTCCCAACGTGCCCCCGCTGTCTCCAGCACCCCTGCCGCGATTCAACCTCGATGGCCAGCATACCGAAAGTGATCGGCGAGTGGCCCTGGCACGCTGGATTACGGATCACCGACATCCACTGACCTGGCGATCGCTGGTCAATCGCCTTTGGCTTTACCATTTTGGGCAGGGGCTGGTACAGACACCCAACGATTTTGGACGGATGGGACAGCAGCCAACGCATCCGCAACTGCTCGACTGGCTGGCCTGTGAATTCCGTGACGGGGGTCAGTCGATCAAGCAGATTCATCGGCTGATCGTCACCAGCGCGGTTTATCGCCTGTCGAGCCAGCTGGACCCGGGCCATCGCCGGATTGACGGCAACAACCAGTTTCTCTGGCGAATGAACCGTCGTCGCCTGGCAGCCGAAGAAATTCGCGACTCCATCCTGGCGGCCAGTGGTCGACTGGACCTGCAAATGTTCGGACCGGGTTTCTACCTGTTCAAGCTCGAGAAAACGGCACATTCACCGCACTACGAGTATCATAAGCACGATCCGAACGATGCCAGTTCGCACCGTCGCTCGGTCTATCGTTTCGTGGTACGATCCCAGCCTGATCCATTCATGACAACACTCGACTGTGCCGATTCATCTCAAAGTACGCCACAGCGAATGGAGACTCTCACGTCGTTGCAGGCCCTTTCGCTGCTCAACAACCACTTCACGCTCGCCATGGCAGAACATTTTGCAGGGCGACTCGAGCGTGAGTACGCGGACGTGGAATCCCAGGTAAACCGCGCGGTCTGGCTGATCAGTAGTCGCCCGGCCAGTTCCTCGGAGCGTCAACAGTTATCTCAATACGCAACACAATTCGGCCTGCCCAACCTCTGTCGGCTCTTGTTCAATCTCAGTGAATTTATTTATATCGACTAGGTCATGACTGAACGCCTTAACGCCTCTGCTTTTCCTCATGGCGATCGCCGCTTTCCAGCGCTAAATCGGCGCGAATTCCTCTGGCAGTCCGGGGGTGGGCTCGGTGGCATCGCACTGGCCAACATGCTTGGTGATGAATCCGCGCAGGCGGCTGGCACACCAGGTGTTCTCGGGGGCGTGCTGCACCATCCACCGCGCGCCAAGCGTGTCGTCCAGTTATTCATGGGGGGTGCGGCGAGCCACCTGGATCTCTGGGATTACAAACCGGCCCTGGAAAAACACCACGGTGAGAAATCAGACTTCGGCGAACACGTGGAGGCATTCCAAAACGGCCTTGGCCCGTGGATGAAATCACCTTTCAAGTTCAAGTCTTACGGAAGATGCGGGAAAATGCTCAGTGACGTCGTTGCCCCACTGGGTGCCTGCGTCGACAAGATGGCTTTCGTGCACAACCTGGTTGGCAAGACAGGAGTTCATAGTCAGGCTACCTACCTGCAGGCCACCGGTTTTCAGCGTCCCGGGTTTCCCGGCATGGGATCCTGGATCAGCTACGGTCTTGGCAGCCTCAACGATGAGTTGCCCACCTTCGTGGTACTACCTGACCACCGAGGCTATGC
This sequence comes from Pirellulaceae bacterium, assembly GCA_046583055.1. Taxonomy (GTDB): domain Bacteria; phylum Planctomycetota; class Planctomycetia; order Pirellulales; family Pirellulaceae; genus JAZADA01. The sequence continues at coordinate 1,142 of JAYGDH010000356.1, read as the reverse complement.
ATCCAATGGTCCCAAGAACTGGGGGGCAGCATTTCTTCCCACCGATACGCAGGGCACCACGGTCTTTCCACAACGAAAGAACCCCATCGCCGACCTGAAGGCCTACAGCAAGTTCGTTACGACAGGCAGCGACCAGGCTGGGCTCGCACTGATCAACCGTCTCAATCGCCAGTTCCAGCAGCAGCGCCCGGGGGATGATCGGCTGGAGGCGCGCATTCGATCTTACGAACTTGCTGCCAAGCTCCAACTCAGTGCTCCCGAGGCGTTGGACCTTTCCAGGGAACCGGGTCATATCATGAAAATGTATGGATTGGACCAGCCCGGTCGCGCTTATCCCGAGACGATTAATGTTCCGGAGGAAATCGAATATTTCGGTCGCAAGTGCCTGATCGCACGGCGGCTGCTGGAACGGGGAGTCCGTTTTGTCCAGATCTGGTCTGGCAATGACAATAGTTTCCCCAGGCGTAACTGGGACAGCCACGAGGACATCTCGCGAGATCATGGACCGCTGGCCAGGGGCATGGCCCGGGGCACGGCCGCCTTGATCCAGGACCTGGATCAACGTGGCTTACTCGACGATACGATCATTCTCTGGACCACGGAATTTGGCCGCATGCCTTCGACACAGGGGAGCAAGGGTCGGGACCATAATCCCTATGTCTTTACCAACTGGCTCTGTGGGGGAGGCATCCAAGGTGGCATTTCTCACGGGCCGAGTGACCAGTGGGGATACAAGCCGCTGGATCGTGACAATCCAACCCATGTCTACGACATTCATGCGACTATCCTGCACCTGCTGGGAATCAACCATGAACGACTAACCGTCCGTCACAATGGAATTGATCGTCGGCTGACGGATGTCCATGGTCATGTGATGAAACCGCTGCTGGCGTAACCCCCGGCTCTACTGGTCCCGTGTTACGAGAGGCGGATTCATCCCGGGAAAAGCCCCCTGAATTGCCACGGTTTGGCCTATCACTGGTTGCCATCAGCAGTCACTGGCGGTCACAATGGTCACGTTACCTGGAAGTCGGCACCCCCTGGCCTGGCGTGCGGACTGCATCGAATCCGGCCACGACAGGAAACGACATGCAAGTAGAATTCAGCAAGCTGGCAAACGGAATTACGACGGAAACCGCTTT
>JAYGDH010000338.1:0-2568 GCA_046583055.1 Pirellulaceae bacterium | reverse complement strand
ATCAGCCTGGCAGCCCTCTTAAAAACATCAGGAGTATCGCGACCCAAGGGGGTCACGCGCTTCCTACTTTTTCGGCGTAGCTTCACCTTTTTCCGGCGTAGCGTCATCCTTTTTCGGCGTAGCTTCACCCGGCTTCTCGGTAAAGTGTTTGGCAATGATACCATCAATCTGACCACCGATGCGCGACTTGGGAGCCAGCTTCTTGGCCTGCAAAAGCAGCCCCTTGGCTTCCACCATTTGCTTGGCCTGGAAATAGGCAAACGACTTGGCAAACAGGACTTCCTGAAGCATTTCTCCGCTCGGCTTGTACTTGGCAAGCAGGTCATCAAAAGCCTTGATCGTGGCAGCTGGCCCGGCTCCTTTAGAGCTTCGGCGGATCTTGGCAATCTCTGCCTTGACCACGGTTGACTGCTGAATCCCCTCGTACTTGGCTTTCAGGCCAGCACTATTGTCAGCGTCGAGGCCGATGATTTCCTTGACAGTATCTGCATAAACAGAAACTGCCAATTCCGTATCAATGACGCTAATGGCCTGATCCAGGAACTTCGCCTTGGCAACGCCCTCGGCATCCGCGGCCTTGGCAAATGCCTCGTCACGGGTGGCACGGATCTTGTTCTTTTCTGTCAGGGTCTTCACGTAGGCTTCTGCGGCGTTGCCTTCTCCCGGTGCTCGATAGCCAACCATCTTGGCAAACGGACGACCTTGCTCATCCGCCAGGATAATCGTGGGTACGCCAGTTACCTTGTACTGGGCAGCCAGCTTTGGATATTGAGCTTTTTCCGCATCAGTCTGCTTGGACTTATCGCGGGGATTGTCCAGTTTCAACAGGATAAACTGCTTCGGTGCTTCCGTCTTGAAAGCTTCCTGGGTCAGGACATTCTTAGCCAACGCCTTGCAGGGCGGGCACCAATCTGAACCGGTGAATTCCATGAAAATGGTCTTCTTCTCTTTTGCAGCTGCTGCTTTGGCTTCTTCAAAACTAACCAACCAGCCTTTTTCGGCAGCGACTGCGTTGGGGGCCTGTGCCAGCAAAACGCCCAGCATCAGGGCCGCCATCGAACCACGGATTAACCAAATCTTGTTCATGAGTAAGTCCTCGTGTTAGACGAATAGCCTCGATATTTCAGTGAAAGATTGCGCATTAAAATTGAATTATTAGACAATAATATCATAGCCGATCTACCTTGCAACGCACCCTGTCTCCCGAAAGTAAGGACTAAAAACCTGTTTTTTTTTACTTTCTCGTCTGTAAAACAGGTGCTTTCCCACCCCTCTGAGGCGGCAATCGGAACGAAATGCGCATAACTTACCTGGGACGGTTAACCCACAGGATCGTGGAACCTCTGGCGATTGTATCAATGGCAATGTACCTGCCGCCAACCATGATCACGCCTGGCGATCCAGCATACGGTAGTTGATCGCTTCCTGGAGATGCCTGGCAACCAGGACGCTGTCGCCCTCGATGTCAGCAATCGTACGTGCCAACCGCAAGATCTTGTCGTACGCGCGCGCCGATAGTCCCAGTTGTTGGACGCCGGCTTTTAACAACCTTTGACTCGGTTCATCGAGAGCGCAGTACCGTCGTAAGCGAGACGCTTGCAACTGCGCATTACAGCGAACCGGACTGTTGTGATACCGTTCGGCTTGCCGCTGTCGAGCCTGTTCGACTTGCTGACGCATTTCCGCACTGCTACTACCAGTCGGCAGCCCACTCAACTCCTGGAATGGAACTGCCGGGACTTCCATCTGGATGTCAATGCGATCGAGCAACGGCCCACTAATCTTGGCCATGTACCGCTCGATCTGCATCACGGCACAGTGGCATTCTCGGCGGGGATCGGTACGGTATCCACAAGGGCAGGGGTTCAAGGCGGCAATCAACATAAATTCCGCCGGGAACGTGGTTGACGTAAGTGCCCGTGAAATCGTGACCCTCCCATCCTCCAACGGTTGCCGAAGAACTTCCAGGGTCCGACGGTTGAACTCGGAAAATTCGTCAAGAAACAGTACCCCGTGGTGTGATAAACTAATCTCCCCCGGTACCGGGATGCTGCCCCCTCCGACCAGTCCCGCATCGCTGATCGTATGGTGGGGCGAGCGAAACGGACGCTGAACCAGCAGTGGCTGCCCCGCATCAAGACGCCCCATGGCACTGTAAATGCGCGTCGTCTCAATCGACTCGCTGGCCGTCAACGCCGGCAATATGGTTGGCAGTCGCTGGGCCAGCATCGTCTTACCCGAGCCGGGTGGACCGACCATCAGCAGGTTGTGCCCACCGGCGGCTGCCAATGTGATGGCGCGCTTGGCCATCTCCTGCCCGCGTACGTCCTGGTAGTCAACCTCATAGCTGGCGTATTGATCAAACATCTCCCGCACGTTGGCCACCGTGGCAGCAACGGGATACTGACCGGTAAAAAAACCGACTGCCTGATCCAATGATTCCACGGCAATCACTTCCAGTCCTTCCACCACCGCTGCTTCCTGCGCACTGCTGGCCGGGACCAGCAGCCCTTGGAGTCCATTTTGGCGGGCAGCCGAGATGGCCATCGACAAGGCTCCTTTGACTGG
>JAYGDH010000289.1:0-11693 GCA_046583055.1 Pirellulaceae bacterium | reverse complement strand
CCAGGCGATCATCGACGCACCGTTCAGCCACAACATCGCCTGTGGACTGCGGCAACTGTTGCTGGGTGAAAATCCGCTCGAGACCGAACGCCTGTGGCAAAAAATGTATCGACAGACGATGTATTTTGGTCGCAGTTCGGTCACGATCAGTGCCATGGCGGCCGTGGATATGGCACTCTGGGATCTGAAGGGGAAACATTTCCAGGAACCCATCCACCGTCTGCTGGGTGGCAAACACCACGATCGGATCCTGGCCTATGCCTCTATTCTGTTTGGTGAAAACGGTGCAAAAACCGAGCAAATCGGACAACGTTGGCGTGAAGCTGGTTACCGGGCCGTCAAGTTTGGTTGGGAGCCCATGGGTGAAAGTGAAGCCGTGGACCTGGAACTGGTACGTGGAGCGCGCACCGGTGTGGGAGACGATGCCACGCTGCTGATCGATGCAGGCTGTGTCTGGGATGCTCGCACTGCGCTGCAACGAGCCTGTGCGTTCGCGGACAGTAACATTCACTGGCTGGAAGAACCGCTATCACCGGATGATGTCGACGGCTATGCCTGGTTACGAGACCGTTCCCCGGTAGCCATTGCTGCCGGCGAGGAAGAATGTGGACGTCAATCCATGCGTCCCCTGATTGACCGTCATGCCCTGGACGTTTACCAGGTCGACCTGTCACGCAATGGTTTCACGGATGCCCAGTACATCAAGCAACGTGTCCAGGAAATCGGCGCGCGCTTATGCAACCATTGTTACACCAGCCCGATCACAGTGGCGGCCAGTCTTCACTGGCTCAGCACCTGCCAGGACGCATACCTGTTTGAAGACTGCGTGGAAGACTCCCCGCTCCGGCATCGGTTAACCCAGGAGACTGTCCAGGCAGAGGATGGCTGGATGGTCGTCCCCGACCGCCCTGGACTGGGAGTTACGCTGGACGAAGATTTCGTGGCTACTTACCGTATTGCCGAATCCGGCAGAGACATTGAATTTGGAGACACCCATGACGCTGCGAGCTGAGACGGAATACCGTTACGAGAAACTCACCTGGCCCGATATCAATGATGCTGTGGAACTGGGAAAAGTCTGCGTGATTCCCTGTGGAGCCGTGGAACAACACGGTCATCATTTACCACTGGACGTGGATATTGTCTGCCCCACAGCCATTGCACGAGGTGCCGGCCAACAGATCCCTGGCCAGATGCTGGTCTTGCCTACTGTTTGTTATGGATACACGGGCCACGTAATGGACTTTCCCGGCACCATCAACAATGACACCCAGCACTTCATTGAGCATGTCCTGGATATTACCAGGTCGCTGGCCTACCACGGTTTCAAAAAACTCTACCTGCTCAACGGCCACGGTTCAAACATGCCCAACCTGGACCTGGTGGCTCGTCGGACCAACCTGGAAACAGACGCCGAATGCCTGCTTTCGGCGTGGTGGCAACTGTTGAGCATCGATCCCGACTTCCTGCCTGGCTGGCGAGAGAGCCATTTCCCGGGCGGTTGTTCGCACGCGGGAGAGCTGGAAACATCCGTCTACCTGCACCTGGACCGTGACAACGTACGGGAGGACAAGATCCAGAGTGGAACGATCAGTTTCAACGACGAAGAATCCCCCTACCTCTATACGGACCTGTTCGGTACAGGAGCCGCTGCCCTGACATCATGGACCAGCAGTTACAGTGAAACTGGAGTCCTCGGCGACGCCGAAGCAGCGACGGCAGAAAAGGGGAAAGCGGCATACGAGGAAGCCGTCAGGCAACTGGCCAACATTGTCAGCTGGTTTAAAGATCGTCCCTGCGACCAGCGGCGAGAAAATCACCGCCAACCACCAACCATGCCCATGCCCTGGAAGCAACAGCCGCTGGGATAATTCAATTGCGCAACGCACCCGACAGGGCGTAGGCCAGCGGGATTAACACGAACAGCGGAAACCAGGCGGCCAGTGCAGGCGTAAACAGGAACCCGTGATCACCGAAGGCATGGGAGGTAATAATCAGCAGGTAGAAAAAGGTCACCATCAGGAAACAGGAACCCGTTGCAACCAGCATATTTTTCCTGCGTCGCCTCAGCAGTAACGGCAAGGCCAGGAAAATCAATGTCATGTCTAATACTGGTTTGACAAACCGACTGTGAATCGTCACGCGTACGTTGGTTCCATGCTGAATACTCTCATTGCGCAATTCTCGTGCGAGTTGGCTGGTAGACGTGTACCGGTGCCAACCATTCCCGGCCGTCAACTGGTCAAAATGCACGTTGCTGGCCACGAAACAGTCTCCCGGTTGAAGCCATTCGGTATCCTTTGGACTCCAGATCACCGGCGTTTCCTGGATGTAAGCCGTGTCCAGTTCAGCCAGGTTTTCCGGATCACTCACCTGTTTCAGCAGGTAACCACCGGGGTGTTCCGGCGAAGGATCCATGTAGTGAGCACGTTGGGCAACCAGGCGATACTCGAACTGTCCGATGGGAGCATGCAGGCGGAAGTTGGGATCCGTGATCTGCTGGTCCCTGGCGTAGGCATGTTTTCCACCGATGAGGATATCGGTGCGGGTATCATGCCGAGGACGAATCGTACGTGCCTTGGTTCCGTCCCAGTCCTGGGCCGTGCGAGTTAACTGGTTCCGGTAAGCAGGAATGACCAGTTCACGGTTGACAATCGACACGACGCTCAACAGGCAGGCGGCGATCACGAGCGGCTTCACGACCCGCCAGTGACTGATCCCGAGTGACTGGGTCGCCGTGAGTTCGTTATTCTTCTCCAGCCAGGTGATCGTAAAAATCATAGCGATCAATGCCAGCAAGGAACTTACCTGGTCAAAGAACAGGAAGGCTCGCCCGGCATAAAAATCGACCAGGACAGCCCACAGGTTCCCTGTCGAATCACTCAATTCAAGCAGGTCATCCAGTTTCCCGACCGCATCAATCAGTAAATACAATCCCAGCAGACTGGCGAAACAGATCACCATGATCTTGAAGAACAACCGCAGTACATAACGGTCAAAGATCATCTGGAATTATCTACTCCCTGCAAACGGCTACTCAGTCCCTGGTTTCCATGACCAGCCTGAGAGCCCGTGACAACGCTTCCATTCCCTGGTCAATCTTCTCGGGTGACTGGACCCCAAAACTCAATCGCATCGTATTCTCATGAACCGGTGCTCCCTCGGGGGGATAGCAGTAACCACCGGCAACATAGAGCACTCCCTCACGTGATGCGGCTTCAAACAACGCGCCACCTGGCCTGGTATCGATACCCTCGGGTACCTGCATCCAAACATAGAGCCCACCACTGGGATGCTGCCAACGCACGCCATCCAGATCGGAAAACCAACGCTCTGCAGCAGCCAGCATGGCCGCTTGTTTCACCTGGTAATGTCGACACAGATCCCGGACGTGGGGATCCAGTAAATCCTGCTCCATGATCTCCATCACCAGGTGCTGGTTAAAATTAGGAGAACCAAAATCGATATTTCCTTTTTGATCACAGACAGGCGCTACCAGGTATTCTGGCAGTAAGCCCCAACCAACCCGGATACCCGGTGAAAAACTCTTCGAGAACGTACCCGTCACAATGACCTGGTCCCCTGCCTCGTCCAGCGACCTCATGCTGGGGATGTCTTCCCCCGTGTAACGTAAATCGCGGTAGGCCAGGTCCACGATCAACTGGATCGGCAGTTCCCGACCCGCAATGCCACGACTGATTTCCAGGATTTCTTCTGACCGTGCCAGTGGCATCGTGATCCCACCAGGATTGTCTGCATAAGGAACCAGGTAGATCGCCTTGATGCGATCTTTCTCTCCCGAACGCTCCAGTTGCTGGAACGTCTCCCGCAAGGCAGCAGGTATTATACCCTGCGAATCCGTCGCAACTCCGATCGCCCGTGCCCCCAGGTTGGCCATGGCCCCCAGGAAAACCAGGTACGTCGGTGCGGCACACAACACGATGTCGCCGGGATCCAGCAACGTTTCCAGGACCAGGTAAAGCAGCTGGTTACTACCGGCGGTAATGACCAGCTGGTCGATCGTGAGCGACGACTCGGCCAGGTCGAGGCCATCCTGCCCGGCAAACCGTTGTAGAACCAGGTCACGCAACCGAGGTTCTCCTGGGGTGGTGCCATACTGCAATGCCTTGCGGGCCTTCTCCGGATTGGAAAGCAAACGCTCCAATCCCAGTCGCGTTGCGTCTACCGGCAACGTCGACTGGTCGACAAATCCAGCTGCCAACGAAATCAATTCCGGATGCGCAAGAGCCTGCGACATCAACGTACTGATCGGTTGGCCAGCTGCCCGACCGGCCCGACTGCTCAACCCTGGCGGCATATCCATCAAAGCATCCTGCTAGCCACGTATTTCGATTATTCTAGTTGCGAGTTCCGTACAATAGGTCAGTTCGACGACATGCGTCAAGTTAAACGGGGTAATCCCCGACACCCGGTAAACCGCTGGTACGTAACTCTATGTCACCGTTGCCACCTCGACACCGTCAGTTGTCCCGCAGGAAGCTACTAAAACGCCGAGCTGACCCGATTTGGGCTTACCCCTGGCGGGCCGCGAAAGCATTGATATTCCCTCTACATTGTGCCTGTTGCCAGCAGGCCTGCCGGGGATCGTCAGCCCGTGTGATACTCTGTACTGATTGTGAAAAGTCACTGTTAGCGGACCAGCCTGCTGCCTGCCCTCGTTGCGGATTTTTCTTCCAAACGGGCAAGCCAAACCTGTTCCAACCTGGCCTGGGGTACCTGCCAGTAACTAACTGTCCCGGCTGTGCCAACCGCAAGCTGTGGTTCGATGACACGTTTGCCCTGGGCCCCTACCAGGGTCAACTCCGGGAAGTGGTGTTACGTTCCAAGCGTGCCGCCGAGGAAACACTGACCCTGGCCCTGGGGGCCCTGATGGGGCGACAGCTTCACCAGTTACCGGAGATGCGTTCTATCGACCTGGTCGTCAACACACCCACACACTGGAAACGGCGACTGCAACGTGGCATCTCCAGTACAGAATTACTTTTGAGCGGAATTATTTCTCAGCTGAACCTGCCACGGGCGAGCGGTTTACTTCGTTGCACCCGATCTACTGGCAAGCAGGGCATGCTTTCCTCCTCGCAGCGGCAGCGCAACGTTTCCAAGGCTTTTCGCATCACGGTTCCTCATCGAATCCGTGATCAACATTTGCTGGTCGTAGACGACGTCATGACCAGTGGTGCCACGCTCAACGAAATTGCTCGGATTCTCCATCGAGCAGGGGCTCGCAGGATCTCGAATGTGGTCCTGGCGCGTGGTTATTGTCTCGGCTGATTCGCCCTGCCACAATTATCTCTCCAGTTTGCTGGCTGTCTTTTCGCGGCTCAGAACCTGCCCAATAGCGACAGAAATTACTGGAATTACTTGCCCAACCTTACCTACATCCACTTAACTTACCTGCCGAACACTTGAAAACTTTTGGCTTGCCATCTTGCAACAGTTCCCAGAGATGGAAAAATACCAAGAGACAATACCGCCTGTTACTGTCACGAATTCTGTGACCTGGCATATTCAATACCCCAGCCGAGTTTCCCACTGTGAATGCTCTCCCCGACAACCCCAGGAAAAATGCCAGGCCGTTTCGTCGGGCGGTGCTGAGTGGCCTAGGCGTCGTCTTGCCGCCCCTGTTGACGCTGGTTGTCTTTCTCTGGGCCTGGTCCACGATTCAACGCTACATCCTGGAACCGGTTGAATGGACTGCTCGTAGCATTATTGTCTGGCGCATCATCGACGTTGTCGAGAAACCACCCCCGGAAGGGACCACCAGCAAAAATATCAAGCGCGGTGCAGATGGCAAGATTATTAATTTTAGTCGCAACAGCGTGGTTTACACCCAGATCCCCAGTGGTCAGTGGCTCCCGAACGAAATCATAGACATTGTCAAGAAACATCCTGGCAACACGGCCCTGAATACGGCCAATTCAAATCAGTACTACCACCAATTCGTACGGGTTCAGTATCTGCAGCGCAAGCTGGTAATCCCGCTGTTCATCTGTTTTTTCGTCATCCTGCTTTACATCCTGGGTAAACTCCTCGCGGGCCGCATTGGCCGAATGTTGCTGCGCGCCGCCGAGGGCCTGATTAGTCGTTTACCATTCGTGCGAACCGTCTACTCGTCTGTTAAGCAGGTAACCGATTTCGTTTTCACGGAACGCGAGATTGAATTCACGCGCGTGGTTGCCGTGCAATATCCAAGACAGGGGATGTGGTCGGTGGGTTTTGTCACCGGGGAAAGTATGCTGACCATCGAACAGGCTGCACAGGAACCGGTACTCAGTATTTTGATGCCCACATCTCCCATGCCAGCCACGGGATTCACGATCACGGTCTGCAAGAGCGAGACCGTTGATCTCGACATCTCGATTGACCAGGCGATTCAGTTCGTCGTCAGTTGCGGTGTCGTGGTCCCCAGCAACCAGCTCGGTCAATCTGCGGCCGAAGCAGGTGCCACGATTGCTGCCACCATCGAAGCCAAGGCCCTGGGGAATTCCCAGAACTTACCTCCCCAGGAAACCGATGCCAGCCCGTCTTGAAACACTACAACCCGGGCAAGCCGCCAGGTAATTTTTCATCCCACGTTCCTGTTTCCGAAAATCACGCCCCATGGCTTCTCCATCGCTTCTTCGCCTGGGAACACGCGGTAGTGCCCTGGCCCGCTGGCAAGCCGACTGGGTCGCAGACCAGTTGCGTCAACAGGAAGTCAACGTAGAGATCATTCTCATCTCGACGACCGGGGACACACGGGTCGGATCGCTCAGCGCCGGTGGATCGCCGGGACTATTCACCAAGGAAATCCAGGCCGCGCTGTTACGAGACGAAATTGATATCGCCGTACATAGCCTCAAAGATTTACCAACCCAGGTTACACCTGGCCTGCAACTGGCAGCCGTACCACTGCGTGCCAGCCCCTGGGACGTGCTCGTCAGTAATCAGGCTGATGAACTGGAAGCGTTAGCCGAGGGGGCACACGTGGGAACGGGAAGCCCTCGTCGCCGGGCCCAGTTACTCAATCTTCGGCCCGACCTGGAAGTCAGCGATGTACGAGGAAACGTGGACACACGCCTCAGGAAACTGGATGAGGGTCAATATGATGCCCTGATCCTGGCCGAGGCAGGCCTGCAGCGACTGGAACTCGGTCATCGCATTACCCAGGTACTCGCTGCCAACCAGATGTTGCCGGCAGTCGGACAGGGCGCCTTGGGCGTGGAAATTCGTGATCCAGACCAACCCACACGGAACATCCTGGAATCACTCAATGACCCCGCTACCGCCGCAGCCGTAACCGCCGAGCGCACGGTGTTGGCAACGCTGCAAGCCGGCTGCCTGGCCCCAGTGGCTACCTGGGGGCGCATCGAAAACGGGCAGTTACAGCTGGATGCCCTCGTACTGAGCGAAAACGGTGACCAACGCCTGTCTGCCCAGGCCCAGGGCAACCTGGAAGAAGCAACCGCAGTGGGTGAATCCGTGGCCCAACAACTCCTGCGGCAGGGAGCGGCCAGGTTGATCGAGGCCGCCCATCCCGACAACTAAGTCGCACGGAACACGTGGCCCTCCTATCCTCGCAATTGCAGTCATTCTACCGGTCATTCATTCTCAACCGTTTATACCGGATGATCCTGCCATCATTCGAATCAGCCCGACCAGGCCACCACCGTGAACCTGGGGAAGATCCACCGACGATTTTACCCGTTAACGTATGCAGAAAGCTGTTTTCTGTCTCCTGGTTGAGAACCGACAGGTGGCAGCCAGGCCAGTCTGGGCAATGAAAAACCGTTGCAACTGGAATTGCCTGACTTGCGCGTTAACTTCCGCAAAAGTGCCGAATACGGACACGTATCTTTAAAAAAGAACGCTGACTGCATAAACAATTCTGTGTCTCGCAGCATCTTCTCCGATATCTGTTGTGTAGACGTTCGGTCGAACCGAACCCCTCCCAACCAATAAAAAGCTGCGAAGGTTAATCGCGGCAGATCAAACCACTAGTTTAGGCAAGGAGCCAACGATGCTGGTACTCTCAAGACATCGCGATGAAAGCATCATGATTGGTGACAACATCGTTATTTACAATCGTGGATATTCGAGGTGACAAGGTACGTCTGGGGATCGATGCCCCGCAATCCATTCCGGTTCATCGCCAGGAAGTTTATGATGCCATTCAGCGAGAAAACTCGCAGGCAGCGAACCTCCGTGCAACGGAAACAGACGAATCCGGACAAAACGTCTAAATCGGAAGCTGGAAATCCAGTCGTGGCCCATGCTCTCCCCACCGCGACCTGCCTTGGACAATGACTATTTGAATCCTGGCCCTTGATCCAGTCCGGGGCATTCTGCAGGTCAGGATTCTAGCCCGCTCCCTCTCGGCAATCCGCTCTGCTGCCCGTGGTTCTTTCCCTGCCACGGAACTCGGTCTCACCCGGCAATACCTGTCTTGCGGGTTACCAAGACGGGCTGTTTTTTTGTGGCCGGGACGGTTGATTTGTTATCGACTGTCAGCCATTACGGTTCTTCTGGACATCCTGACCTGCGAACCGGTTGCAGGATCACACTTCTTGGCCCATCATGGTCAAGTCTTTGTCATACTCGGGGAGACCACGAGGCAGTCCGTATCACTCTGTACCAGTTCGGGAGAACACCTGTCGTGAGCAGTGAAAAGCAATTAATTCGTGTAGGGCACAGTCCGGATCCAGATGATGCCTTCATGTTCTATGCACTGGCCAAGGACAAGATCGACACCGGCAATTACCAGTTCGTGCACGAGTTGGTCGACATCGAAACCCTGAACCGCCGTGCTTTCGAGGCTGAGTTGGAACTGACCGCTGTCAGCATTCATGCCTATGCTTACCTTTCCGATGCTTACGCTCTCTGTGCCTGCGGTGCCAGCATGGGTGACCAGTACGGCCCCATGGTCGTGGCTCGTGAGCCCGGTAGCCTGGAACAACTGAAAGAAAAGACGATTGCCGTTCCCGGTACGCTGACCAGTGCTTACCTGGCATTGCGATTATGCCTGCAGACCGATTTCAGGTACGTGGTGGTTCCATTCGACCAGATTATCGACGTGACCGCTGCCGGGGAATTCAACGGGGAACGTGTTGACGCAGGTTTGATCATTCACGAGGGCCAACTAACCTACGGCGAGAGCTCCCTGCATCTACTGGTCGACCTGGGACAATGGTGGCATAAAGAAACCGGTTTGCCTTTGCCACTCGGCGCCAACGCCATTCGCAAGGACCTGGGGGCCGACGGAATGACTGAAGTCACCCGGCTGCTCAAGGAGAGCATCCAGTTTGGACTCGAACACCGACAGGAAGCCCTCGATTACGCATTGGTCTTTGGCCGTGACCTGGATCGCAACCAGGCAGACCAGTTTGTCGGTATGTACGTCAATGACTGGACGCTGGATTTTGGCGATCGCGGGCGCCAGGCGGTATCGGAGCTGCTTCATCGTGGCCATGAATCTGGTATCATTACCCAGCGTATTGACCCGGAATTCATCGCCTAGATTCCTGCTTCTGACTGGGAATGCAACTCGCTTCCCAACGCCAGGGACCGGACTCCAGGAAGAGTATGCCGGCAGATCGTGGGCCCGGTTGACATGTTTCGACTCGATAACGTCCCGGGATCCCGCCTTGCTTTTCCTCATTTCCACTTGGCGAGTTTTGACATCAGGGCAGAATCTTTGACCAGCGGGGCGAAAATCCTCGCCCCTGCTGTCATACTATGGACAGCTCCTGATCGATCTCCACAACCCTCATGAGCCTGGGAAACCATGCAAGATTTCCGCTTCACGCCTAACAGCCAGCCGACAATCGGTATCGAACTGGAATTGGCACTCGTCGATGAACAGACCATGGCGCTTTCCAGTTCAATCGAAGCCATCCTGGAAGGGCTTGGTGCCAACAGCGGTTACAAGCCGGAACTGATGCAATGCTGCCTGGAAGTCATCACAGGGGTTTGTCAAAACGTCGATGAAGCGGGAGCGGATCTGAGGGAAAAAATCCGTCGGGTCCAGGAGTTTACCGACCGCAACGGACTGCGGCTGTGGTGGGGAGCCACGCATCCGTTTTCACCCTGGAAGGAGCAGCAGGTCACGCCCAACGAACGTTACAACAACCTCGTGGACCTGCTCCAGGAAATGGCGCGGCGACTGGTTACTTTCGGGTTACACGTACACGTGGCTGTTGATTCCGGTGACAAGGCCGTCATGATCTGCGACCGTATGATGCAGCATTTGCCAACCCTGTTGGCTCTCAGTTGCAGCAGTCCGTTCTGGGAAAATCGTCGCACGGGATTGAAGTCACACCGGTCCAAGATCATGGAGGGACTACCTACCGCTGGACTGCCAACCCTGATGCGCAACTGGAGTGAATACGTGTGGCTGGTCAACCACATGGTGAGCACCGGTTTCATTAACACGATTCGAGAAATCTGGTGGGATATTCGTCCGCATCACAGTTTCGGCACGGTCGAAGTCCGTGTCTGCGACATGCCGGGCAACCTGGACGATGTGCTGGCGTTGGCAGCCCTGGTACAGTGCCTGGTGCAGGCACTCTCTGACGAAATCGACCAGGGAACCTACCAGCATGATTGCCATCCCATGATGGTACGGCAAAACAAGTGGCGTGCCTGCCGATACGGAACCCAGGCTCAACTGGTCAACTCCTACACGTTCGAGGTGCAATCGGTAAGCGAAATAGCGCGTATGCTGATTGATCGCCTGGGACCGACTGCCGAAACACTCGGCTGTCTCAGCCACTTGCAACAGATCCAGTCCATCGCGGACGGACCAAGCTGGGCCGACCGCCAGGAAGAGATCCTGGAAAAGACTAATTCTCCAGAAGAAATTGTTCGTCAGCTGACAACGCAGTCACGTGTGCGAGATTGACCTCGCTCAACCCTGTTCTTAATCCTTCCAGCGACACGAGGACCATGTAGATGTTATCTCGCAAAAGCAGGCAAACCCTAGTCACGATACTCTTCTTCGTCGCTGCCTGGCAGCAACCGAACACCAGCAGTGCCAACAATAACTTTTTCCTGCCCGGGGACAGTTTTTTTCACACTGTTTTGACTGAAGCTGTACTGGCAGACATAGAGAAGTCAAAGAGCCCCGTGTTCCGTTACGACCGCCCGGACCACCTGGATTCCTTTCTCTGCGGTTATGCTGGCTTTGAACAATTGCAGGTGAAAGAAATGTCACCCGTTATCAAGAAGAACCTGCAAACGCTCTACCGACATCTGCGAGAAGAGTATCCCTTGCAGATCGAACTGGTCCAGGAAACCAAGCTCGTCCGCGATGCCTCAGGAGGATTCGACAATCTAGTCAAGACTGGCAAGATCCTGCGCCGGGAACTCAACGGCTTCAGCATGTTCTTCTACAATGCTGACTTTGACGCCAACCGATACCGGCTGGGGCTCAAGTATAACGAGAACTGGTTGGAAGAAGTGGTCGCTTTTGGGCACAGTCGCGAGCATGCTCAATTCGAATTTTTCGTTCGCGAAGAAAAGGCGATCCTGTCGGATTGGCGAGACTGCCGGCTGGTGAAACCGCTGGACGTGATCTCACCCCCCATCAAGAAACGGCGATCCAGCAATCCCTTGCCACCCATTACGCTCAACAGCAAGGTGCGCATCTTTGTCCTTGCAGAAGCCAATTTTATCTCGGCCTTCGGTCGCAGTGA
>JAYGDH010000248.1:0-6714 GCA_046583055.1 Pirellulaceae bacterium | reverse complement strand
GACAAAGTCGAATACCTGGAGGTGGTTAAAAACGGCCAGGTAGCGCACCAGGTCCGCCTGTCTGACTACGCCAAGGCGGGAGGGAGACTGCCTGAAGTGGTCTTCCAGAAAAGCGGCTGGCTGCTGATTCGTGCCGTCACCTCGAATCCCAAGACTTACCGCTATGCATCCACCGGTCCCTACTACGTACAGATTGGTCCGACACCCCGCATCAGTCGAGCGGCGGCCCAGTTTTTCCTGGACTGGGTGTTTGAACGTGCTCGTCAGATTGCCGCCATTCCGGATCAGCAGCAGCGAGATGCCATCATGATCTATCATCGAGCCGCCCGAGACTACTGGCAAAAAAGGGTCGATTCCGCCAACGAGGAGTAACCGTGCAGGCTATCCGGGTGGGAAGGTGTTCTCTGTTCCCGGACAGTCCCCTCGCTAGGCTCCTGTGCGCTGGCGGCTCCGCTGGTTATACTCGCGCTGAAATACATGAACCGGACTTAAACAGATCACCAGCTGGCCATGAACAATCCCGAAAGCTGGCGTAACGAGTATCCCTTCCAGTCACACTACCTCGAATTGGATACCCTGCGCTATCACTATCTTGATGAAGGTACGGGATCGCCCGTGTTATTCGTACACGGCAATCCTACCTGGTCATTTTACTGGCGGCATCTCGTGCAGGGATTATCCTCGGGGCATCGTACCATTGCGGTGGATCACATCGGCTGCGGGCTCAGTGACAAGCCAGGCGACTACACGTATACGCTGGAACAGCATCGAAACAACCTCGTGAAGCTGGTCACATCACTGGATCTAAATGACGTGACACTGGTCGTCCATGACTGGGGCGGTGCGATCGGCCTGGGAACCCTGTTGCAAATCCCCGAACGCTTTTCACGGATCGTGCTGTTCAACACCGGTGCCTTTCCACCTTTCTATATCCCCTGGCGTATTCGCCTCTGTCGGTTTCCCTGGCTGGGAAGCATCGCGATCCGCTACTTCAATCTCTTTGCCCGGGCCGCACTGACCATGGCAGTCGAGCATCACGAGCGCATGACACCGACCGTGCGACAGGGCCTGCTCGCACCTTACCGGCAAGTCCAGCATCGCGTCGCGATCGACGGTTTCGTGCGAGACATCCCTTTCACTCCAAACCATCCCACCTGGAACACGCTGGCCGACTTGGAAGGCGGGCTTTCAACCCTGTCAGAACTTCCCGTCCAAATCATCTGGGGCATGAAAGACTGGTGTTTTGATTCCCGTTGTCTACAACGTTTCCAGGAGATTTTTCCGGCAGCCAGCGTCCATCCTCTCGAGGACGCAGGCCACTACGTCGTGGAAGACGCCCATGAAACGATCCTGCCCTTGATGCAATCATTCCTGGAATCAACCTCTCCCCAATCGTAACGAGTTGACCGATGGATCACCCTCGCAACCTGTCATCCCGGGGCTCGACCGATCAAGCTACCGTTGGCCAGTTGATCAGGCAGGCCTGTCTCTGGGAAGCCACCGCACCCAAGCCTGGTAACGTGCATCCAGAGGCCGCTTTTGCAGACACCTGTTACGAGGATTTCATTCTCAGTGCCGAGGCCATCCTACCAGCCATGGAAGCCGCCTCCTCGCTGGGAGTAGGGCAGGCGATTTTCCAGGCGGTCACCGCCACACGATCGATGGTGACCAGCAACACGAACCTGGGCCTGATCCTGTTGCTGGCCCCCCTGGCCGCTGTCCCTCGCCACGAACCCTTGAGACCCGGAGTGCGACAGGTTCTGGATACCCTCAGCCCGGAGGATTCCGAACATGTTTATGCGGCAATTCGCCTGGCTCAACCAGGTGGACTCGGCAATGCGGACAACCAGGACGTGCGTTACGATGCCCCGGACCAACTGCTCAACGCAATGCGGGAGGCCAGTCCCTGGGATTTAGTTGCCCGGCAATATTGCCAGGGATTCAGCAACCTGTTCGATGAGGTAAGCCCCTGGATTCACCAGGCCCTGGACTGCGACTGGACACTGTCTGACAGTATCGTACACGCTCACATCCGTTGCATGGCAACACATCCAGACAGCTTGATCGCTCGCAAATGCGGATTGCCGATGGCGCAGGAATCCCAGGATCGTGCGCGGGCCGTCCTTGCCTGTGGCGCCCCCTCGACCCCGGGCTACCAGCAAGCTGTGCAAGAACTTGACCAATGGCTGCGAGAGGACGGCCACTGTCGAAACCCTGGTACGACCGCCGATATGATCGGAGCCGCGTTGTTTATCGGTCTTCGACATGGCACAATTGATTCATGTCTTTCAATTCCATAATGCGAGGTAACCGGTAAAACGTGTCCGAAACTTATCATGTACGGCTGGAAAAAGAGCACCTGATTTTCAGTGCTGCACACTTCATCACTTTTAATGGCAATATCTGTGAACGCCTGCACGGGCACAATTATCGTGTCTTTGCCGAGGTCCATGGACCTCTCGACGAAAACGAGTACGTCATCGATTTCATTGCCCTCCGCGACACCCTTAAGGAAATCGTGAACGAACTGGATCACCACATGCTGCTACCCACGGATCACCCCAAGATCCAGGTAACCGCCAAGGAAGCCGAAGTCGAGGTCACGTTTGAAGATCGCCGCTGGGTATTTCCCCGGGGCGACTGTATCCTGCTCCCCGTATCAAATACGACTGCTGAATTGATGGCCCGCTACATTGGGCAACAATTGCTTGAACGCCTGGAAAAGCGAACCGGTGCCAGGCCTCAGCGGCTGGTACTGGGTGTCGACGAAAACGAGGGACAATGGGGCATCTGCGAACTCTCTGGCTGATCACCCCGGCCATGGGTCTGCTGGAGCCCGGCCTGGTCGCCTGCCGGGAATGGAAAATTCTTCCTCAACTTTCCTAACCCGCATGACCGATACAATCCCTGTAGTCGCCTGTCTCAAGTTGCGCCCTGCCATAAGGTTCCCGTGCCCGTGACCGCCAACGCACAAAAAGCAGCCACCCTGTTACAGAATCTCCCAGACATTGAGGCCACGCAATTGCGCGGGCAACTTTCTGACCAACAACAGGCCCGACTCCTGCAGGCCACCGCAGTCGCCAACCTGTTGGCCGATGACCGCCAACGGGTCGTGCTGGAGGAGTTTCTTCAGCTGACGGACGGAGCGACGATTTCACCAGTCGTTCCGCTGATAAAAACTGCTGACACACCACCCCAGGATGGCCCACCTGGTTCAGCGTTACCGGAAGATCTGATTTTCAAGTTTTTCCATGACCTGACGGCAACGACCCTCTTTACACTCCTGGGAAATGAGTCTGCGCAAACTATTGCCGTCATCCTCGCTCATTTACCAACGCAACATGCGGCACGTGTCCTGGATCAATTCGAACCCCAATTACAGGCTGACCTGGTTCACCTGGTCAGTACGCTACAACCGATCGAACTGCAAACCCTTGTACAAATCGCCGCCATCCTCCAGGGTCGACTGGAGGATTTGCAGAACCAGGCTTCGCTACTGGCCGAGATGTAGCGAACTTGCTATGTTGCCAGTCATGGCCAAGACTCCCATGATGCAACAGTACGAGGATGCGAAACAGGCCTGTGGCGATGCCATCCTGCTATTTCGCATGGGAGACTTTTACGAGCTATTCGACGAGGATGCGAAGCTCGCGGCACGAACCCTGGGACTGGCACTGACCAGTCGAGACAAGGGTGAAAATCCCATCCCCATGGCTGGTTTTCCGCACCACCAGTTGGATGGCTATCTTGCCAAGTTGATTCACGCCGGGTTCCGTGCAGCTGTCTGCGAGCAGGTCGAGGATGCCAAGAAAGCCAAGGGCCTGGTTAAAAGGGAAATCACGCGAGTCGTTTCCCCGGGCACCCTGACCGATGATGCGTTGCTGAATCCACAGGAACACAATTACCTGGCAGCGGTTTCATGGGGACCTGATCCGAAGCCGCCCAAGTCCAACAATGGGCTGAAAGTTCTCAATGCGCCGGAACCTCGCGTCGGCCTGGCATGGGCAGAGCTTTCCACGGGATTGTTTTTTGCCGCCGATTTCCCCCAGGACGAACTGGCCGATCAGTTGGCTCGCATCAATCCATCGGAATGCCTGATCCGGGAAGACGCCGATGATACGCTGATGACAAATCCACCGCGTGGCACGATGCTCACGCAGCGTCCCAGTTGGTCTTTTTCACGGGATGCGGCTACCAGTGCGCTGGCCAAACAATTCGGTACCCGAAGCCTGGACGGCATGGGGTTCACCGACGATGATAGCCTGGCTGTACAGGCCGCTGGGGCCGTCCTGGAATACCTGCAGGAAACGCAAAAAACATCACTGGACCATATCCAGCGATTGACGCCTTACCGCAACTCCGAAATCCTTGAGATCGATGAAGCCACCCGTCGCAGCCTGGAAATCACCAGGACGATTCGTGACGGCCAGCGTGAAGGGTCTCTGCTCTCCGTCCTGGACCACACGGTCAGCGCCATGGGTTCGCGCCTCTTGACCGATTGGCTGGCCAGTCCTCTCACGGACATCAAGGTGATCCGGCAACGCCAGGAGGCTGTCCAGGAACTCCTCCAGGAAGACCAGCTGCGTGAAACCATGCAAGCTTCCCTAAAGAACATTTACGACATGGAACGCCTCCTGGCCCGTGTTTCCACGGGACGCGCCAGTCCCCGTGACCTGGGCTTTATCGGCAAGACCCTGGAGCAGTTGCCGCTGGTCAAATCAAGCCTGCACAACCGGTCCAGCAACCAGCTCCAGGAGTTGGAGCAGGCGTTGGATGTCTGCGAGGACCTGCAGAGCCTGCTGGCCTCCGCACTGGTCGAAAACTGCCCCTTGCAGATCCGTGACGGGGGCATCATCCAGACCGGCTTTCATGCGGAGCTGGACCACCTGCGTGAACTCTCCGATGGCGGCAAGCAGTGGATTGCCAACTACCAGGCCCGGGAGGCAGAAAAGACCGGGCTCCCAAACCTCAAGATCGGTTTCAACAAGGTTTTTGGTTACTACCTCGAGCTCACCAATGCTCACAAGGACAAGGCACCGGACTACTTTATTCGCAAGCAAACGCTAAAGAATGCGGAACGTTACATCACTCCGGAGCTAAAGGAACACGAAGAAGAAGTCCTCCGTTCCGCGGAACAGGCGCTGGAGTTGGAATGCCAGGTCTTTCTCGAGCTACGTGACACCGTCCACCAGGAAGCAACTCGTTTACAAGATACTGCTCGAGTCCTGGGACAGTTAGACGTCCTGGCATCGCTGGCAGAACTGGCAGAACGACGCAATTACTGTCGCCCCACGATGGTCACGGAACCGGTCCTGGATATTCGCGATGGCAGACATCCCGTGCTGGACATCACCGAACCCGAGGGAACCTTTGTCCCCAATGACACCTGTGCCGGACCGGGCGAACAGCTGGTCCTGCTGATCACGGGTCCTAACATGGCGGGCAAAAGCACCTATATTCGGCAGGTTGCCCTGATCACACTGATGGCACAAATTGGCAGTTTCGTGCCGGCTCAGACAGCAACGATCGGAATTGCAGATAGGATCTTTGCTCGGGTGGGCGCCAGCGACGAATTATCTCGAGGGCAAAGTACCTTCATGGTCGAGATGACTGAAACGGCTCGCATCCTGAACACGGCCACGGATCGCAGCCTGGTCATTCTCGATGAAATCGGTCGAGGAACGAGCACCTACGATGGTGTATCCCTGGCCTGGGCCATCATGGAGCACATCCATAATCACATAGGCTGTCGTACCCTTTTCGCAACGCATTACCACGAGTTAACAGAACTGGAAGGCACGCTCAGTTCTGTCAAGAACCTGAACGTGGACGTCAAGGAATGGCATGACAATGTCGTCTTCCTGCACAAGATTGTAGCGGGCGCCGCCAACAAGAGCTACGGGATTCACGTAGCCCGCCTGGCAGGTGTCCCCCAGGAGGTCAATCATCGAGCGGAGCAGATCCTCGCCCAACTGGAATCGGAACCGCGTTCTCTCTCGGATGCGCAGTCCCTGACACTGCCTGACACGTCCGGGCGCAACCGGGACCTGCAATTGACCCTGTTCAATCCTGTCGAGCATCCGCTCCTGGACACGATCCGCGACACGGAGATCAACGACCTGACTCCCCTGCAGGCTCTCCAGCTACTTCAATCGTGGAAAGATCAGCTCGGCGATCGGACGTCCGAGCCCGAGTAATCGTGGGCAACTGAACACCCTCATTACTTGGCGTCCAGTTCCTTGATGAAAATATTACGAAACTGGACCAGGCTGGAAGCCGGACTGTACTGGCCATTACGCAAGCCACCGTGATGTTGAAATGCCAGTCGCCCCCGCGACGGGATGCCGGGAAGCTGAGCATTTTCCAGGGCTGTATGGCCATTGTTGATCACCGTCAGGCGATCGCCCACCATCACGATGATAAAGGTATTCCATTGACCAACCGGATTATCTCCATTCACGCGTGGTGTCACACCGGCACGAACTGTCGGTGACATCTTCTTGTCCATGCGGTACCCGTAAACTTCCCCGGAACCGATTGGCCAACACCAGATATTGATCTGGCTCTTGCTGCTGCCTCGCAGGTAAATCCCGGAATCAGCGTTGGGCAGTGGAATCGTGATGGCTTTCCCTTGCCCATCCTGGAGATGCGTACCATCGGAAAGTACGATCGGAACATTGTAATGACCCGTAGTTTTCTTGATCCGCCAATCCA
>JAYGDH010000056.1:0-2782 GCA_046583055.1 Pirellulaceae bacterium | reverse complement strand
TCCAGTTACGAGTCACGTGCCTTTGATTTTACGATCAGTCGCGACATCACGGACAATCGATCGATTGAATTTACCTACCTGAGGCTGGACCAGACGGACGTCGAGTTCCCGGGGATGGCTTTCGACATGGATTACCTGGTGACGGATGGTTACGAGGTAACGTACCGGGTCAGCGATCCGGCCTGGTCGGATAGCTGGGAATCGGATCTCTGGTACAACCGGACCCGGTTTGCCGGGAACGCGCAAAGTCCGGTCAAGCGTCAGCAGTTCCCGTTGCTGGATCTCTTTGACTACGTCGGTTTTACGGACGTGGACGCAATGTCCAGTGGTTTTCGCAGTGCGGCGACGTGGGAACAGTGCGAGGACCATCGTTTCACGGCCGGCGTGGATCTGAGATACGTGCGACAGGAATTGAATGAAATTGCCTCCGGACACATTGGCTTTAATGTTTTCACGGACCAGAATTCACCCTTACCACAGTCGGACCAGGTCAATCCTGGTTTTTTTGTCGAGGACGAGCGCCAGGTGTCGGATGGCTGGACGATGCGTACCGGTGGTCGTGTCGACCTGGTACGCTCGGACGTCGTGGATGACCCGGCCAAGCTGTCAGCGCTGGGGCTGGCCAATCCCCAGATGACGCTGGGCGAGATCCTGGGTACGGAGGAGAACCTGCAGCACGATACGCTCTGGATGGGGTATGTGACCGGGCAATACGGGGTCACGGAAACGGAACAACTGGAGGTGAGTTTTGGCTACGCCGAGCGAGCGGCCTCGCTGACCGAACTGTACGTGGCGGAAAGTTTTCTGTTCCTCTTGCAGAACGGACAGAACGTTGCGATTGGTGATCCGTTGCTGAAGCCCGAGAAGCGGTTCCAGCTGGACGTGGGGCTCAACTGGGATCGTGACCGCTGGCGTGGGAAGATCAACGGTTTTTACGCCTGGGTTCGCGATT
This sequence comes from Pirellulaceae bacterium, assembly GCA_046583055.1. GTDB lineage: Bacteria > Planctomycetota > Planctomycetia > Pirellulales > Pirellulaceae > JAZADA01. Next base: position 1,830 of record JAYGDH010000056.1, on the reverse strand, counting down.
ACATCACGTTTGAAAACGTGGACGTCTTTTTCGGACCGCCAGCCGGGCAGATGGAACAGGTCGTCTTGAAATACGTCAATACCGACCTGGCGACGTTGGCCGGGGTCGAATTCTACGGGGAATATGATCTTCTTCCGCAGCTGACCCTGTTTGGCAACGCCAGCTACGTGCGGGGGGACGATACGACGCGTGATGGGGACTTTGCCACGCAGTTGGGGTTCTCCGGGACGCCAAGTCAACGGGTCCCTGGATTGCCGCGGGGAACGTTTAGCGGTGTTGCCGGTGAAGCCAGTGAGCCACTGCCGTCAATTCTTCCATTGGAATCAATGGTGGGGCTGCGTTGGAACAGCGGGGGTGAGCTTCCGAGATGGGGTGTTGAGCTGTTCGCCCGTATCGTGGATGGACAGACGCGGGTGGCCAGTAGCCTGGCAGAAACAACGACTGATGGATTTGTTACCTGGAACGCTAGTGGATTCTGGCGTAAGAGCGATTCCCTCACATTCTGGTTTGGTGCCCATAACTTCACCAATACCCATTACCGGGAACATCTGGATTTCCGGTCTCCGAGCGGGACGTCGGTCTATCAGCCCGGGGCCTCGTTCTTTGCGGCCACGGAGCTGACCTACTAGCAATAAAAAAACCGAGCGGATCGGGGTGATCACGCTCGGTCTTGAAACCCTGTCTGGCGGTCTTGATTAGCCGCTCACCATGGTGACCTGCCAGAAGCGGCCGCTGCCGGTTTTCTTGGCCTTGATCGCAGTCCATCCAGGATGCTTGCGGTTGGCCAGGGCAATTGCTTCAGCGGCGTTGTTGGCGGAAACGGTCACGGTCTTGCGTCCGGCCAGTCTAGCTGAACTGGGGTCGTCACGATGGTTGTCAGAGGCATGTGCCTCGGTGAAGGTGGTGACGGTTGCCAGTGCCAGGGACAGTATGTAGGTCCAACTAACTTTCATCGGTAAATTTCCTTTCGTGTGTTGCCAGCCAGTTAATTGGCATTGAATAGATCATTCGGGTCCAATTGCTGGCTGCTCGAGCTTGGTAGATTGCGTACCATTAAGATGCGCGTGCCATCGGGCAGCGTGATCCAGGCAACATAGCTGTCGTTTTCGTTGGGCGTCACGACTCCGCGTCTGCGGTTTGCCTTTTCCTGGGCAATGATGAAGCGTCGGTGGTGTCGCGTGGCCAATTCCTCTTTCCAGGTATCGCGAGTTTCCTTCCATAGCTCCACGTCGCGAGGACCCGTTCGCACGCCGACAGCAGCGTAGGCATCTCGCTTTTCCTGGCCGTACAAGCCTACGAATTGCGGTCGTTTGATGACCTGTTTGCGGATCGCGTCATAGTAGTACGTGCGGCAATCAAAGAGGGCACCCTCGGGCGTTTCGAATGTGAATTCACCGCCGATGGCAGCAAGTGGACAGAGCAGGAGCAGCCCCAGCAAGAGCCGGGTTGCCCGTTGGCGGGCCCTTCGGGGCCGTTGTAACTTGGTGAAATGGGTTGGCATGTCAAATCTCCTTTGGTTCATGTGGTGGTGTATAAGACCGCTTCTGATATGGAAATCCGGAACGCCGCCCCGGACCCGACAGGAAATCGGAAGAAAACCCAGTTTTTAGGAGTCTAACTGGGTTTGGAGGGGGCGAGCGGAAAGCGGTAGGTGCCAGAAAAAGCCGCTGACCGCAGTGGCAAACTGTGCCACTACGGTCAGCAAGGCCTGCCTTGCCTAGCCCTCCATGCCGTCCGCCACCTGGTCCAGCAGCGATTCGAGCGAACGGTCGTCTTCACCGAGCAAATCCGCCAGCGCGACATCGTTGATGCGATGATGTTGCTGGGAAT
>JAYGDH010000034.1:0-13293 GCA_046583055.1 Pirellulaceae bacterium | reverse complement strand
TGTCACGCTTTCACCGGAAGAGTTGCTGAAGGCACAGGAAGCGGTAAAGAAAGAAAACGAAAGAAGACTCAATGAGTACAAGGAGAAGCTGGCTGCCGCTGAAAAGCACGTCCTTGAACTTAATGCTCGTTTCGCCGGCTGGTGTTTCATCATCGACGAAAAGGTCTACAACCAGATTCACCTCAGCCAGAGTGACGTAATCAGGGAAAAAGGTGACTCGGAACTCGACAACTTCCGCAACCTGGATCCCAACAGCCTACAGCCACCTGGCCCAACGCCACCGGGCGGCAACCTGCCCCTGCCTCAACCTCCGCCACAGCCTTGATCAATAACATCAGGCCAGGTCCGCAGAGGGGCCACCAGGGTTACTCCTCAGGATTGATCTTCTGAACCCAGTTCCCGGAGCAGTTCGAAGGTGTAGATCCCGGTATCATGGCCATCACTGAAGGTCAGCCCATAGGCGTAATTGCCAACGGGTGCCATCCCGTCTACTCGCAGGGGTTGGGCAGTCGCCAGGTCAACTACCGGCAACATCGCTTGCGGTGCTTCCGCGGCGGCCTGGCGTTCATCACGGCAGGTGGCACAGGGACATTTCTGACGCAACTCCGTGAACGTGTAGGTGCGTCTCTGGCCGTCACTCCAGGTAATTCGCAACTGGGCAGGATCCAGGCGCTCCAGTTCCGTGGGATATACATTCATGATTTCATTCGCCCTTACCCGGGTTAGGTGCTTGTGGAGTAAGTCGCCAGGCACTTCAGCAACCGCGTTACTTCCTCTGTGGTGTTGTAATGGACCAGTCCAATCCGCAACATACCCTCCGGTTCCAGGCCCAGCGATTCCGTGAATTCCAGGGCATAGTAATTACCGTGCCATGAAAAAATACCGTCCTGCCCGAGTCGTTCTGCTAACTCCGCCGAGGTTAGATTCTCGTGGGTAAGCGAAACCGTGGGTACGCGCTCACTCAGGCGATCCACGTCATCGATACCCCAGACCTTGATTTGGGGAATTGCCTTTAACCCTTCCAGCAGCTGTCGCACCAGTTCATTCTCATAGGTCTCAATGGCCTCAAAAACGACCTGCAACGCTTCACGTCGCGGCAGGTTCTCTTCCCCTTTTAGCTGACAACCCAGGTCAGCCAGGTAATTCACTGCAGCCAGGCCACCGGCAATTCCCTCATGATTCTGCGTGCCGGTCATCCACTTGTCTGGCAACTGGTCATCAGCAGGTTTCACCTTGTAGGCCGTTAACTCTTCCAGCAAGGCGCGACGGCCCCAGCAAACTCCCAGGTGGGGGCCAAAAAACTTGTAGGTCGAGCAGGTCAGGAAGTCACAATCCCAGGCTGGAACATCAATCAGCCGATGGGGCGCGTAGTGGACCGCATCCAGGAAAACAAGTGATCCCACCTCGTGGGCCCACCTGCAAATATCCTGCACTGGATTGATCCCGCCAGATGCATTCGAGGCACAACCGACCGCCACTAGTCGTGTCTTATCTGACAACATGTCTCGCAATTCCGAGAGGTCCAGGGTGCAGTCGTCCGGACGAAGATTCACGAAACGCACGGTAGCTCCCGCATCTTCTGCTGCCAAAACCCAGGGCCTCACGTTGGCATCATGATCCAGTCGCGTCACGATGATTTCATCGCCTGCGGACCAGGTTCGAGCCAACGCACGCGAGAGGGAAAAAGTCAGCGACGTCATGTTTGCCCCGAAGGCAATCTCAGCCGAATCTTCAACACCCAGTAGATCCGCCAGTGCACGATGTGCCTCGGCCAGCATCAGGTCACTCTCCATGCTGGTCGGAAAGAGCCCTCCATGGTTAGCACTACAATGGCCCAGGTAATGACCAATCGCATCAATCACCCGCTGGGGAACCTGGGTCCCGGCCGGGCCATCCAGGTAAACCGCTGGCTGACCGTTTACCGTGCGTGCCAATGCCGGAAACTGTTGCCGACATTGCTGGATTAACGCGTTCGTCAACTGCATGCACATTCTTCCTTTCAGGCCAGGTTCCTGCCGGCCAGCAATCAGCTTTCTTTTCCAGTTACCCGATTATCAATAAACCGTTTACCCTTGGCCTCGAAACGAGGCAAGGTTCCTTCCGGTACACATGCCACGGCCACGCGCAACCCCAGCCGCAACTGGAATTCCCGGGCCACGCGATCTGGATCCGCAAGGGAATCCTCGATTTCCACGAACAGCTTATCCATCTCGCTTTCCCGGCTGACTGTCAGCCGATATTCCACGATCTCCGGAAAACTGCGCACGATCTGTTCGATCGAACTGGGAAACACATTCACCCCACGAATAATAATCATGTCATCCACGCGACCCAGCACACCACCCGGCAGGAAAACAAAACGATCAGATCCTTTCCCACCGTAGGCCGGTCGAACCAGGTCTCCGGTCCGATACCGGATGACGGGATTTCCGGGCCGACCAAAATTGGTCAGTACCAACTCGCTCAGTTCACCCTCTTCAGCCGGCTGTCCTGTGGCCAGGGAAATAAACTCCGCCAGGAACTCGCTCTCGATCACGTGCAAACCTTCTCCATCGTCATCTGCATAGCCCCAGGGCCCCGACTCCGTAGAGCCCGCATGATCCACCAGGCGAGCATTCCAGGAAGTTTCAATGCGTTCTCGCACCGCGGGAATCGATCCTCCTGGCTCACCGGCAACCACCAGGCAACGCATCGCAGTGGCAGCCAAATCAACCTGGTTGGCGACGGCTACCTCGGCCAAGTGCAGGGCGTAGGTCGGCGTGCAAAACAACACCGTAATTTCCTGCGAGGTAATTAATTCCAGTCTCCCCAGCGTGCTCAAGCCTCCACCCGGCACCACCAGGGTTCCACGGGCAGCAGTGGCTTCATGCGCACTCCAAAAACCGATAAAGGGACCAAACGAGAATGCCAGCAGTGCCCGGTCCTGGGCGGTCACCTCGGCAACATCCAGTACGTACTGCCAGGTATCAACAAACCATTGCCAGTCGTCCGCCGTATCAACCACCACCAGCGGGCGGCCTTGCGTTCCGGATGTACGATGAAAACGAACATAGCGATCCAATGGATAGGTTCGATTCACAGCCATTCCGTCGGCGGTATCAGGGGCCAGTTCTTCCTTGCAGGTAAACGGAAAATGGGCCAGATCATCCAACGACTCGAGGGGAAACGAACTGGACGGCAGCTTGCCTGCATAAAACCGATTACCTGGCAGGATTTCTGCTCCCAGTCGGTTCAGCTGCTGGAGTTGATGATCTCGCAACGCCTCGCGATCGAGCTGTTGAAATTGACGGCGGATTTCAAAACTTGTTTCGGCCATGACCGCATCATACGACTTCACTGTCGCCAGTAAAAGGGATCGGTGGCGGTCTGGAACGAATAGAGTCGGTGCGGTAGGCTGCAATAACACACCTGGATTCTGCTTTCCCCTTATTTAGCTGCGGGTACCCATGACATCACAAGCCACCAAGGGATCCCTACTGGTTATTTTCCTGACCGTATTCATCGACCTGCTTGGTTTTGGCATGGTCCTGCCCCTGCTGCCTGTCTACGCCGATCATTTTAATATCGGCAATTCCGGCTGGATGCTGGGAGCCCTGATGGCCAGCTTTTCAGCGATGCAATTCATCTTCGCACCGTTCTGGGGGCGCCTCTCGGACCGTATCGGGCGACGCCCGGTGATCATGATCGGACTCGCTGGTTCCGTGATTTTCTACGCCCTGTTTGGTTACGCAACCCAGCATAAAAGTCTCCTGTTGCTGTTCATCGCTCGCATCGGCGCGGGCATCGCCGGTGCCACGATTTCCACGGCCCAGGCCTACATTGCCGATTCCACTACCCCGGAAAAACGCTCGCATGGGATGGCCTTGATCGGGATGGCATTCGGGCTCGGGTTCACCTTTGGTCCACTCCTGGGTTACTTTGCCGTTCCAGATGGAATTTCCGATCCGGGTCCCTGGCCCGGCTATATTGCAGCCATCCTTTCGCTGCTGGCCTTGCTGCTGGCCGTGTTCTACTTGCCCGAGTCCAGAACAATCACTACCAGGCCAGCCTCCCGCCGCCGGATAATCGACTGGGGAGGACTTCGTGATTCACTCTCCCTGCCGTCAATTGGCTTCCTGTTCCTGACAATTTTCTTTTGCATTTTTTCCTTCGCAAATTTTGAAACCACAATTTCCCTGCTGGTCAAAGGTGACTCGCAGGAAAGAGCGCTAGGCAGTCCTTTCCGGTTCAATTGGAACCAGATCTGCCTGACATTTGCCTTCATCGGATTCACCCTGGCCATGGTACAGGGCGGTATCGTACGAAGGCTCAGCAAGACCATGTCCGAGATCCGGCTGGCCGCCACAGGTGCCGTCCTGGAGATCGGTGGTTTTACCCTGGTAACGTTCGCCGTGTCACTGCATTCCGTGCCCCTGCTGTTCGTCTCCCTGGGCATCGTCGTGGCTGGTTTTTCCTTCCTGCAACCGTCTCTCAACGGCCTGCTCTCACGGCGTACCGATCCGGAACGCCAGGGAGTCGTGCTGGGCGTTGGTCAAAGCGTCAGTTCGCTGGCACGCATCATGGGTGGCTACCTTGGCATTCCATTACTCAAGTTCAATGTCGTCACCCCCTACTACCTGGCCAGTGCCTTGATGGTACTCGGCCTGCTCATGATCCTCACGGTTGCCAAGCATGGTGCGGATTTCACTCAACCTGCCGAAGCACCATAACCGCCCCCACCTGGTGTCTCGATCACCAGTTGGTCACCCGGTTCAACCTCCAGGAGTACCTGCCCAGGGAGTTGCCGGGGCTCTTCTCCGGGGCGCAGCAGCGTATTACATCCACAGGACCCGGGTTCCCCACCATGCAGACCGTAGGGAGGCCATTGCGCGCGGCGGTTACGCAGGATGGAAACTTCCAGCGGGGCCAGGAATTCCAGTTGCCTGTACACCCCGTCACCACCCGGGTTGCGACCACCACCACCCGATCCGCGACGAATAGAAAACTCGGTCACGCGAACCGGAAACCGTTGTTCCATGATCTCGGGATCGGTTAAGCGGGTATTGGTCATGTGCGTGTGGATCGCATCAGCTCCCACCGTCCTGGCAGTCGCCCCCGCTCCTCCACAGATCGTTTCGTAATAGCCGAATGACTCATTACCAAACACCAGGTTGTTCATGGTACCCTGGCTGGCCGCCGCCAACCCCAGTGCTCCCAGCAAGACATCTACCACGCGTTGCGAGGTTTCCACGTTTCCTCCCACCACCGCCGCCGTCCGTTCATCATCCGATCCCTGTGACGGATTGAGCAGGCAATCCGGCAATTGCAAGGTAATCGCCGACAGCACACCCTGGTTCAGGGGAATCTCTTCGTTAATGAGGCATCGCATCACGTACATCACGGCAGCAGTTACAATGGCCCGGTTCGCATTCAGGTTGCCAGGCAGGACCGGGTCGGTACCGGAAAAATCAATCGTGACCTGGTCACCTCGAATATCCAGCTGGACCTGGATCCGCGCACCATTGTCCAGGAAGTCATGGAAACGGTATTGACCGTCATCCAGGCGTGCCAGTGCTGCTCGCATTTTCTGATCTGCGGCAGCCTGGATATGATTCATGTAAGCCCTCACGACTTCCAGGTCATAACGCTCAACCAATTTCCAGAGATCGGTCGCGCCCTGGTTATTCGCCGCCACCTGGGCCTCGATATCTGCGAGATTCTCGACAAGGCTGCGCGTGGGATAGGGTCCGGCCGACAGGAGGGCAGCGAGTTCTTCCATTCTCGGCTGCCCACGGTCGACCACTTTGAAATTTCGGATTACCACTCCTTCCTCGGCCAGGTTTCGTGAAAAGGGTGGCATGGAACCTGGTGTGATGCCGCCAATTTCCGCGTGATGAGCTCGACTGGCCACAAAAAACAACCGCTGGTTGCCGTCCGCATCATAAACCGGGGTAACGACGGTAATATCTGGTAAATGAGAACCTCCACGATACGGATCATTGGTAATAAACACATCGCCCGGAGCCATTCCAGGATTATCAAGGAGAACACAACGCACTGTTTCGCTCATGGCCCCCAGGTGCACTGGGATATGGGGCGCATTGACTACCAGGTCTCCCCCGGAGGTAAAAATCGCGCAACTGAAATCAAAACGTTCCTTGACATTCACGCTGCAGCAAGTGTGCTGTAAGGTGATCCCCATTTGTTCCGCAATGGCAGAGAAGTGGTTATTAAATACTTCCAGCAACACCGGATCTGCAGCACTCGGTGTCATCGCGACAGGATGGCTACCCTGGTCACGCAACACCAGCTCTCCCCCGCTGTAGATCTCGGCTCGCCACCCTGAATCAATCACCGTCGTGGACATGGAGTCGACCACTATGGCAGGTCCTTCCAACTGCATGCCCGGATGCAGGTCAGTTCGCCAATACACATCCGCACGGACCTTTTCGCCCTCTACCATCAGAGGCGAAGTCGTGGCCGAAGGCGGGTCGCAGGGTGCTACCGAAACCGACGGTTCGACCGGAACGTTGGACCGACCCGTCGCGACCACCCGCACGGCAACAATTTCCAGTGGCCGATCCGATTTATGGTAGCCGTACAGACGGCGATGTTCATCCGCGTAAGCGGCGGCCAGCGTGACCGACTCGGACCACGGGACCGTCAAACACATTTCCAGGCCAACATGGCGCAGGTCAACCAGCCGCTGCACCTCGATATCTCCAACTGCAACACCTTCCTGTATAACTTCCCGAGTGACATTTTCTGCCAGTTGGTCCAACCGCGACACCAACCGCTTAACCTCCGGCTCCGAGTAAGCACGATAGATACCAGCAGCCTGGTGACGCGTGATATCGGCCAGCCCGATACCCAGTGCACTAAGGATACTGGCATGAGGATGGATCAGGATTTTTTCTATTCCAAGTTCCCTGGCCACGGCACAGGCATGCTGCGGAGCGGCGCCACCAAAGGTCACCATCACGTGCTGGCGTGGATCATAACCCCGGGCAACCGAGACAGATCGAATAGCCTGTGCCATGCTATTGTTGGCGACTCGCAGGAAACCTGTTGCTAATTGCACGGGATCGTAGGACACGCCCGTGGCCTGCATGATTTCCTGGCATAACGTGTCCAGCTGCTGACGGACCGTTGCCCGGTCCAGGGGAAAAGGAAACTGGTCTTCCAGTATCCGCCCCAGCAACAGGTTCATATCGGTCACGGCCAGGGGTCCGCCCTGCCCGTAACAGGCCGGACCCGGATCGGCACCAGCACTGGCAGGTCCCACGGTAAGACGCGTGCCGTCAAACGAACAGATCGAGCCACCTCCAGCCGCCACGGTTTCAATCGCCATCATCGGTGCGACAACTCGCACGCCGGCTTTCTCGGTCTCGTATTCCATTTCGTAATGGTCTTCGAAGCGGGAAACATCCGTACTGGTGCCTCCCATGTCAAACCCGATGGCCTGTTTAAAACCAGCTGCCAGGGCCACCCGGGAAAACCCGACCACGCCCCCGGCCGGTCCGGAAAGCAGGCTATCTTTACCGCTAAACGACTCCGCGGCGACCAGTCCACCGGCCGACGTTAACAGGTGCAGCGAAGCATGGTCCCCGAGTGATTTTCGCAAGCCGGCGAGGTAGGTGCGAAGCACGGGGTTCAGGTAGGCATCGACCACCGTCGTATCGCCCCGGGAAACCAGTTTGACCAGGGGCGCCACGTCACTGGAACGGCTGATTTCAACGAAACCCTCTTCCCTGGCAATCCGTTCCACGAGTTCCTCATGATTCGCATTGGTATAGGCATTCAACAGGCAAATGGCCAGGGACTCGATACCCTTTGATTTCAACGCAGCCAATTGTCGCCGAATATCCTGCTCGACCGGCACCTGCAGTTCCTGCCCATCACTACTGATCCGTTCGTCGATTTCGGCAACCGCGGAAAACAACGGAGGGGACTTGCTAACATCCAGCTCAAACAACCTGGACCGTTCCTGGTAACCAATCAATAGTACATCGGCAAACCCCTTGGTTGTCACGAAAGCACACCGTGCTCCACTTCGTGTTACCAGGGCATTCGTACCTCGTGTCGTACCCAGTCTCACCATGACTCGAGGGATCACTTCCTGGCGGCCTAATCCCAGCAGGTAACGAATGGCAACCAGGGGAGCTTCCTCGTCCGAGTATAATTCGTACCGACAACCAGCAGGCAACAGGTCCAGGGAGAGAGGTGGGTCCAGTTGCAGTCGGCCAGGATCGGGCCTGGAGTCCGTCACCGTACTCTGTGCCAACACGTTACCCTGCAGGTCCAAAAACCGAAACTGGTAACCTGCCCAGACTCCGGGAGGGTCCTCCGCTCGCCGCGAGTCGACGATGCAGGCCGGGCTCGAACCCTCACCAACGAGTCCCCGGGTAACGCCGGAACTGAGAACTTTCCGGCAGGCGAAGTTACCGTCCGGGCTGCGGGCAAAACAGTCGGTAAAGGTACCGCCCACGTCGATACAGAATTGCCATGGTGATTCACTCATGCGGCATCATCACCTCGACAGCATTGAGGGCGCGTCACCATTCATTTCTGTACGCCAGTCAACCATTTCCTAGAGCGGCTTGGCACCCACGCAGATCAACTGCGAATAGGTACGCAGGAACATGCGACCTCCCGAAACAGCAGGCGTGGACCGACTGGCTTCGCCCAGCGGGTTCTTCGCCAACTGTTTGAATTCCTTCTCGGCCGCCAGCACATGCACCACACCGTCCTCGTCAATACAGAACATCTTGTTACCCACACGAATCGGGGACCCCGAAAACGCGGTATCGAGCCGTTCCTTCCAATGTTCCTTGCCATCCCGATAGTCAATGCAGCTGACGATACCCTTGTCATACCACAGGAACATCATGTCTTCGTTAATCACGGAAGTCGGCACATACGGTGCCTGGCGTGAAACACGGTAGGCAATCTTCGGCGTGCTACCCACCTGGATTGCCGCCACATAGTTGCCACCACCTCCGGATCCGGTCGAACCGAAAATCAGGTCTCCGGCAATGATGGGAGAGCTGACGGTTCTCTTGTCAAACACGTCGATCGCCCAGTTTTCCTTTCCTGTTTTCGGGTCAACACTGAACATTCCATTTCCCGTGTTAAAAGACACCAACTGGGGCTTGCCACCCGGCGGTGTGTAGATACAGGGACAGGTATAGCAAACATTGACACTCGCACGCGGCAATCGCCAACGCTCTTTACCCGTTTTACGATCGAAGGCCAGCAGGAAACTCTCACCCGGTTTCTCGCCCGGTTTCAGCTTGTTGGCCTGTTGCGAATTGGAAAGGATCACCATGTCGCCATAGAGCACCGGCGAGGTACCAAACCCATGCTGGCTTTGCCAGCGTCCCAGGTCCAGGCTCCAGGCCTCGCGCCCGTTATGGTCCAGCGCCTTGAGCGTTGTCTCCGCAGGAGTCGACCAGGCCACGTAGACGTAATCCGCATCAACCGCGGGAGTGGACGACGCAAAGCTGCTGCGCACGTGCAGGTGATGTGCCTCAGAGGTATAGCCTTTTTTCCAGATAATTTTTCCCGTGGTGGCCGCAACACAGAGTACGTAGCGCGTAGCACTTTTAGGATCGGCACTAATCAGAAAAACCTTGTCTCCCCAGATCACGGGCGACGAATGTCCGATCCCAGGCAACTTGATCTTCCAGTTGTAGTGCTTGGTTTCCCATTTCGCAGGAAAGGATTTCAATGAACTCACGCCCTGGCCATTGGGACCATGAAAACGAGTCCATTCCTGTCCCGTTAACGGTGCCGAAACCAGGAAAATCAACCAGGCCAGGAAAACAAATTGCTGGGGCAGTCGTGGCATGGATTCATATTCCTTTGCACAGAAATCTCGAGGACAACAAGCTGTTTTCACGGAACCACTGCTGTCCAATCCTAAATGACCCGCAGCCCGTTGACCAGAGTAGCAAACAACTGTTACGTAGACGCCGAGGTGATCCAGTCGACAATACGCCAGTCCAGCCAGCGACGATCAGAGTCAATTCCCCGGACTCCCAGGTAACCCAAGTGTCCTCCATATCGAGTCTTAAACAAACCCACGTGTTGCGAAACCGACACCTCGGAAAATATTTCCACCGGGACCACCGGATCATCTTCAGCAACCAGTATCCTGGTGCTTACCTCGATTGATTTCAGTAGGGGACCCGCGCTGCAACGGGCATAGTAATCCCCAGCATCCTGGAATCCACTCACTGGAGCCGTGTAACCATCATCGAATTCAAGAACACTGCCAGGCTGCACACCTGGATCCAGTCCCCTGGCAGCGGCTACCCGCTGGGAACGCAATCGTACCTGGCGACAAAGTTTTCGAAGAAACCTGCGGTCGTAGAAGCGGCGTTCCGGGCGTGCCAGGTTTTTCGCGCAGTAGGCAAGATCGATGGGAGGCGCAACCGCGAGTACCAATCGCAGGTTCCCACCGTCAGGCGCACCGCGTTCACCCGCCAACTTGAGAACAGCATTTCCTCCCAGTGAAAAACCGACCAGGGTCAACGGCGCCCGTGGACAACAGGACTCCACCCAGTCCAGCACCTCCGCAATGTCATCACTCCGGCCCGCGTGGGCCGGTTGAGCGGACAGCCATTGGGCAGCGCCACAACCCCGTTGGTCCATCCGAAAGACCCGCACACCACAACGATGCAGCTTGGCTGCCACCCGTACCATGTAGCCGGATCGATGGTCCCCGCCCAGACCGTGAACCAGCAGGGCCACGGCATCGGTCTCTTTCCAGGAAGCCGGGACATCATCGTGGACCACCAGCTCGTCATCATCGGACATCTTCAACGTGTGTGGTCGGGCGCGATACGGAAAGCGTCCGCCGGGCAACGTGGAACCGAGTACCGTTTGACGGTGCCCGCAACGCATGAACAGGCACGGTTGAAAATCGAGCAGCTCGTGATCATTCATGCTCTTGCACTGTCGGTTTTTTTTGTTGCTGAACCCTTTTTTGATCCAGTTCAGTCAACTTCAATCGAACACTCACGATATAGGGTTGCTTACCTGCCGTCCAATGGCCGTAGGTCGTGGTAACAATCGTATCGTCCGGGAGGATCTCTACACCGGGATAGGCACAATCCCCCCCCTGGTGATTATCCATTAACCGGACACGGTACTGTCCCTCACGCCCCTTGATCAAATCCTCATACGTCCCAACCCAGGCCACCCAGTCTCCCTTGGTCGGACTCGCATGGGTCGTGTCACGAAAACTGATAAACAGCCGACCATCAGAACTATAAACCCCCGTATGACGATCCCCGGTCAAGGATGCTGGCAACTCGATCGGCTGACTCCAGGTCCTGCCTTCGTCGTTGGACAAGATCAGGAACGAATTCAAACGACGGCTGTTTTCCCGCAATAAAACGGCCAGCTGGCGACCATCAGGGGAACGCAATATCCCTGGCTCACAAAGATGAGCGCGGGGATGGGTAGCCACCACGCTGGGCAGCGACCAGGTCAGTCCACCATCGGAGGAAACCGTTTTGTAGACGACGAATCGACCGCGCTTTCCGCTGTTTTTAAAGAACCGACCGTCATCATGAAACAGGGCCATGTAATCTCCATTGGCCAGTCGTGCCACGCAGCCCATCGTCACGATACCACCAAAGTCACCGATCTTCTTTAACGGGGACCAGTGCTTCCCATCATCCTCGGAAACCGCCATGCGAACCGGGTACAGCCCGGAAAACAGGATCAGTCGCTTCACTCCCCGGGGATCGATCACGCGGTGAATAGTCGGTACTTCTTTTGACGTCGACCAGTTCTCTGGAACCGGCAGTCGTGGCGACCAGGTCTTGCCACCATCAAGACTGCGCTTCATAACGATCGCTCCGCGCCCATGTCCCTTGGGGTAGACCGCAACCATGGTCTGCTTGTCTTCCAACAAGACCGTGGTCACGTGTCCCAGGTACTGGCCTTCCTCGCGGTCCACGATTACCTGGCGATGTTTTTCCGCGGCCAGGTCGAGGGTAGGAATGGAATAGCCACGGCTCCTGGGTTGCGGCCGTTCCACCAGGGTTCCGGTGGCTGCAAAGTGTTGAATCTGCATCGTACTTCTCCAGGGAGTAAAGCCAACCTGGCCCACGGGCCCCTCGTGCCGGAACTCGTGGATCGTTTTCCCATCCACCTGGAACCTCATGACCCCGTTGCGGCGCTGTACCTGGAAATCGATCCAGGCCCCTCGTTGGAAAGCCAGGCGACTGGGCTTGACGTTCCGATAACCTCCAAACAACGGACCATTGAGGAAAATCTCTTCCCGCTTGGCTCCCTCGAATCCAAAGAAACTGTCGCCCAGCACAAAACCGGCCGCAGACTTCGCTTGGTTTTGCATACGCAACCGGGCTGAGACAGTGAAATCGCCAGTACCAATCATCCTGTCTGCGTAGAGATAAACCCGTTCACCCTGCCCCTCCAACACTGCCTCCCGCAGTTGCCAGTTACCTTCGGCATCATGGACTCCCACGGGTTTCCCGTGACGGATAAAAACACGCTGGTTCTCTTGCCCGTGGACCAACACGTTCACGGAACCCGCCAGTACCAGCCAGGCGACGAAAACCCATTTACCAGAACCATTACCGAGGGCAGTGCTTGCTTTCATCATTACTCCTTACCTGGATATCCCGAATTGTTCGATCTTGCGATACAGGGTGGCCCGTCCGATTCCCAGCAACCCGGATGCCGCCGGCACGTTACCCTCGCACCGTTTCAGTGCTTCCTCAATCAGTTTTCGTTCCCAGGTTTCGATGTTCAGCGACGTCCATTCGGATTCACTGCTGGCCACGGGAGTCAATATGTCACGCAACCCCAGATCCGGCTGTTCGATAATCTCCACTTCCGCCAGCACGACAGAACTGTCGATCACATTGCGCAACTGCCTGACATTGCCAGGCCAGTGGTAGTCCAGCAGGCAAGCACGAGCGTCAGCAGATAATTGCAGGGTGGGTCGACCATGTTGTCGCTTGAAATGTTCCAGGAAAAAGTCAACCAACAAACCCACGTCATCTCCTCGATCTCGCAAGGGTGGCACGTAAAGTTCGAAGACGCTCAGCCGGTAGTAAAGGTCTTCGCGAAATTTTCCCGCGCGCACGTAATCATTGAGATCCTGGTTCGTGGCCGCAATCACACGAACATCGACCGTGATATTTTCCGCGCTGCCAACCGGCTGGAACGCATGGCCTTCCAGGATTCTGAGTAACTTGGCCTGCCCTTCCAGTGACAGTTCCCCGACTTCATCCAGGAAAAGGGTCCCCGAATCAGCCTGGCGAAACCAGCCGT
>JAYGDH010000013.1:0-3157 GCA_046583055.1 Pirellulaceae bacterium | reverse complement strand
ATCCGATGGTGCAAGTTGGAGCACGCCAGTTCCTGGTTCAATTGCAGGAGAATGGGATGGATGTCAATATGGTCCCCCTACCATCGCTGGATCGTTTGTTGAAACACATGGAGCCGAGTCTGACGTCCATCCATCGCGTGTCGGATGGGATCGAGGTTCGGTCCTCGCAGACAATCCCTTCCAATTCATTGAGTATTTCAGCTCCGGTGGCAATCGCACTGCTGTTGCCGGCGGTAAATGCTGCACGCGAGTCGGCTCGAAAGATGGCCAGTGTGAATAATCTCAAGCAAATTGGCCTGGCGATGCACAACTTTCATGACGTTTATTCAGCCTTTCCTGCTGCTTATAACACGGATAAGAATGGTAAACCGCTCTTGAGCTGGAGAGTGCATATCCTGCCCTATATCGAGCAACAAGCACTTTATCTCCAGTTTAAGCTGGATGAACCCTGGGACAGCGTCCACAACAAGAAGCTGATCGGGCGGATGCCAACGGTCTACCTGTCTCCAGCCAGCAGGAACAGCCTTGGAAAAACAAATTACCTTGGGGTGCGAGCCTCCCAGTCGGTCATCATGCCGCCAAAGCTCGCTTTGGGAGCCAACAAAGTCCCCTTGGGTACGCGATTTCGCGATATTACCGATGGTACGTCTCAAACCGTCATCGTCGTAGAGGCCAATGATAAGGCAGCCGTCATCTGGACCAAGCCGGATGACATGGTTCCTGATGCCAAGGATCCAGCCAAGGCGTTGCGGGGCCTTTGGCGCAGTGGCTTGCCCGTGTTGTTCGCAGATGGTTCGGTGCACCATCTTTCCAACACCATTGAGGTCCGAGTCATCAAGGCTTTCTTTACACGCAATGGTGGGGAAGCGCTTGGAGCACAGGGGTTGCGGTAGGTCACATCTCAATGCTCGAGTAACTTTCCGATGGTTCGGAATACGGAATCGAACATGGGTTCGGTGAGTCGCTTGGTGAAGGTGTTTTGCTGGCTGGGATGGTAGCTGCCCACGAGCCAGCGGCCGTCGGCCAGTTGTACCTTGGCACCGTGACCAAACTTCGGACGCTTGCCGGTCCATGCCTGTTCTGCTACCAGGTAATCAATCGTTGCTTTCCAGCCAATCTGTCCAAGTGCCAGGAAAACATGCACAGGCAAAAGATTGACGAGTTCGGTTAGCCATGAACTGCAATGCTGAATCTCTTCCACGGTCGGACGGTTGCCAGGCGGTGCACAATGGCAAACATTCGTAATCGC
Organism: Pirellulaceae bacterium; assembly: GCA_046583055.1. Classification (GTDB taxonomy): domain Bacteria; phylum Planctomycetota; class Planctomycetia; order Pirellulales; family Pirellulaceae; genus JAZADA01. Next base: position 1,908 of record JAYGDH010000013.1, on the reverse strand, counting down.
ACAGCCCTTCAGTCGCATGCCATCATCGACCGTGGTCGACTCCGGTTGTGAGGCGAAGCCGCGTTTGTGCAGGGCCCGGTATAACCAGTCACCACTTCGATCGCCGGTAAACATGCGACCCGTACGATTGGCGCCGTGGGCACCAGGAGCAAGACCAATAATCAACAGTCGAGCCCTGGGGTCACCAAAGTTGGGGACGGGACCACCCCAGTAGGGAAAGTCCTGGTAGGCGCGGCGTCGAACCTCCGCAATATGCTGGCAGTGTTCCAATAACCGCGGGCAGCGATCACACTGGATGACCTGATCGTTTAACGCTTTCCAGGCAGCGGTGCGGCGGTTCACGCGAGGTCCTCCTCTGCCGGTGAAGAGGGGGTGGGCGATGCCAGCAGTGTATCGACGGCCTGTTTTCGAAATGCGAAGATCTTGCGCAGGGAACGCTTGATGAACAGGCCGTGCAGGGGCCATGCCAACGGTCCTCCCCAGAGTTGGTAGCGAACATGATCCTCGATCAGGGTCCCCTCGGGGACGTCGCTGAAACGGTGTTCGTGGTACCAATGGCGATAGGGGCCGCGACGCTGGGTGTCAGCGAAGAAGTCGTCAGGTTCAAATTGATCGATACATGTTTGCCACTGAAAAGGAATTCCGCAGAGTTTCAACCGGTAGTCAATCAGGGCTCCCGCAGCAAGCTCGCAGGGTAGCGGTGTCAAGATCTTGAAATGAAGTCGCGGGGGAGTGATGCGTTCGAGATTGCGGATGTCAGAGAAGAAGGCGAAGACTTCGTGGCGTGGGTGGGGAACCACCTGGCTGCATAGTAATTCGTACATGGTTTAGCCAGCCAGGATGTTCTCTAAAGCCGGATCAAGCTCCGGGAAGTGGAAGGGATAATCGATCTCCTCGAGGACCGTCGGAATGACCCGCTGGGAATGCAGCAGGATGGCACCAAATTCTCCCAGGGCCAGTCGCAGCATCGGTCCCGGCACCGGAAAGATCGTGGGTCGGTGTAACGCCTTGCCCATGCTCCTGGTGAAGTCGCGGTTGCTTACCGGATTGGGTGCCGTGGCATTGATGGGGCCGTCCAGCGAGGGATGCTGGGCCGCCAGGGCAAGGATACTGACCAGGTCCTGCAGGTGGATCCAGGGCATCCATTGCTTGCCATTACCCAGTCGGCCGCCCAACCCCAGCTTGAAGGGAAGTAGCATCTTCTTGAGAGCGCCGCCATTGGATCCGAGCACAATGCCAATACGCACGGTGATTACACGCATGCCGAACTGGCGAGCTCGCTCTGCCTCGTCCTCCCAGGTCTTGCAGACCTCGGCGAGAAATCCCTGGCCTGGCTCGGCGGATTCATCCAGGAGATCGTCTGCTCGATCCCCGTAGTAACCGACGGCGGAGGCGGAGACCAGGACCGACGGCCTGGTCTCCAGGGCTTCCAGGCGATCGACCAGGTGCCGTGTTCCCGCCTGGCGACTCTGGAGGATGCGTTCTTTCTTGCGGGCACTCCAGCGTCCTTCACCAACCGACTCGCCGGCCAGGTGAATGACGGCAGCAACGCCTGCAAAGGCTTCCGCTGGAGGTGTTTCCGAGTTGGGTTTCCAGGGAAAGGCCGCTACGCCCAGGTTCTTCTCCGCCTGGTCAGGTTGCCGGCTGAGAATAACGGGCTCTGCCAACTCCTGGAGTAGGCGACGTCCCACGAATCCTGTAGCGCCAGTGACGAGTGTTCGCATAGGTTTATTCCTGGTGCACGAGCAATGGAGTGGGAAAAGCGGAGATGATAATGATTTTCAGGGACCGGGTTCCGTATGCTGGCTATTTTCCGTAGGATTTTGGTGCAATCCTGGCAGGTTGTCAACCAACAGCTACCCGGGATTTCCTTCTATTCCTTAACTACATTTACGGGAGATATCGTGG
>JAYGDH010000532.1:0-12508 GCA_046583055.1 Pirellulaceae bacterium | reverse complement strand
CCCTTGAGCAGACATTCTCGTCGAAATCCATCCACTTCGAAACTAATTTCCAGGCCACCCTGGTCTCGCACCTGGCACTGTTCCAGGTCAATCGTTAACTCCCATTCCGGATCTTGCTGACATCGCTCGAACAGGCGGTCCACGGTTGCTTCGTCCACGACCACCGGCAGGACGGCATTCTTGAAGCAATTACTATAGAAAATATCTGCAAAGGAGGGTGCGATGACCACCCGGATTCCATAATCATCCAGCGCCCAAACCGCATGCTCACGACTGGAACCGCAGCCGAAATTACGTTTTGCCAACAGCACGGATGCACCTGCGGCCGCCGGCTGGTTTAACTCGAAATCCGGATTATCAGAACCATCTTCCAGGAATCGCCAGTCATAAAACAAGAACTGGCCAAATCCAGTCCGTTCAATTCTCTTGAGAAACTGCTTGGGAATAATCTGGTCGGTATCCACGTTGGCACGATCCATCGCGACGACACGGCCCTGGTGTACGGTAAACGGATTCATGATTGTTCTTTCCTGGATCAATTGCCCCACGTCGCCCGGAACCTAGTGAAATTCCCAGCCACGAATATCCACGAACTTCCCCTGGACGGCAGCCGCAGCTGCCATGGCCGGTGAAACCAGGTGAGTTCGCCCACCTTTGCCCTGCCGTCCTTCAAAATTTCGATTACTGGTCGAAGCACATCGTTCCCCGGGTTCCAGCTTGTCCGGGTTCATGGCCAGGCACATGCTGCAGCCGGCGTCACGCCATTCGAATCCGGCCGCACGAAATATCTCGTCCAGTCCTTCTTCCTCAGCCTGCAATTTCACCTGTCCACTTCCAGGAACCACCATGGCATGCACATCACTGGCCACGCAATGGCCACGAGCCACGGCGGCGGCGGCCCGCAAATCCTCGATCCGTGCATTTGTACAGGAGCCGATGAAAACGCGGTCGATATCCACGTCCGTCATTTTCGTCCCGGCGGAGAGCCCCATGTATGCCAGTGCCCCGAGCGCGCTTTTCTTCTCGACTTCATCGGCCAACGTCGACGGATCCGGAATGGGCTGATCAGCGGCTAACACCTGGCCCGGGTTCGTCCCCCAGGTAATCTGTGGAGCAATGTCATGAGCCTCGTAAATTTCCACCCGGTCAAATTCAGCACCTTCATCGGTACCCAGTTGCTGCCATTTCGCTTCAGCAGCAGCCGCATCTGCCGGCGCAAACTCGCGACCTCGCAGGTACTGGAACGTGATCTCATCCGGAGCGATCATGCCCGCCCGGGCACCTGCCTCGATCGACATGTTGCAGACGGTCATGCGTTCTTCCATGCTCAGCTTGCGAATCGCACTACCACGGTATTCAATCACGTGGCCAGTGCCGCCGGCCGTCGTCAACTGACCGATCACGTAAAGGACCAGGTCCTTGGCAGTCACACCTTCTGCCAACTCACCGTTCACGTGCAATTCCAGCGTCTTGGGCTTGTCCTGCAAGAGGGTCTGCGTGGCCAGCACATGTTCAACTTCGCTGGTGCCGATCCCGAAGGCGAGGGCCCCGAAAGCGCCATGCGTGGCCGTATGACTATCGCCGCAAACGATGGTCATGCCCGGCTGGGTGTAACCCAACTCCGGTCCAATCACGTGAACAATGCCCTGCCGGTCATCGTCCAGGTCATACAGCCGAACGCCAAATTCCCGGCAATTCTGTCGCATGGTTTCAACCTGCTGGCGGGCAATCGGATCCACGATGGGAAGAGACCGATCCACCGTGGGAATATTGTGATCCAGCGTGGCGATCGTTTTTTCCGGTCGACGCAACTGGCGACTCGACAGACGCAAACCTTCAAACGCCTGCGGACTGGTCACTTCGTGGACCAGGTGCAGGTCAATGTAGAGGATCGCCTGTTTTCCTGATTCCGCCAGGACAACATGCTCATGCCAGATTTTCTCGAACATCGTCCTCGGTGCAGCCACGTCCATCAGTGCCTCTCTTTACCTGAAACAATTCATGTCAAGACACTCATTATACTTCAAAGATGGTATCCATGACAGGAGTTGCCTCGTTGCCAGTCTCAGCCGACCGACGGTTCCAGGCTAATCGTTGAGCCCGTGGTACTCCCGGTACCATTGAACAAATTGTCGAACACCATCTTGCAGTGACGTCGCCGGGCGAAAATCAAAATCCGCCACCAGCTGACTGCTATCAGAGAACGTTTCCTGTACGTCTCCCGACTGCATCTCAACCAGCTCCCTGGTAGCATTTTTCCCCAGGACCGTTTCCAGTGTCGCGACCAACTGTTCCAGGGAAACCGGATCTTGATTGCCCACGTTGTAAATCCGGTAGGGTGCAGCGCTGGAAGCCAAGTCCGGGGTTTCTCCGGACCAGGCTGGATCGGCTGCCGGTGGTCGGTCCATGACCCGCAGCAGTGCGGTTACCGCATCGTCGATGTAGGTGAAATCTCGCCGCATACGCCCCTCGTTAAAAAGCCGAACTGGCTCGCCTGCAAGGATGGCTTGTGTGAACAGGTACATCGCCATGTCAGGACGTCCCCAGGGTCCATAGACGGTAAAGAATCGCAAGCCGGTGGTCGGCAGGTCATAGAGATGGCTGTAGCTATGAGCCATTAATTCATTGGCTCTCTTGGTCGCAGCATAAAGACTTACCGGATGACCTACTGAATCCTGTACAGAAAACGGCTTCCGCAGGTTGGCTCCATAAACGGAACTGGACGAGGCATAGACCAGGTGGGAAACCTGCGTCTGCCGGCACCCCTCGAGAATATTAAGAAATCCTGACAGGTTGGCATCCAGGTAAGCGTGTGGATTCTCCAGGGAATAGCGAACGCCGACCTGGGCTGCCAGGTGAACCACTACATCGCAGGGTTGATCCTGGAACAACTGCGCCATTTCCGCCTGCTGGCTAATGTCCTGCTGGACAAACTGGTAACCGGGGAAATCCTGCAACTGGGCAAGACGATCTTTCTTGAGCTGAACATCGTAATACGGGTTCAGATTATCGACCCCCACCACTTCGACGGATTGTTCCAGGAGCCGTCGTGTCAGATGAAAACCGATAAAACCGGCTGTGCCGGTCACCATGATCCTGGCCATAATCACTTGTCCGCTCTCGGCTACCGTAAAATCGTTCTGATGTCATTAACCGATTAATGATATACTGAAAAATTGTTACTCTGGCTGCAGCTGGTTTCTATTCACGGCAGTAAGACTGATTTTAACATCTGATGACCACAATACCGCACAATTCCGAGTCCTTGAAAGAAGCGCTGGCCAAAAAAACGGCGAAAATTGGAATCGTAGGCCTGGGCTATGTCGGCTTACCGCTGGTACAGGCCTTCGTAGAAGCCGGCTTTCCCACCCTGGGATTTGATCTGGACGAATCAAAAATAAGCCAATTGGCCTCCGGCCAAAGCTATATCCAGCACGTGGCCAGCAACTGGATCAAGGAGGCTCTCAAGCAACACCGTTTCGAGCCCATCTCCCAAATGGATCGCTTGAGCGAAGCCGATGTCATCCTGATTTGCGTACCGACCCCACTGACCGAAAGCCGTGACCCCGATCTTCGCTACATCGAATCCACCGGCCAACAACTCGCCAGCACCCTGCGTCCTGGCCAACTGGTCATCCTGGAAAGCACCACCTATCCGGGAACCACGCGCGACGTGCTGCTACCCATCCTGCTGAGTTCCGGCCTGCAGGTCGGCCAGGACTTCTTTCTGGCCTACAGCCCCGAACGGGAGGACCCGGGCAACCAGCAGTTTAGTGCCCAGGGTATACCCAAGGTGATTGGTGGTATAGATGCCGAGAGTCTCGAACTGGCTAACCTGCTTTACTCGGCAGTCGTGGTAGAGACGGTGCCCGTCTCTACCTGCGAAATTGCCGAGGCTTGCAAGATCCTTGAAAACACGTACCGGTCGGTTAACATCGCCATGGTTAACGAATTGAAAGTGTTGTTTGATCACCTGAAAATTGATATCTGGGAAGTCATCGACGCCGCCAAAACGAAACCCTTTGGATTTCAGCCCTTTTACCCAGGACCGGGCCTGGGAGGACATTGTATTCCGATCGATCCTTTTTATCTCAGCTGGCTTGCTCGCAAGCACGAGATGACCACCCGGTTCATCGAGCTGGCTGGCGAGATCAATACCAGCATGCCCAACTACGTGATCCAACAGCTGGGCAAGGCACTGAACAGCGTGGGCAAACCGATTCGCAATTCGCACATAGGCATCCTGGGAGTTGCCTACAAGAAAGACATCGACGATCCGCGTGAGAGTCCGGCATTTCGATTGATGGAGTTGCTGCAGGACCAGGGAGCCGTACTCAGCTACAATGACCCACATATCCCGGTGCTACCCGGCATGAGACACTATCGCGTTCCAGCCCTGGAAAGCGAACCGCTAACAGAAGCATACCTGGCTTCCCTGGATTGCCTGTTGATTGCGACTGATCATTCCAGCTATGACTGGGATTTCCTGGTTCAGCATGCCCCGCTGATCATCGATACGCGTAATGCAACGCGGGACGTTACCAGCGACCGGGAAAAAATCTTTCGTTCCTGAGGATCTAGGCTGCCCGCAACTGCTGCGAACTGCCCGTGTCGGCCAACTCGTGAAGTGTTGCGTGATCCACCAATACGAACTGGCGTTGCTGTTTCTCGATCTGCCAACGAGAAACATAAACCCGGGAAGTATCATGAATAAGCTTGGCCAGTGGAGTCCAAAGGTGTACCAGGATCTCCGGGCTATCCTGCAAATCGATCACGACCAGGTCTGTATTGAGCAGCAGGTTTCCTCGACAGGCCAGTGACTGGCGAGGGTCCCCAGGAAACAGCTGGACACGAGGAGTCAGCTTACACAAGATGCGATGTGCTCTTTTCAGGGTAATCCCGGGAGCATGCTGGTCACGACCTTCAAACAAATCCAGTCCCGTGTACTTGATTTCCGAGGCAGGTCGGTATCTCTGGCTCAGTTGAATCAAGGACGCACTTCGCTCAGCCAGTCCCAGGCCCAACTCCACGATAGACTCCGGACGATGGCGAGCAATCGAGCGGTAGAGAACTCGATCGGCAGAGGGCTTGGAAAAATAGGCAAGTTGAAGATATTTAAGCCAGCTGACGGTCATGGTACGTACTATCCTGCCAGAGTTCCCGGGTGGGCATGCTGCGTATAATCCAGTTTCGGAATTCTGCACACCAAAATCGAGACGAAACCAGCCCGGTCAGCTCCTCTTCTACCGGACGCCAGGGAACTTTGCGGATTAAAGCGGATGGGTGTTCCGGCCGGTTGCCAGGAAGTCGTTAGTTGCGCTGCATCGGGAACAAATCTCGTTTCACCCGACAGGCGACATTCGGTCGAGAAAATGCGCGCGAAAACGGCGATCGAGATTATCTCTACCTCCCCCGAGCCGATGACTCAGGTAGCCTGCAGGTCGGTGTGCACGCAAATCGGCCAGGAAACGAATCAATTCTACCCGCAGGTCAGCTTCACCATGCAGAAGGAAATGGACCCAGGCCCACGCTTGACAGTAGTCCCGGCTTTCCAGTGGTTGCCGCGGTGACAAACGTTCCAGGAGTGACAGGGAGGGCTGCCAACCCTGTCGCAGTCGTTGGCACATTTCGAGTCGGTGAGGGTGTCCGAGATGGCGTTTGGCGGCTACCGCCTCGTAGTACTCTGCCAAACCCTCGTCCAGCCAGAGTGGCAACCCGGCAACAACCTGGTGCAGGTAAGCGTGGGTAGCTTCATGTCGCAAGTCTTCTCCCAGGGTTGTTGACCGAGCGGCAAAGATCATTCCTGCGGCACCTCGCTTAACATACAAGGCACGCCGTTCAGGAGCCTCGGGAAAATGGCTCCGAACATAGGCCCGATAGGTTGCTGGATGTGCGAACAGAAAAAGATGTACTTTTCCGAACCCGGAACCGGTTCCGATTTGCTGATCGATCTGGCGCGGCAAGTCAGCCAGTTGCTGGAGCAGGGACTGCACGGAACCAAGCTCGCTGTCAGCGTGGCAAACAAGAGAGCCATAGACACCCTCCACTGGCCATGATCGTTCCCCGGCTGAGCAGCGCAACATAGCACTAGAGGAGGCAACCAACATACCGGACAAAAACGCGCGTCGTGTTTGTCGTTTCATAAAGTGTCCGAACCGTAGTATCGAGAAATCCCGCAAGCTTTAAACGCGGCGGGAGTATAGTGCCTGGCGAAGTCTGGTCAAGATGTTTTTGTGTGGGGTACCCGCTACCTGATATCCCCTGGCTGGCATTCCACGTTTTCAGCAGGTTACGGGGTATCGTGTCAAGCAAGCTCCGAGGTTAGACTAATTACTTGGCATTAAGATCCGTGTCCAACCAGGGCAAGGTGATGTTATCGGGCAGGACATCACGCTCACGACGGAATTTTCAAGACCTCCATTCTTACAATCGTTGACTCAACAGAAGGTAAATACATCCGTGAGTTTTGGAGCCATCGGTCCGATTTCTGTTTATCTTCCAGACAGGGTCGAAACCAACGACGATCTGCAGCAGGAGTTTCCTTCCTGGAACCTGGACCTCATTTATTCCAAGACGGGGATTCGCGCTCGTCATATCGCAGGCCCTGATGAATGCGCCTCGGATCTTGGAGTCCAAGCTGCCCGCAAATTATTTGCCGAGTATGAAATCGACCCGGAAAGCATCGATTTCCTGTTGTTCTGTACCCAGACGCCAGACTATCCACTTCCCACGACCGCCTGCCTGATGCAAGATCGTCTGGGCCTGCGAACTTCCAGCGGAGCACTGGACTTTAATCTCGGCTGTTCTGGATACGTGTACGGTTTATCTCTGGCAGATGGCCTGATTCGCAGCGGCGCTGCTCGGCGGATCCTGTTGATTACCGCAGAGACTTACAGCAAGTACATCCACGAAACGGATCGCAGCCTGAGGACCATTTTCGGTGACGGGGCCGCAGCCACGCTGGTCGAATCCGCTGAGGAACCATCGCTTCTGGGATTCCGGTTCGGTACCGATGGCAGTGGGGCCAACACGCTGACTCTCACTCAAAGCGGCATTCGTTCACCGGAGACAGCCATTAAGCCACGTCATCGACATCGCTGGCCCAGTGACCTGTACATGGATGGCCCCAGCCTGATCAATTTCACGATCGATGCCATCCCGCAACTAATCGAGCAGGTACTGGACTCGGCAGAAATATCGCGTGAGCAGATCGAACTGTTCATCATGCACCAGGCCACGCTCAAGATGTTAGAGCAGTTACGTCAGCGACTCGAGTTACCCGAGGAAAAACTACCCATCGTACTGGAAAACGTGGGCAACACGGTCTCTTCGACTATCCCCATTGTCCTCGAGCACCTGCGGGCGAATAATCAAATTACGCCCGACAGTTCCAATCTGCTGGTCGGCTTCGGAGTGGGACTCTCCTGGGCAGGCTGCGTCTGGAAGCCAGGGCCCAGCTAATCACCAGGATCACCAGCTAACTGGAGGTAAATCAAGGCGATGATTTCCATGCGGGGACAGTTCCTGGTCGCCTCTCGTCATCTTCCTGACGAGAACTTTTTTCAGAGCGTGGTGCTCATCATCCAGCATACTGAAGAAGGTGCTGTCGGCTTCATCCTTAATCGCCCCACGGCCAAGACGATTCGAGACATCTGGCCCATGATTAGCGAGGAGACCTGCGACTGCGATGCCCGGATCAACAACGGCGGTCCTGTCGACGGACCCTTGATGGCGGTTCACATGTCCACCTTTCTTTCCGAAGAAGAAATCGTACCCGGAGTCCACCTGGCCACCCAGAAAGACAACATTCATCGCCTGGTCACTCACTCCAACAAACCGTTCCGCGTCTTTAGTGGTTACGCTGGCTGGGGTCCCGGACAACTCGACCATGAACTGGAAGCCGGAGGTTGGCTGACAACACCTGCAGAATCAACCGATGTTTTTTCTGAGCCCGACAAAATGTGGAAACGGGTTTCACAAAACATTGGTCGCGCGATCTTGCTGGCCGATATACCGGAGAAATTGATTCCCGAGGACCCTTCGGTCAACTAGTTCTTCCGGTCACCGCGACTGTCCAACCCTGCGAGCTGACGGTAACATAGACGTTGGCCATGCTCCAGTTACCACGTTGGTCCAGGCGAACAATGACCTCTGTACAAACCTCGCAGGAACCGCTTCCCGGACGAACAATCGCCATTGGTGATATCCACGGCTGTGCGCGGGCCCTGGAAGTAATCCTCGAGGCCATTGAGCCTAATCCCGATGACGTGATCATAACCCTTGGTGATTACATCGACCGGGGTCCGCAAAGCCGGCAGGTCATTGACCGCCTATTGCGTCTCCAGCAAGAGTGCCAGCTCATCCCGCTGCGAGGAAACCACGAATGCCTGCTACTGGATGCACTCCAGAGAAAAACGCTCTTCAACTTCTGGCTCCAATGTGGTGGCCAACAAACCCTGGACAGCTACGGGGGAACCATCGAACAGATCCCTTCCAGTCACATCGACTTCTTTCAACGTTGTCAGCGTTTCCACGAGACCGAACACCACCTGTTTTTCCACGCAAGTTTTGATCCCGCATTACCGGCAGGGGAACAGGACGACCAGCAATTATTCTGGGAACACCTGCGCGGACCGGGACCCGGTCAACATGCTTCCGGGAAACGGGTCTTTGTTGGACATACTCCCCAGGACGGCGGGCAAATCCTACGGCTGGACCACGTCGTTTGCCTTGACACCTACTGTTTCGGCAACGGGTGCCTGAGCGCCATGGAAGTGCACTCGGAAACTACCTGGCAAGCCAACCAACAGGGAATCACCTGCCTCTGGCCGACACAAGACTAGCGCATCTGCTAGAATTGTGCCGCTGCATGACCCAGCTGGCACAGGCAAACCTGATGTCACGATTCGACAGGATAAACACCATGACACCACGTTTCCACGGGATCATCTTCGGACTGCTGCTCGGTTTCATTTGCCTGGCCCTCGCTCCCGAGGTGCGGGCCGCCGACCAGGAGAGCAAGCGACCCAATGTCATCTTGATCTACACCGATGACCAGGGCAGTATCGATGTCGGTTGTTACGGGGCACGGGACCTGATCACACCCCACATGGATGCCCTGGCTGCCCGGGGCACACGCTGGACCCAGTTTTACTCGGCCGCCCCTGTCTGTTCACCCTCGCGTGCGGCAGTTCTGACAGGTCGTTATCCCCAGCGAGCTGGCCTGGCAGGCAACGCCGGTTCCCAACCGGGATCCCACGGGATGGCCAGTGAACAGGTTACCATGGCAGAGATGTTCAAGGCGGCAGGATATGCCACCGGACATGTAGGCAAGTGGCACCTGGGCTACGCTCCTGAAACCATGCCCAATGCCCAGGGGTTCGATGACTCGTTCGGTCACATGGGTGGCTGTATCGATAACTATTCCCATTTCTTTTACTGGAACGGGCCGAATCGACATGACCTGTGGCGTAACGGCAAGGAGATTTGGGAAGACGGCAAGTTCTTCCCGGAACTGATGGTACGGGAGGCCCGACGATTCGTTGACGCTCACCAGGAAGATCCTTTTTTCCTCTACTGGGCCATCAATGTTCCCCATTATCCACTGCAGGGTACCGATGCCTGGCGGCAACGATACCGGGACCTGGATCCACCTCGAAGAATGTACGCTGCCTTTATTTCCACGATGGACGAGATGATTGGCCAGTTACTGGCTCACCTGGAAAAACGCGGGCTCACAGAAAACACAATCATTATCTTTCAGTCCGATCATGGCCATTCCACCGAGGAACGCACCTTCGGTGGTGGCGGCAGTGCAGGGAAGTATCGCGGCGCCAAGTTCAGTCTCTTCGAAGGCGGAATTCGTGTTCCTGCCATTATCAGTTGGCCCGGGCAACTTCCGGTAAACCAGGTACGTCACCAGATGGCCGTCTCTGTTGACTGGTTACCAACACTGTCAGAATTAACCCGCGTCCCACTTCCCAAGCGTCGCCTCGATGGAAAGAGCCTGGTGCCAGCAATCCGGTCCGCCAGGGCAGTCAGTCCCCACGAGGTCTTCCATTGGCAATCCGGACGTGGACTCGGGGGAAAACCCCAGTGGGCCGTCCGAGCCGGTTCCTGGAAACTGATTGGCAACCCCAAGGACACCAGCAGCAAACGCCCCTTCACGAAGGCCGATCAACTCTTCCTGGTCAACCTGGAACAAGATCCCGGGGAAATGACCAACATTGCCGCCCAGGAGCCCGAAACCACGAAACGACTGCGCCAGCTTCACGAAGCCTGGCTGCAGAACGTCCAGGCACAATAAGAAGCCTTGCCCCGCTCGGCTATCATCGTGTCATCGATCAAGGGGCAGGGAAAGAACCCGGGTTCTCATACCAGAAAACACCCAGGTTATCACGCTCCTCGCAGGTAATGACATCCAGGTCTTTGTCTCCATCCAGATCCAACACCTGGATCAGGTCAAACTTGACTCCCCGAGAGCCACTGATATCGTGTGGTGTCCAGCGACTTTCCGTGGGTTGTTTCCGGTAAGACATCCAGACCAACCCGGGAAACGATCGATTCCCGTATGTATTGGTGTCATGAACCAGGTCCAGTTGACCGTCTCCATTAATATCTGCCACCGCCACTGCCTTGCCGTTGGGAATACCATGGGGATTGTCAATCGCGTAGGACTGCCATTGAATCGGATCCGTTGACTGTCGTCTCAGGAAAAGTAACTTCTTGTTGCGGGTACTTGTCACGATATCCTGCTGACCATCCTGGTCCAGGTCGGCCACTGCCAGGAACATGACTTCCAGGCCCTGGCCACCAATGCGATGTTCCGACCAGGTTTTGCCAGCCAGGACTTCTTGGCGACCCGGGTTCTCCAACCAGAGAACTCCTCGGCGGGAACCCTTGCGATCCGAGACCACCACGTCCTGATCACCATCATGATCAACGTCAAGCGACTCCAGTGACATGATCCAGCCTGCCTGGTAGAGGGGATGAAATTTCCAATCAGCTACCTGCCGCGGGTTTGCCGGTGCCTGTAACCAGCCCACGGTAGCTCCCTTCCCCTTGGCCCCCACGACCAGGTCCATGCCATACTTGCCATCTACCTGCATGGGCAAACAATACATCCAGGACTGCTTGCCCTGCACGGCTGTAATTGCTGCCGTCGACCAACGGGCAGGCTCCAGGTATTCTTTTCGATCTCGCGGGGCCCAGTGAATAAAAACAGATTTTACCTTGCCCTCGCAACAACTAATTACATCCTGTGAGCCATCTCCATCGAGATCGGCAAAGACCGCATCTTCCGGGGACTTGACCTTACCAACGGTGACTGCCGGCCAGATCTTTTTCGCTGCCTGCGGCCCCGGATTCAAGTAGACGCGGACCACCCCTCCTTCTTCCCAACCCGTGACCAAATCAGGTCGTCCATCGCGGTTGACGTCTGCCAGGCGGACGCCGTCAGCCCCACGCGATGATTGGTCAATCGTATGACGTTTCCAGGGCTCGGCCGCCAGCCTCTCGCAGGCCAGCAACGAAAACAGCAGGATGACCCACGAGAGGCGGCATGTCATTACGATCATGGTTTCTCCGGGGGAGCAGGAAACTTGCGCATGCGACTGTAACGGCGATAGGTCTCAAAAATGTCACCACCATCGAGAATACGGGGGTCCCGTGTCTGAGTCAGAAAAGCTTCCAGGTCACGTTTCAAACCAGGTGCAACATCCCGTGCGACCGGGGAACCGATAAGATTCTCCAGGCATCCTGGATCCTTGTGAACATCAAACAGCTCCCATGCTGGCCGCTTGGCAACCGACCACTGGAAAAAGGGGGCTATTCCCGGCTCATCGTGATGTTTAACCAGGAAGCTCAGCGAGGGACAGGCATCGATGTCATGATATGCTCCATGCATGGGACCCAGTGACCCGTTGCTATTGAGCTTCTGCGGTGCACCGGCTGGCCAACGATCGGGTCGAAAGTTGCGAATCAAAAGATAACGATCCGTCCGCATGGCACGCTGTGGATACGTCCAGTTCTGGTACCTGGAGGAGGAGTGTCGTTCACGTGCACTAAAGACGTGGCGACGCTCCCGTTCCACGACTCCCGACTTGTCAGATTTCAGCAGGTTTCCCAGGCTTTTACCTACCATGGCCCGCTCCGGTGGTAAGCCAGCAACTTCGAGCAAGGTTGGTGCCAAGTCGACGAAGCTGACCAGGTCATCCACGACACGTCCCGGCTTGCCCTGGCCGGGCCAACGAATGGCAAGCGGAACGTGAATTCCGTACTCATAACAGTTCGCCTTGGCTCGCGGAAATGCCATACCGTTATCGCCCGTCACCAGGACAATCGTATTCTCCAACTCGCCGCGCTGCTCTAACAGCTGCAACATCCTGCCTAACTGCCGATCAAAGTGTTCAATTTCCAGGCAGTAATCAAGAATGTCTGAGCGAATCGTTTCCCTGTCCGGCAGGAAATCAGGGACTTCCACGTCAGCCAGTTTTTTACCCGCTGCCAC
>JAYGDH010000522.1:0-8164 GCA_046583055.1 Pirellulaceae bacterium | reverse complement strand
CGTGTGCTCTTCCGATCTCGTTTCGAAGATCCACAGTTTCTTGCCGGTGATTGCATCCACGCAGTAAAAGCGGCCGTCTATGTCCCCCAGGTAGATCCGACCATCCCGTACGGCCGGTGATGCAATGAAGCCACTGTCCGTGGTATATTCCCACCGTTTCTTACCGGTCTTCAAATCCAGCCCAAAGAGCTTGCCGTCCAGGTCACCAATGTAGACCATGTTGTTAACGATGGCAGGTGTGCCCTCGAAGGCGCCGTCCTTGACCTTGAATTTCCAGTCTACCGTGAGCGGTGCCGTGATCGATGCCTGGGAAACTCCCTGGGCCTGCGAGTTACCGCGGGGCAGGAACCAGTTCTCGGAAGGCAGCTGCGGTGGATCCACCGCCATGCCAGGACCGCTGATCAGTAACACGAGCAACAGGCTCCATGTCACGGTTTTCACGAGCGCTATTCTTTGTGCCATTCGTACCACGAGGGACTCCTCTGCTAAACCTGTTCAGCAACCGGTTTCTATTCTATCAGAATGCCTGCTCGTAAATGCTTGCTAATTCTTCTGATCCGACTTTCCGGGGGTTAAATTGTGCTGTCCATTGTTCCGCAGCCTGGTCCGCCAGTTTGGAGAGATTTTCCCGGGAAATATCACACTGGGAAAGCGAGGTGGGAAGTCCTGCCTGTGCCACCAGCCCCTGGACAAACTGGGCCAGTTGCTCACAGCTTTTCTCTGCAGACACTTCCGGGGTGGCAGTCAGTTCCTGGTACCAGGCGCCCACCTCGACGCCGTTGTAGCGAATCACATGGGGCAGCAGGATGCCGATTGCCTGTCCGTGAATCAGGTCAAATTCGCTGGTCAGTGGATTTGCCAGCGCGTGGGTAGCGCCCAGCATCGAGTTCTCGATGGCCAGCCCGGCCAGGCAGGCACCGATCTGCATTCCCTCGCGCGTCTCCAGGTTGTCTGGATCATCCAGCACACGTGGCAGGTAATGGGACAGTAGTCTCCAGGATTCGCGACTGAACGTTAATGAGATCAATGATCGCTTGGTGGTCACGAACGTTTCCAGGGCATGCGAGAGCGCGTCGATTCCCGTCAGGGCTGTCACCCGTGGTGGCTGCGTCAGCGTCAGGGTGGGGTCCAGCAGGGCGATTGCACAGCGCGCCTTGCGATCACCACAGGCCATCTTGACATGGGTTTCCGCATCGGAAATCAGGGCGAAGGATTGCGTTTCACTACCGGTGCCTGCCGTGGTGGGAATCGCGATCATGGGGAGCATCGGCTTGCTGGCCTTGCCGGTTCCCCAGTAGTCCTTCATTTCTCCGCCATTGGTATAGATGAAATTGATGCCCTTGGCACAGTCCATGCTACTGCCACCACCAAGTCCCACCAGCAGGTCGGGTCGAAATTGTTCGGCCAACTGGCAGCCGGCAGCCACGTCGGCCGTGGTCGGGTTTTCCTGGACGTTACCGAAGACCTCGACTTCCAGGGATGCCTGGCGCAGGGCGGTCACGGCGCGGTCGGTATGACCTGCCTGGATGATTCCCGGATCACTGATCAAGAGGATTCGCGAACCACCCAATTCAGCGACCAGTTCGCTGAGCGTGTCTATTTTTCCTGCCCCGAAAACGAGACGTGTCGAGGAATGGTAGTCGAACGAAATCATAAAGTTATCATCGCAGGCGCCGGGCAGTGGGTCGGGATGAAGCGGCGAGCGACTTTCCTGGAGAGACGAGGTTCAAGTGGGTGCAATCGAGGCGTGTCGAATCCCTTACAGGGCCGCCAACTGTTCGTCCGGTACCTGGTAGGCACGCGAACGGTACATGAAGTCAATGATGCTGCCCTCGTGCGGTTGCAGCCAGTTGAGCTTGCTGGTCGGAATGGGACCCACGTTCAGTCGGTCAATAAACGTGGCGTTGCTTAATCCCTGGATCAACTGCTGGTCCTGCGTGATCCCTGAGCAGACCAGCGTGGGGCCGATCTTGGCCAGCATCTGGTCCTGGGGACATTCCACCACGGTCGAGAACGGAAACATGTATTCTTTCCTGGCAATGGCGTTTTCCGGAGAGGAACAATGGACGATCATGGGCCTCAGGTAGGCACAATGTTCCTGTTCGACCAGTCGATGGCCATGCTCAGCCGTCATGTCAGTGACGCCGTCTTCCTTCAGATCCGCCTCGATCATGCCCCAGACGGCGGCGGCCATCCCCGGTACGGTAAAAGCGGCCAGCCCGGCTTCCGGATCTGCCGGCGGCTTGGCCTCGATGGGGCCCAGTCGCTCGGCCAAGGCCTGCGCAATTTCACGGGTGTGGCGGGAAGCCCAGATTCCCGAGCAGTTAATGCAGCCACGACCGCTGTTGATGTAGATGCTCTCGGCCATCAGGTCGATGTACTGTTCCCAGTCGTCAACGACGTCATCGCCCAACAGGATCTTGGAAAAACCAGGTCCATGGGCCTGGACACGAGGATTACCCTTGTACTGTTCCACGGTGGGGGTTCCACCAAAAATCATCGACCGGTCACAGGCAGCCAGCACGGCAGCTCCGGCCTCCGGTCCGCCTGGATAGAGCGAGATCACTTCCGGCGGAATACCTGCTGCGCTGTAGGCAGCAAACATGCGGTAAGGTGTCCACGGTTCCTGGGGACCAGGTTTCAGGACCAGGCCGAACTGCAGCGGGATTACGGGTAGCCAGAGGGTATGGACGCCTGGTGAATTCGACGGCAGGACCGCTCCCAGCGCTGGTGCCTGGGCCTGGTAACTGACCACCACACCCCGGTCCTCAATGCCATAGCCGCGGGTCAGGATGTCCAGGTCCAGCCCTCGCGTGAGGGCATCCAGGATCTGCTCCATGTTGTCCAGCACGAACTTGTTCTTGGCCATGTTGGCCTTGCACATGTGCTCGGGCAAACCGGTCGTGGCCGACTGCTGATAGGCAAAATCGTCAGGAGTCTGGATGCCGTCACCAATCGGCAGATCACCGTTAAGGTACAGGTCCCCGGCCTTCTTGAGCCGTTCGATCAGTTCGCTGCAAGGGATGTCAAGCAGGATCTCACGGGCACGGTGGGCCTTGCGCATATCGCGTTGGATGATTCCCCCGTTGGCCTGGCTCACCTGGGCAATGGTTTCACCGGTGCTGAAGTGGACCACTTCGTCCACTTCCAGGGAATCGTAAGGCTTTCCCCAGCGAATGACGGGTATGTTCAACACGGTAAATCTCCTCGTTACTCGAAAATGAATTCAATGGGAGCGTCATGGCTCCGTGATCGGCAAGCGCCTAGTAGACCCCGACCGTGGTGGATTTGGCAAACTCGTGGAATGGACGCACGCCACTGACTCCGTCCCAGGGGTACATCTCGAAGGGTGCTTCACGTTCACCTTCATCGCGTTCCAGGAATCCTGGTACGAAGAACTCCTTGGTTAACGTGGTCAGCTTGACACGCCCTGTTTCACCATAGGGAACCGGTGCCAGGGGGTCATCAAAACTCACCACTTCTGTAACAGCGCGTGGCTGTGGAGCATAGTAACTGATCTTGTAACCGTCCTCGGCGCTGACCGGTCGACTGCAGGCCAGTCCCATCAGGGTATTTCCGTAGGTGGGCGTCATGTACACGCCACTCTCGGCCGGTGGACCTCCCAGCAATTCCTCGACGGCGTAACGCGTCCACTGGGGAGTGAACTCCGTTCCCCCGGAGAAAATTCCCGTGATACCCGCTTCCGGAAGACTGCTTCCCTGTTCCTCCAGCCCCAGGGCCAGGCCGTCCAGTAACTTAGGCGTGGCAAACATACACTTGATGTCGTGCCCGGCCGACAGCACGGTGAGTGCCTGGTCCATGCAGTGTTTCTTGTATTCTTCCAGGTGTTCCATCCACCCCTTCTTGATCAACTTGACGACCCAGCGCGGATCAAGATCAATGCAGAAACAGATTCCGCCGCGGTGCTGGCAGAGATGTTCCACGGCCAGTCGTAAACGTCGCGGTCCGGAGGGGCCCAGCATCAGCCAGTTTGACCCCCTGGGGAAGTACTCGTCCGGCAGGGTTTCGCTGAACAGTTCATAATCGATGCGGAAGTCATCCACGACCATGCGACTCTTGGGAATCCCGGTCGTTCCGCCGGTCTCGAAAACATACGTAGGCCTGCCCGCATAATTCTGGGGGATCCAGCGACTGACCGGCCCACCTCGCAGCCACTCGTCTTCAAACAGGGGGAATTTTTTCAGGTCCTCGTAATCCTTGACCTCGATCAGGGGATCAAAGTTAAACTCGGCTTTCTTCTGCAACCAGAAAGGGCAGCCCGTCGAATCGTGGAAGTGTTGCTGAATAACCTCGTAGGTGTGGGCATCCAACCGGTCACGGGCTTCCTGTTGTTGGGTGGCCAGTTCGGCGCCGCTGATGGATTCTGATGAACTCATGGTTTCTTTCTTCCGGTCCCTCGGTGGTGGTTAGGTGTAACCAGTTGGAAACACTGGTTAACGGGTGGGAAACCATGAAAATACCGCACCTCCTAGCCTAGTTCAACCGGCAGTCTGCCGAATGCGGGGAACCGGTGGTATTACCCTGCCGACAGGATGAACGGGTCAGGCCTGGCCAGCTACCCGGTTTTGCCCCTGGAGCCATCGAGAGAGCTCCCGGTTCAATTCGTCACGGCCAGAGCGGTAGTGGTGATCAGCCCCTTCTATCACAGAGACTTGTGGTTGCCAGCGATCGTCAGATTGGCTGGCTAACCGCCCGATAGCATCCGGTAAACCGGCGAAAGCCACGCCCCCGTGCTCCAGTTCCAGGCTCCCGAATGTGAATAACAGAGGGCTGTGAACCCGGGACGCAAAACGGAGGAAATTGTACCGCTCTTCAGGACCGTACTTGTCCAGGAAGCCAGCGGCACTGATCAGCAGCGGAACCGGTACCCGCGTCTGTATCAGGGTTGCTGGTTGACCGGCGGCCACGTGCTGCTGGGCCTCGGACAATGTCTGGAAAAACCGGGCACCCTGGGGACTCTCCTGGAATGCCTGGCAGGAAAGCCGGGGAGGGGATATGGCAATGACTCCGCAGACCGCTGGTTGTGGGTCCAGTGCCTGGGCGTAAATTGCCTTGACCGCTCCCAGGCTGTGACCCAGCAAGAGAACCCGTTGGTAATCTCGGGCCTGCAGGAAACGGATCCAGGCCGCGATGTCGAAACGGCATTCGTCAACCGTTTCAAAGGCGGCACCCTGGTGAGGTGGAGCCGAGGTGGTCTGGGCAATGCTGTATGCGTCGTGGCCGCGCGTGTTAGCTCGCAGGACATCCCACTGGGATTGCACCAGGGCCTGGGCCACGCTTTCCAACAGCGTGGAACCATAGAAATTGCCTCCCACGCCATGCAGGCATATCACCGCTTGCTGGTTCGTAGGTCTGGCCTGCTGCAGAACGCCATCCAGTCGCAAGCCATCTTTGGTCGTGCTCTGGACGAGATCGACAATCATCGGACTGCCTGGAGAAAGGAGCGTTCGAAAGGGGCGTTCGAAAGGGGCGTTGAGAAGACCGATTGGAACAGCGAATTCACACCGAGGAATTGCTCGGTGACTGATCACCGCTCAGTTGCGAGAGTACCTGCAGGACTCCGTTCAGGTGTGCCAGTCGCGGTCCGTAACGATCGACGAATTCGTTGAGCATGAATTCACCATCAACGAGAGCTTCCTCGTTGTTCTCAACGTCTTCCGTCAGATTGTACAGGAACTGGGTTTGAACGCGACTGAGTGTTTCTGCTGCCAGGCGGCAGCTGCGAGCCAGGTCCGGGTGCGCTTCTTTCCAATTCCCGAGTTCATTGGCACGTTGACGCTGCGTCGTGGCCAGTTGCACGTTGAGGTCTTCCAGCAATTGGTTTTGCTGTTCCTGCAGCGCTACCATTTCCCGCATCAGGTTCACCATGGGATCACCACTTGCGGTCTCTTCCGGTTCCGCCGAGGAAGCATGTTCAGCAGAGACGTCAATGCGAAAGACAGGTGGTAGTTGCGAATCGTGCGTCATGATGAATAAACCCTCAGATAAAATGAATGCATCACTCCAGTATAAACGATCAGCAGCCAATGTCGAGTGAAACGAAACTGAATCTGTCGAAGAACTCGGCACCACCGGTGCGTATTGGTGCCTGCACAAGATGCCACACGCTGGCACGGGGACAAGCCGGCCGAGAACGTTGCCAGAAACCATGCCCGGACCAGGAAAATTTGGAGTATGAATTTGCCCTAAGAGTATTTTTTATGTGAAAAAACAGGGTTTCAGGGCATTACCCCAAAAGGGTGGCTAAAGTCTGCAGGTGTACGAATCCGATTGAATTTCCAGATGGCCTGCCTTGTTTGGTGGACTTGCTCTTCCTGGTTTTCTTACCCGGTCTCGTGTTGGAATCATGACTGCTCAACCATTTGACACGGATGACGTATTCGGATTTATTTCCGTAATCCAATCAGCTGAACATGGTTTGTTCGGCGGCTACCTGGTAGTGAACGGGTTGGGACGTCCCTTGGAATTTCACTGCACGGCTCCCCTGCAGGCTAATCGTGCCCAGGAGATCCTCTATGGCACCACCCTGGAGCCATTCCTGTACGGAGAGCAAATCGGGCAGACGCTGTTGTCAGCGGCCAAGCGTTCACCGAGCGTGGTTTGTACGGACGTGTTGCCAATGCTGGCTCTCCAGCCGTTGACCTCGGTGCCAGTTGCCTGGGTTGCAGATCGATTGCCGGAGGAAGGCCTGGCGGCGGGCCCTGTGGACCTGTTGAAGTTGGTGCAGGAGACCCAGGCCCCGAGGCTGTCGACCCTGGGGACCGTCCACCCCTTTGTCTTTGCCGACCATGTGTTGCTCGTGCTGGAGTCGATGAGCGAACAGCAGGCAGGTGTTTGCGAGCGGTTGTTACCGCTGATGGAACTGATTGAATTACGAGAGCCGTTCCTGCGTATCAAGGAAGCGATCGAGGAAGCGCATCGGACTGCGCTGGGTGAACCAAGACATCGGCAGGCTGGCTAGGCCAGCGGAGAGATTCGATTCATGGATGATCTTGCGAAACCTGGTCCGCCACGAATTACCAGCTGGCAGCAGTCTCCGCGCGAACTCCAGGAGCAGAAACTGGTCCCGCCCGTGGAGACTTTTGCCACCGGCTGGCAAACCGCGTTGCACCGACCGCCTCCGGTCCGCTTGATGTCCGTGGGCTGGGAGGTTTCGGTGCCGGCAACGGTTTCGGTGCCGATTGATCCGGCGCGAGTACGGACCATGGGAATCCAGTTTGCCACCGGTTGTGAAGCCCTGGTGAGCAAGCCGGCTTCGACAGTGGTAGCGAGTAAGCCACCATCAGCAGGCAGGTCAAAATCCAATCGCCGGCGTTGGCGGCCCAGGGCGGACTCGGCAACCCGCCTGCGTCCACCACAGGATATTGTCAAGCTTGAGGATCGCCTGTATTACCTCTTGCAGCCACCACTGGAGTCCCTGTTGGCTTCGCAGTCCCTGCACTTCCCCTTTGTCCCCTTTCCCTTCCAGTACCAGGGGATTGCTTTCCTGTACCCCCGTCACGCAGCGATCCTGGCCGATGAAATGGGACTTGGGAAAACCATGCAGGCAATTACCGCAGTGCGGATGTTGCTGCGTGCCGGACAGCTGCGCCGCGTGTTGCTTGTTTGTCCCAAGCCCCTGGTGACGAACTGGCAGCGTGAATTCCAGTTGTGGGCACCGGAAATTCCCCTGGCGACCATTTCCGGTCCCGCGGAGCGCCGGCATTGGCAGTGGCAGCAACGCGGAGCCCCGGTTGTGATTGCCAACTATGAACTGTTAATTCGTGATGCCGAGAGCGTCGCGGGTGAAGGTAATCATTTTGACCTGGTGGTGCTCGATGAGGCGCAACGTATCAAGAACCAAGCTAGTCAGACGAGCCAGGTTGCCTGCCTGATTTCCCGGACCCGTAGCTGGGCCCTCACGGGTACCCCCGTGGAAAACAGCCTGGATGACCTGGCCGGTATTTTCGAGTTCCTGGCCCCGGGCATGCTGCCGCAGGGATTGAATGCTCGCCAGATGGCTCCCCTGGTCGGTGACTATATCCTGCGTCGGACTAAGCAGCAGGTAATGAAGGATCTGCCGCCGAAATTAGAACGTGATGCCGAGATCACGCTATCTTCGGAGCAGTATGCTGCCTATGCGATTGCGGAAAATGAAGGTGTC
>JAYGDH010000493.1:0-7391 GCA_046583055.1 Pirellulaceae bacterium | reverse complement strand
AAACGGCCAGTGACTTCGGGGTACGTGGTACGCCACCGACCCATCCGTTATTGCTGGATTACCTGGCTAGCCATTTTGTCGCCCAGGGCTGGTCGATCAAGAAAATGCACCGGTTGATCATGTTGTCCCGTACCTACCAGCTGGCCACCAGTAACATCGATCGGAACCTGGCTGTCGATCCGGATAACGATTACCTCTGGCGAGCCAATCGCCGTCGCCTGGATGCGGAACAGATACGTGACTCGATCCTGTCGTTCAGCGGAACGCTTGATCTGACCCCGGGTGAACGGCATCCTTTTCCACACCGGCGTTCTTACTTCTATCGCCAGCATGAACCTTTTGCGGCCAATTACCCGACGCGCCGTCGCAGTGTTTACCTAATGCAGCAGCGCATCCAGAAGAATCCGTACCTGGATTTGTTTGATGGTCCCGATGGCAACGTACCGTTTGCCACGCGAAAGGCAACCACGACGACACTGCAGGCCCTGTACCTGATGAATTCATCTTTTATCCATGAACAATCTCGGTTGATTTCTCAACGATTAGAGGGCCAGGCCACCGATACGAAAGGAAAGGTACAGTGGGCTTACCAGGCTGTGTTTGGTCGCCCGCCAGGACCGGCAGAAATCGACCGTGCCGTGGCCTTCCTGGCCCGGTCCAGGGGCCAGCTGGAGGCGTCTGGCAGCGATGGAAAGAAACGCCGGCAGGAGGCCTGGGCTGGTTACGTACGTGGTATGATCAGTAGTAACGAGTTCATGTTTATTGATTGAATTCGGGAGCAACCAACATGCAACCCAATCGACGTAGAATGATTCAGTCGTTGGCCGGTAGTGGACTACTACTGCCCGGGCTGCTTTCCGAGATGCTGCAGGGTGCTCCTGCCGGCGCGGTCAAGGACCCCCTGGCACCACGCCAACCCCACTTCCCCGCGAAAGTTAAAAGGGTCATTTTCCTGTTCATGACCGGGGCAGTTTCCCAGGTCGATACGTTTGATCCCAAGCCTTACCTGGATAAACATCACAACCAATCCAACGGTAAACGTCGTTTTTACAAGGGCAGCGACTGGAAGTTCCAGCCCTATGGGAAAAGCGGCATCGAGGTGAGCGACCTGTTTCCGAACGTGGGCAGCGTGATCGACGATATCTGCCTGATTCGTTCCATGCAGAACATCAACGGGGATCATTTCGGCGCCACGATCGGAATCCATACCGGTTCGGCAACCTTTAACCGGCCCAGCATTGGCTCCTGGGTGAGCTATGGGCTCGGTACGGAGAACCAGAACCTACCCTCCTTCATGGTCATCTCCCCGGGACTGCCCTACGCGGGCGGCCAGGTCTGGGGTTCTGATTTCCTGCCGGTATTGCACCAGGGAACGCGGATCATTCCTGGCAAGGAACCGATCGCGAACATGTCTCGTCGCTCGTTTTCCCGGCAGCAACAGGAAACGGAACTGGATTTACTTTCGTTCTTTAACCGTCAACACCTGAAAGGGAGGGAGCAGGATCTCAACCTGGCGGGACGTATCAAGTCGTTTGAGACTGCCTTTGGTATGCAGATGGCTGCGCCCGAGGCCTTTGATCTTTCCGGGGAGTCGGCCGAGACTCACGCATTGTATGGCCTGGATCCGGGCAGCACGGAAGGATTTGGCTGGCAATGCCTGGTAGCCCGGCGATTGGCCGAACGCGGCGTCCGTTTTATCGAGTTGATCGATGGGGATACGAACATCGACAGTAACTGGGACGCGCATGCCAGGATGGGAACCTATAACAAGCTGGCACGTAATGTCGACCAGCCCATTGCCGCCCTGCTCAAGGATCTCAAGAGACGCGGGATGCTGGATGAGACCCTGGTGGTCTGGACCACCGAGTTTGGCCGAGGGGTCTTTACTCCTGCTCCTGGAGCGGAAGGGCGTGGACATCATTCTCGCAATTACTGTTCCTGGCTGGCTGGTGGCGGGATCCGCGGCGGCATGGTTTACGGTTCCAGCGATGAACTGGGGAATACCGTCGCTGAAAATGCGGTCTCTGTCCATGATTTCCAGGCCACGATTCTACAGCAGCTGGGGATCGATCATGAACGATTGACGTACCGGCACGCCGGCCGGGACTACCGCCTCACGGATGTTCATGGCCGGGTCGTGAAAGAGATTCTCCAGTGAAACGCGGGTTGGGCTGGCCGGTATCAGGGAGTTTCGTCTGCCGCATCCACCGGTTTGGCAGGGGATCCCTCGAGTTGGACAAATTGTCTCAGTCCCGTAATGAGTCCTCCCAGGAGCGCCACCAGTAATCCGATGAGGCGCCAGTTAAGATTCTCGAGATCGATCACGATTAAGCACCCCAGGGAAACCGTGGCACCGGCAACCACGACCAGGCCGATTCCCAGCGACCACCTGCTCGGACCACGAATCTTGATGAAAACGGCGAGCACCAGGACCAGTAGCGAACCGCCGACCAGCAGCCCCCATAGCAATTGACCAGTTGTCATGCGATTCTCCTTACGAGTGAATCAGGATGCCTCGGATGACGGTATCCTTAAGTGATTGCTGTGGAAAAAGGAAGATCGACTGGTAGGGGATGCCTTTTCGAAAGCTTACTTGTATTCAGTGTCCCATATCCTGCATAATAACGGTTCTGGATTCTTTACCAGGTAGTGTTTGTCTCCTCGATAAATTTTCTCTTTGGAGTTTAGCTCGCCATGATGGGTCCCACTGATCTAAGTCAAGTATTTACTACCATGCTGTTATTGCCTGCGGTAGTCGGGACCTTGAGCGGTTTTCTGGTGATCTACATCCTCAACTGGCTTCGTGGTATGCGGGACGAAAGAGATCCCTTGCTGGGCGGCAAGGTAATTTACACCATGTTATTCACCCTGGGATTCCAGGTGGTGTTATCCGGCGTGGGCCAGTTGGTACCGGCAATTATCGCGAATGATTCCGGTGAGATGAACGGCGCTCAGTACATGTTAGTGATGGATCAGCCCAAGCCGCTGGCGCAACCACTGGCACTGATTACCTCGGGTGCCCTGATCGGGCTTTACGGACTGTTGATGATCTACAGCCTCTCGCGCCGGGGCGTCGGGGATTCCCAGATTTTTCTGCAGGGACTGGGAATCAATGCTGCCTCGACGGGGTTGATCAGTTGCCTCGGGTTAATTGCCTGGACAAGTACCTTCTTTCGAGATGGTTTTGAATTCAGCGAGCAAATCGATGTCATCTGGGTCATGTTTACCTATTTCCTTGGACACATGTTCTGCGTCTTACCGCTCATCAAAATGGTTCCCGAGGAAGATGTTGCCGCCCAGGTATTGCTGACCCGTAGTGATCCGGAGCCAACTAGTGATCCGGAGCCAATCAGTGATCCGGAGCCAACCAGTGATCCGGAGTCCACCAGTGATCCGGAGTCCACGTAAGGCGACTCTGCCGTGAGTGCGAATCATCGTGGGAATGAAACGGGAGATGCTGGGAATGGTCTTGGCAGCCATCCTGGCATGGACAAGAGCGCTTCCCGCGCAGGATCCATCGTTTGCCGGCAGCAATGTCGAACCGACGATCCAGGGACTGCAGCCGCGTGCGCCAGCAGCAGCGCGGGACGATGATTGCAAGCTGTACAGCGTCCGGTGAGCGAAGTACGATAAGGTTTCGTCTTTCATCCCGACAGGAGTTGGCATGGACCTTCCACGAAACGAGCTCAGGATTCTGCGATTTTCGCCCGTCAAGCACTGGGTCAGCGGGTTGGTGTTTTCGGTTTTTCTAACGGGCCTGACACTGTCGTTGTCCGCCAATCCACCGGTTCCCCGGTTGCAGCGAGTTTTTCCCGGGGGCTGTCAGGTGGGGCAGAGCCTCTTGGTCAAGGTGTCCGGAAGCAGCCTGGAAGGCCTTTCGGCACTGAGGTGCAATCATCTCGGCGTGGTGTTTCAACACCGCGAGAAAGACCAGTTCCAGGTCACGGTTGCGGCCGGGACACCAACGGGAACGTATGACGTGCAGGCAATCACGGCCCACGGTATCAGTTCCACTCGATCATTCTATGTTACTGGCCGGCCACTGGTCGTTGAAAAGCCGGCTCCAGCTGGAGAGTCCTCGGAAGTAACGCAGGTTCGTTTGAATGATGTGATTTGTGGAGAAATCGCATCCGCTGGCGAGGTCGATGAATATCGACTGGCGGTGGAGGCGGGCCAGCAACTGGTAGTGGAATGCTGGACGCATCGGCTGGACTCATCGTTGCGAGCCATTCTTGAACTGGTGGATGAGCGTGGTCAGCGCGTGGCCTCGAGCCGGGGTTTTTTCGGCGTGGATCCCGCCCTCGCTTATCGGGTTCCGCGCAGCGGGGAATACCGGATACGTGTGCATGATCTGGTTTACGGGGGCAGTAGCGATCACTTCTATCGATTGGACGTTGGTAGTGGGCCACGTGTTCTGTTCTGTCGACCGGCGGTATTGCAACGTGGAAAAACAACCCGGGTCACGCTTCACGGTTGGAACCTTGCCGAGCCTGTCGCCGGGGATTCCCCAGGAACGTATTCGCGACAGGTGGTGGAGATCACCCCGCCAGTGAATTGTCTGCCGGCAACCGGTTTGCGATCACCTGCGGCTGTCGCGGTCGATAGTTTTTCTTACCATGTTCCGGGGATCGATACGCCACTCGTGCTGGGCCTGACCGATGTCCCGGTGGTACTGGATGCCGGCAGCAACCGGACAGCAGAGACTGCCCAGCCCATGGAGGTTCCCAGTGAAGTGAGTGGCCAGTTGACCGCGGGAAATGAACGGGACTGGTATCGGATTACGGCGCGACGCGGAGAGGTTTTTTACGTGGAGGGCTTCGCGCAGCGCATCGGGTCTCCAGCGGACCTGGATGTCAGCATCATGGACCAGGCCGGGAAGCAGGAGTTGGCACATTACCGCGATGAATTATTGAATATTGGCGGGTTGCGTTTTCCCTCGAATCACCTGGATCCCTCCGGTCGCTGGGTGGCCCCGGCTGACGGCGATTACCGGGTCGTGGTGCGTAACCTGGTGGGCGGATTACAGGATGACCCGCGTCGCACGTATCGGTTGAGTGTGCGTCGCGAGGAAAGCCAAGTGCGACTGGTGGCCATCGCACGTCCCGAGTCCAGTCCCGCCGGTATCAACGTACAACGTGGCGGTCGCCAGTTGGTCGACGTGATGGCATTTCGCCAACGCGGCCAGGACGCATCGATCCGGGTGGCTGCCAGAAACCTGCCGGCAGGTGTCACCTGTCCGGATATCTGGCTGGGCCCGGGAGTAACCCGGGCGCCGCTGGTCCTGACCGCTGCCGAGGGGACCACGGAGGCGATCGCGAACCTGGAACTGGTGGGCCATTACGCCTGGGGCGGTGTTGAAGTGACCCGACCGTTGCAGGGTGGGACGATGGTTCGCACCGGTTTACCCAATGGCCAGGGACGTTTGACTCAGGGTATTCCATTCGCCGTGGCGGGTGTGGCCCCGGTGCTGGTGACTGCAACGGTCAACAAGGAGGCTTACCAGCAGGGTAGCATCGTGGACGTGGCGATCGATGTGCAGCGTTCGGGATCGCAGCAGGAAACGGTTGTCAAGTTATCGGGAGTCGGTTTGCCGGCACTGGTGCGTCAGCAACGGGCGGTGATCGCGGCCGGCCAGAGCAAGGGGAACATCAGTTTTTACCTGCCGCCCACGCTACCGGCAGGACATTATTCACTGGTGGTTCAGGCCGAGACCACGGTCGTGGCCAGCGAGGCCAAGGACTCGAAGGCAGTAGCGGTGACACTGTTTACCAATGCCATCAGTTTCGAGGTTTATCCGGCGCCCTTCGTGCTGGCAGTGGACCTGGACGCTCCGCGCAAGATTGCCCGTGGCCAGGTGGTCCAGGTGAAGTATACCGCCGTCCGAAAAAATGGCTTTATTGGCAAGATTCATACCGATGTCAGGGCAGCTGGTGACTTGATTGGTCTGCGGGTTCGCGGGGTGACATTCGTGGGGCAGACGGAATCGGGTACACTACAGATTATCGCTAACGAGGCTGCCCCCCTGGGGCAGCAGCCTTTCCTGCGACTCGAGGGGGTAGGAACCGTGGAGGATGAAGCGGTTTACCTGGGAGCCTGTTTCCTGCAACTGGAGATTGTTGAGTGATGGCGAAGATCGCTGCTCTTCACTTCCGACTGGCGCTTGGCATGGCTTGCCTGCTGGCCGTCCCGGGTGTCGTTGTTGCCGAGCCGGTAAGGCTGCAGTTTACAACGGACGTGGTTCCGATCCTGACCAAGCTAGGGTGCAACAGTGGTGGCTGTCATGGCAAGGCCACGGGGCAGAACGGTTTCAAACTGTCGTTACTGGGCTTTGAACCGCAACTGGATTACCAGGCGCTGGTCAAGGAGGCCCGTGGTCGACGATTATTTTTCGGTGATGCCAATCGTAGCCTGGTGCTGCGCAAGGCTACGGGTC
Source organism: Pirellulaceae bacterium (assembly GCA_046583055.1). Lineage (GTDB taxonomy): Bacteria > Planctomycetota > Planctomycetia > Pirellulales > Pirellulaceae > JAZADA01. Next base: position 958 of record JAYGDH010000493.1, on the reverse strand, counting down.
AGGTCCCTCACGGTGGGGGCAAGCGATTGGATGTTGGCAGTCGTGATTACCAGGTGTTGTTGCGCTGGGTCCAGGAGGGAGCGGTCGCACCGACGGACCAGGATATCACGTTGCAGCAGATCTCGGTCGATCCCGGTCAACTGGTGATGGCATGCAATGCCACCCGGCAATTGCGAGTGACCGCCTTGTTTTCAGATGGAACGACGCGGATGGTAACAGGCCAGGCCCTGTTTACGTCAAACGAGGAGAAGATTGCCGAGGTTTCGGAAAAAGGCGTCTTGAGTTCCGGGCAACGGGGCGGGTTGTTTACCGTGATGGTTCGATTCGGAGGGAAGATCGCCACGTTGCATGGAGTAGTACCGATGGAGTTCCAGGGAGCGCAGCGAGAAGCCGTGACTCGTCGACTGGATGGACTGGCGGCCGAGTTTTCTGATGCACCCTTTGACCAGTTGTTGTGGAAGCAGTGGCGTCGTCTGGGGATTGCACCTTCTCCGGAAGCGGACGATGCCACCTTCATTCGACGTGTGACGATTGATATTTGTGGTAGCTTGCCCACGGCGGAAGAGATCCAGGAGTACCTGGCCGATGACGCTCCGGACAAGCGGGCACGGTTGATCGATCGGCTCCTGGAGCGGCCGGAATATGCCAGTTACTTTGCGCTGAAATGGGCCGACATTCTGCAGAATCGAGGTGCCGGATATTCGACGAACAAGCAACGTGCCGGCACGGCCCTGTTCGCTAACTGGATTCGTGATTCGATCGCACTGAACAAACCCTACGATCAGTTCGTGGCGGAAATTGTCACGGCCAGTGGAAGTCAGCAGGAGAATCCTCCCACGGTCTGGTACCGCTCGGTGCGGACATTGCCGGATTACGTGGAGTCGGTCTCGCAGGCTTTCCTTGGTATGCGGATTCAATGTGCCCAGTGCCACCATCAGCCGTTTGAACGCTGGAGCCA
>JAYGDH010000469.1:0-3580 GCA_046583055.1 Pirellulaceae bacterium | reverse complement strand
ACCCGGTCCTGCCCCGGAAAACTCATGAAAGCCTGAACGAACGTGGATCTTCAACTCCAGGATGCGGGCGTTGTTATCGTCGGAGCCGCCCAGGGCATTGGGCTGGCTATCGCAACTGAATTTTCCCGGGAACAGTGCCGGGTCGCCCTGTGGGACATTGATCCCGTGGTAAATTCTGCCGCTGAACAACTCCGCGCGCAAGCTACCGAGAATGTCACGGCAGCCGTGGTAGACGCCACGCGACTGGAAGACGTCGAGCAAGCAGCGGAACAAACTCTCTCCAGGCTGGGACCGTGTCAGCACGTGGTCTATGCCGTCGGTGCCGGATCTGGAAAACATGGCTTTCCTTTCTGGAACCTGCATCCTGCCGACTGGGAACGCATCCTGCAGATCAATCTCGTGGGGGCCGTCAACGTGGCGCATGCTTTCGCGCCCACCTTGCGAGAAAGCAGCGACGGTTCCTTGCTGTTCCTGGTCTCGGTTGCCGGGCAATGTGGATCCCAGACGGATCCTCCCTACAGTGCAGCCAAGGCCGGCTTGATCAATTTCATGCAGGTAGCAGCCAAGGATTTCGCGCCTTACGCCGTGCGAGTGAATGCCTTGTCTCCTGGCATGGTGAAAACCACCGTCAATCAAAGTGTCTGGCAGGCCTGGCACGATGCCCAACCAGCTGACCAACGCTTGACCTATGAGCAATGGGCCTCCGACAAGTTGAAGCGTGTCTTACCACTCGGGCGCTGGCAAACTCCGGAGGAAATGGCAGCCATGGCTGTCTTCCTGGCTTCTCCCCGTTGTTGCAACGTCACGGGACAAACCATCAACGTGGATGGTGGCCAGATCATGCACTCCTGATGAAAGCTCAACTGGCGATTCACTCGGTGGCAACGGTAAACCAGGGGTCGGTCCGTTTCCAGTTGAGATTCGGCACGAGGTAGTGCGCCAGGCGTTTGCTCTTTCCGTCTGCTGATGTTCCAACAATCTTGATCGCTCCAGAAAACGCTTTGGCTTCTCCCTGGATGACCAGCTTAACCTTCTTCGCAGAAGTCCCCTTGGCCAGGGACTTAACTGCTTTTGCAGAAACCCCTGCTGGCAAACCCTCCACCGTAACAGAAATCTCTTCCGCAAACCCGTGGTGACGGATGACATCCAACGGGATCTCCAGCATCACCTTGGGCTTTAACACGTACGTCCCACCGGCCAACTTTAACTGGAAATCCGCTGCGCGGACTCTCGCATGAACCTGGTAAACATAACGTTCGCCCCCATGGTGATGCAGATCGCGAACCAGCAAATCGTAAACTCCATCAGCAGGCGGAACAAAGGCCAGCTGGCAATCCGGTTTCTTGTTCGTATCATCGACTTCACCCAGAACCTTCCCAGCCGCATCTCGCACCTGCAGCAGAGGGTCCATCGAATACCCCTGTGTTCTCGAAATCACGTCGAAGAGGATGGCAGTCCCTTTCGTTGCCTGGAAGCGAAAAACATCCTGGTCACCCGGCGACTCGATCTCTCCACCGATAACTACTGGAATCGGAATCTCCTGGGGATGTTTCGGCGAACTGGATTTCTGGGCCACCAGCGCCGCCGAGACAACTTCCGGCAACGTAATAAAACCCTCCGCTCCAGGACGTGTAACCAACAACAGATCCGGACTGGCAGGATCCAGGATACTGACATCGGCCAACGACACCGGCTGATCTGCCGGAGCAAAATTCCAGCCTCCAAAGTGTACGACGGGAGAACCTCCGACGGTCGCTCGGTCGGCAAAGGCATGATCCAGGAATGGTCCTGTTGTCATCGTCAACCGATACACGAAGTTTTTCCCGCCGGCAAATCCGATGGTGCTGTTGGGTGTCAGCGGAAAGGCAAAGACTCGCACCGTGTAGACACCGTCCGCAGGTGCCGAGTAAACGATCATCGGATCCAGTAGCCGTTCATCGTCATTTTGTTCGAGGATAAAACCCCGGGGATCAGTCAGCTGGATAATGGTATCCATCGGTGCTCCGAGTACCTGGTTGGCCTGGACAACCGCTACCAAACGTTCTCCTTTTTTCAGCGAGATGGAATACTGGTCAACATCCCCCCCTTTTTCAAGTTTACCGTTCACGGTGGCCGATTCTACCAGCACCTGGGCCTCGGCCTGCTTGTTGTTGGGCTCTTTCTCCAACACCTGCGGCAATTCTCCGATAACCAATGGCTTGAGAACACTGGCACCTGCTGCATTATGAAGTCGAACCAGGTACAGTCCACCAGTCGCATCAGCTGACACGGTCACCTTGAACTTGCCCTTGTCCTTGGTTGCCTCCATCTCGAGCCCTGGCCGGTTAACCCAGGATTTTACGGGCCACGGTTCCAGCTTACCTGAAGCCGTCACGGTGGCGGTTTCACCACGTGTAACCGCAGCAGGAAAAAAGAAATCCAGTTGGGGAGGTTCAGCACTCGACGACCAGACAGGAACCACGACCAGGATAGCTACCTGCGTCAGATACCGCAGGGTCGTTTCGATTTTCATCGCAATCCTTCGGGCATAAATCGTCACTGCACGAGCACTGCCGATCCTCATCCCATCAATTCACGAATAGGAGCGGCATCACTCACCAGGTGTGTCGGCCGTCCCTGGGGCGTATAGAGAATCTTACCGGGATCGATTCCTAGTTTCTTGTAAATCGTGGAAACGAAATTCTCCGGCGACAGGATACGCTCCCGGGCGGCATACCCCTTACGATCCGTGGCACCCACGATCTGTCCACCCGGAGTATGACCACCGGCAAACATCACGGACATGGCGTTGGCCCAGTGATCACGACCACCCCGTTCGTTCACCTTGGGAGTTCTGCCGAACTCACCCAGCACGATCACCAGCGTGTCATCCAGCATGCCGCGACGTTCGAGGTCAAGAATCAGGGTAGCGATCGTGGATTCAAACGCGGGCAAACGTTTGTTCAAGGCATTGAAAATATCCGAGTGATGATCCCAGCCCCCCTCGTAGAGCGTTACGAAAGGCACCCCCGCCTCGACCAACCGACGCGCCAACAGGGCACGTTGGCCGAAAGAATTTCTGCCGTACTCGTCCCGTATCTTGTCTGGCTCCTGGTGAATATCGAATGCCTTCTGGGCTTCCTGGGAGGTGACCAGTTGATAGCCCTGCCGATAAAACTCGTCGAGCGCCAGGGCCGGATCTCCCGCGGTTTTATCCTGGATTCGCAATAGGCGATCAACACTCTTGCGCAAGTCCTGTCGTCCCAGGAATCGCTCACCCTGCAGTCCCTTAGGCAAGGCAACGTCGCGCACTCGAAAACTGCTATTGCTGGGATCATCAGAAACTACAAAAGGAGCATGCTTGGCACCGAGGAAATTCGGGCCTCCCGAGCGAGACATCCTGGGCATGGAAAAATAAGCTGGCAGACCTTCTGGAGCGCCACATTCCGAGGAGACCACGGAACCCAGGCTCGGATGAAAACTAACAAAAGCTCCACAGCCCACCGGGATCCGTGGTGGTGCGCCGGTCATCATGTAATGATTACCGGCTCCATGGTTACCCTGGTTGTGACGAATGGAACGAACCACGGCCAGGCGATCC
>JAYGDH010000345.1:0-4998 GCA_046583055.1 Pirellulaceae bacterium | reverse complement strand
GCAATCTCATCCTCGGCTTGGAACGTGCGGACATCGTAGTTCTTGTGCCGGGAAAGCTCATGCAGGATGTCACTGGCCGGCGTGATCGGATAGGTCCCGTAAAACAGCTCTTTACCACTCATCTTGGAAGCGGTGATCAGTCCCCAGGCCAGGGCCTGGTTACCCATGACGTTGGTGTACGTCCCGGCTGGCAGGTCCGCCGGATCAACGTGGTAAGTGCTAACAAAGACCTCAGTGGTTTCTCCGAAATTCCACCCCGCACGTAACGCTCTTTCGTTAGCGGCCATAATGTCAGGCTTGCCCGCGAATTTTTTCTGGATGAACCGTAGCGTTGGCTCCAGGTTCCGTTCGTAGAGCCAGTAGATGAGACCCATGGCAAAAAAGTTCCGACAACGATCAGCAATCTTGACACTCAGCCCCAGTTCTTTCACGGCATTACGTGTCAGTGATGTCATTGGAATCTTGAACAGTCGGTAAGCATCCATCTCCGAAGAGTCGAGAGGATTGGTTTCACAGTTTGCCAGCTTCAGGTCCTTGGCTTCAAAACTGTCTTCGTTGACGATCAATAATCCATTCCGTTTCAGGTCAGCCAGGTTAGTGACCAGGGCTGCAGGATTCATCGCAACCAAGGTGTCCAGTTGATCGCCTGGCGTGTAGATTTCAGAAGAAGCAAATTGCACCTGGAAACCACTGACTCCAGCCCGCGTACCTCGAGGAGCACGAATCTCCGCTGGAAAATCAGGGAACGTAGCCACGTCGTTTCCAGCCAGTGCAGACGTATTGGTCAACTGGGTGCCAAACAATTGCATTCCATCGCCGGAATCGCCGGCCAGTCTGACGGTAGCACTTTCCAGTTTCTCAATGTTATTGGCAGTCGTGTTTTGGTTTTCAGTTGTTGCTGACATTGCTAACTCTCTGTGTGTCGCTGGGTTGAGTTATTAATGAATAATAAAATACGAATGATGTTAACTGTAATTTTATTGTTTGATTGTGCCTATGATTTATTGCGGTGGCAGCCACGGTGTTCACAAGACAGAAAAACGAAATGATCCTTGTTGTGGTCTTGGTGCGAGTTGCCCGGGGGGAAAGACAGAAAGGGTTTTTAGGCAAGCCATGGTGATTGATGCGGGAGGTAAATCAAGAGGGAAGTTCACAGCGAAGGAGTGCGCCAATTCAAACTCTGGAAACGTAATCAATCGCTATCTAAAAATGATTATAACTGAAGTCTGCACAACCTCAGCTATCCTCGCAATCGTACCACGGGATTGCAGCCGATTAAACCGCAATAACAGGGGTTTCGGCGGATTTTTAATAGAAACTCCGGGAGCTTCCCGGAGGCTAAACGAGGCGGCTTGGTGTCCCGCCGGGAGTCTTTTCAATGAGCTTAGCCAGCGGGAGGTTCTGGGCCGTGGGAAAAGGGGGCTTCACCTTGGAAAAACTTACTTAAATCGATCCCTCCCCGATGTTCTTCTTCCAGCAACTGGAGGCGGCCTTCCAACTGTTCCATTCGTCGAGTCAACAGGGTGGTCAACTGGGGTGCGTTATCCGTTGGTTTAGGACGTGGAACCTCGGGATAGCCGAGTTGTCGCTGTAACGCACTGAACAGGAAAAGAGGATCTTTTCGCCGATTTGCCCAGGCGATTTTTCCCTCCTTGGCCCCGAATAAAAGCGGCTTTTCCGGAGGCTCCACGCTATTTTCGCCGAAACGCCGGTGATAGTAATGCTTGCTTCGTACGTAGACCATGTCCGCAAAGTCGACGATCCCCATCTGGCGACGGACAATCAGGATCCATGATTGCCAGTCATTATTAAAACAGGAATTCTGGGAGATGGCTTTCAGGCCCCGATCGTATTTCAATCGATTACGACAAAGTGTTTCAAACTGGAACAGGAATAACCCGGCCGGGGACGGGTCGGATGCCCGGTATTCTACCTCGCACTGCAGTATTTCGACGGCTGTGCGAATGTCAAAACGTCCCCCCTCTTCTTCCGCTTCCCGGATCAGGTAAGTTTGAAACGGTGCAAAGTAATGGCTCAGGTGCCCCATGGCAGGGGACATCTCCCCGTAATGCCGCAATTCGCTCAACATGTAGTCAAGGGCCAGGGGCAATTTGGTGGTAGCCAGCGACTCTTCCCGGACCTGTTTCAAGACTTCCTGGAGTGGAATTCCCTGGGGAAGACGTTCACTCAACATCTTGTACAGGTACGCTTGCTCGATCAGTTCTTCTCGCTCTAACATTAGCGCTACGCCATACATCGGTTAATTTTTGATTCTTATCCAGGTCCTTGTTGGGGTGGCCCTAGAAGCAAAACGATGTTGCCCCTTATAATACAACACGAAGGTCTTCAGTTGATAGCTCCGGGAGGTAATTTTCTCGACCTTGGATTTCCTCTCTCAAATCGTCCGAAATAGTCAGTGTTTAAAGCGAGTTAACGATGGCTCACCAGTTTTCCTCAGTACAAGCGGCAGTTGACGCGATTGCCCGCGGTGAAGTCGTGATCGTTGTCGACGACGAAGGGCGTGAGAATGAAGGCGATTTTACCTGTGCGGCTGAAAAGGCCACACCGGAGAACGTCAACCTGATCATGCAGGGCCGAGGCGATTTCTGCATGCCTATATTGCCCGATGTTTGCGAACGCCTTGACGTGAACCCCCTGGTGGACACCAATACCGCTCCGCTGGGAACTGCCTTTATGACACCGCTGGATCATCGACTCAATCGGACTGGTATCACCGCGGAAGAACGTAGCCGAACAGTTTTGACGATCGTGGATCCAAAAAGTAATCCAGAGGATTTTGTCAGACCTGGTCACGTCCACTTGTTGCTTGCCAAGGAAGGAGGTGTCCTGCGACGTGCGGGACATACTGAAGCCGCGGTTGATCTGGCACGAATGGCGGGATTGACTCCTGCAGGTGTGCTCTGTGAAATCCTGGATGAATCTGGCAACCGGGCAACACGCGACCAGTTACTTGAAATGGCGAAGGAAAAAAGTCTCGCGATCATTACGATTGAGGAGTTGATTGCCTATCGTCGCCTGACAGAAAAAATGGTCAGTCGATCCGTGGAGACAAAGTTGCCAACCCATTTCGGTGAGTGGAAAGTTATTGTTTATGACGTGAAATATGAAACCCAGCAGCCCGTTGTGCTCGTGCGTGGTAACCTGGCGGAGTCTCCGCAGGCACCGTTGGTTCGTATGCATTCCAGTTGTTTTACGGGGGACCTGTTGGGATCCCTGCGGTGTGATTGTGGCGACCAGTTGCAAATGGCATTGCAGATGATCGGCCAGGAAGCATTTGGCGTCATTGTTTATCTGCCCCAGGAGGGACGTGGAATTGGGCTCGTCGAAAAACTCAAGGCCTATGCATTGCAGGACGAGGGACTCGATACGGTTGAGGCGAACCAGGCCCTTGGATTCAAGGTGGATATGCGGGATTACGGGATAGGTATCCAGGTTCTCAAAGACCTGGGCCTCAAGGAAATCCGGTTACTGACCAATAATCCGAAAAAGACCGAAGCGTTCAACCTGAGAGGCTTCGATCTGACGGTGGTGGACCAGGTTCCGATTATTCCTGTCGTCAATGAACACAACGCAGCCTACCTGACCACCAAGCGCACCAAGATGGGGCACATGTTGCCGGACGAGCAGCAGGACTAGGATCGTCAGTTCTTCTTGTCTTCCTCGGGACCCGGTTTTTTTGCCTTCAGGAGAGGTTCAATCCGTGGCGCCAGTTGAGCCACGTTGTGGCTGACAGCGACCACGTTGCCTGCCTGGTCAATCAGCATCATGGTTGGAATACCCCGAACTCCGTATTTTCGTGCTAACTCCTGCGTGGCATCGCCGGCCAGGTTGGTCCACGGGATGTTATTTTCTTTCAGGTATTTGGCCAGTGCATCCAGGTCCCGGTCCAGGCTTACCGCGACGATGTCAAAACCCTTTGCCTGGTATTTTTCGTACAGTGCTTTTACCTGGGGCATCGCTCGACGGCAGGGCCCACACCAGGTTGCCCAGAAGTCAACCAGGATGACCTTGCCGCGGTATTGCTTCCAGTCAAACTCGGTACCCAGTGCCGTGATCCCGGTAAGCTCCAGGGGTTTCCCGACCAGGTCGGAAGATGATTGTGATGGTTTACGGCTCAGTTTTTTTCCGTATTGAGACAGTTGCTTGTCCAGGCTCTTGCTGAACATGGCACCGAAGTCAGCGAAGTAGGTTTCTCGCTGCTTGTCGTCTTCCAGGCGATTAATGCCATGGACCACGCTCGACGCCAGTCGTAAATGACGTCCCGTCATTTTTTCGCCGGCCAGGTATTCCTTGACCTCATCCAGCAAACCGGTAACCTGTTCCAGGGGCAAATCGTCTACTTCAAGGATCTTCCGTTCGACTACCAGGAAACGAACTTCCCGGGCCACCTTTTCTCGCTTGTCATCCTTGATAGCCTGCAGCAATGCAACCAGTTTCTTGTCTGCAGCGTCGTCTCCGAAGGAGGCCCGTTCATGGAGAATGGCACATTTTCCCAGGATCGCAATGACCTGCAACTTGTCCGATTTGGTAGAGGCCAGTACCCGGTCGGCGGCTTCCGAAACAGCATCGGAGAAGCCGGCTCGCTTACGGATAGAACGTGGTTTCTCCTGCATGTCCAGGATATAGTCGACCAGGTCAAAGGCGGATAAACCGGGTGCTGCCAGGTAAGGATTGGACTCCTCATCCTCTTCCTGCTCAGCCTGGCCCGGTTCATCGGTACCGCATCCGGAACTCGTCTCACTGACAGCGATGCCTTGGACTGCGACAAATTCCGTTTCGGGGACCGGTTTTAGGCGAGACTGTTGCTTCTCTTTGGCAGGTGTTTCAGGTGTTGGCTTCTTATCGGCAGGTGTTTCTTCCTTGGGAAACATTTTTTCCAGGGCTGCTGTCAGTTCCGGTCCACGTAGATTAATGGCAGCTACCGTGCCGTCACGAGCGATCAGGACCGTAAAGGGGATCTTGTCGATCCCGTTACTG
>JAYGDH010000274.1:0-3210 GCA_046583055.1 Pirellulaceae bacterium | reverse complement strand
CTGGCATAAAAGCAACCGCCTCGACCGAGATCCTGCCGACCTGCCATCCCCATCGAGCCGGTTTTTCCTGGCCCCGTGTTAAGACTTCCTGAACCGGCCGGTTCGGACAGGTATTACCATGAATCCAGGTTCCGGAGCCTTGCCGTGAAAAAGATCTCTCAGACATGGCTTTTTGCCGTGGTTACCATCCTGGCCTTGCTGGTAATCCACCGACTAGGCTACGAACTTATCTCTTATTTTTTCGCGGGTGACATTTTCATTACGACCCGGCTGCTACTTGGCATTCCCTTCCGGATTCTGAGTTGCGTGCTACTCATCAGTTGCCTGTTCACAAGTTTCCTGCTTCCCAGCCTGCAGCTTTTCCTGGTGCGCAAGGAAATAAACGGGGAAACACTTGCTTCCATTTTGCTGGGAGCACTGCTTGGCCCGATCTCGATTCTTTTGGTGGTCACCCTGATTGTTCATGACCTGGACGGTGGTGAGTTGCTGATACTGGCTGTTCTGGCCACCCCGATCATCACGCTCCTGGCCCTGGCGACCCTTTACCTGTACTCGCGACACCGTCCAGGTCGCACCAGTAAAATCACTTGATTACCTTCTCTCAAAAAGGCCTTGTTCGGGAAATACCAACCTGCAAAATCCATCGTGAACGTCATTTGGCCGTTCACGATGTGGCCGTTATACTAGCACCCTATATGGTGGCGAGGTGATCCGATCATCCCCTCGGAAATGATAGATAAATCTTCTTAGCGAGCACAGCAAGCACATGTTACTCAAGAGCAAAATGGTCCAACGACTAGCCGGAGGATTTCTGGAACGGTGGGGGACGAACCGGGTATCTGCACTCCAACGATTATTTCTCAGCACGCACAAGGACCGCAAGACCATCAAACTGATGAAACGCGTCCGCAAGGAAGTGGGCGGACCACTGACCAATGAAGCGTTTATCCTGCTGTCACTGGCAAAGTCCCAGCGACTGTTACCAGGGGACTTTGCGGAAGTCGGTGTTTTCCGTGGAGGATCGGCTCGTTTCCTCTGCGAGGGCAAGGGAGACACCACGCTACGGCTGTTCGATACCTTTGCCGGGTTACCGGAAGGCAGCGAGGAAGATGGGAACGTTTTTCGCAAGAGCCAGTATGCATGCAGCCGACCAGCCGTGGAGAATTACCTGAAAGACTTCGAGAACATCCAGTATTACGAAGGCCTTTTCCCTGATTCGACGGAGGGAGTTGATGAAGTCCACGAAGCCCGTTATTCACTAGCTCACTTTGACGTGGATCTTTACGATGGAACCCTGGCGTGCCTGGAGTTCTTCTATCCTCGGATGTTGCCGGGCGGTGTGATGATCACCCATGACTATTCCATCCTGGCAGGAGTCAAACAAGCATTCGACGAGTTCTTTGCAGACAAGCCGGAAGGCTTGATTGAAATGCCCACAACCCAGTGCATGGTCATCAAGCTGGCAGATCACTAACCAGGAACTGTTAATAGAACCGTCATGCCCGAACCCGTTGCCAATATCAATCGGTTGTTACCAGGCCAGCGACCTGACGAACGTGCTATTGGGTATCAACGATGGCGTTCTCTCTTGTTCCTGCACTGGCAGGTTCCGGAAGAAGATTTACTCCCCCTGATTCCTGAATCGCTTTCACTTGACCTCCACGACAAGGCGGCCTACGTGAGTATTGTCCTTTTCGCCATGGAAGGGGTGCGGGCTAGATGGTGGCCGGAATTGATGTCTTTCCGGTTCCTGGAGACTAATGTCCGCACCTACGTTCATCACCAGGGCCAACCAGGTATCTACTTCATGTCGATGGACGCAAACCACCGCTCCGCTGTCTGGGCGGCACACAGGGGGTGGAGCCTGCCCTACCACTATGCAACCATGAAAATGGAAACACGGGACGAGCTGACAAACTACGAGCTGGATCGGAGCCAATCTGAGGCACAGCATCGATGCCAATACCAGGTCGGACAAGCACTTGGCCCGTCTGCACCCGACACGCTGGAGCATTTCCTACTGGAACGCTATTTCCTGTTTGTCGAACATCGAAACCGCCTCTGCCGCGCCCAGGTACACCATCCACCTTACCCGGCACATGCCGTGAAACTTCTCCATCTCGAGGACAGCCTGGTGACCGCCACCGGGTTGAACGGCATTTCGGAAAATCCGCCGCTGGCCCATTACGCACCAGGAGTAGATGTAGAAATATTCTCCCTGCAACCAGTTTCCTAGCAACCGGGTGGCCTTTAATCGGCCAGTCGAGTCAATACCACGGATTTTAGTTCAATCGTCTGCTGGCCTGGACCTTGACCACGCAAACCTTGATTTCCATGACACCGGCAGGCAAGGCCACCATGCTTTCACGATAGGCCTTGTCTGTCCAAACTTTTCCGGCCTCGGTTTGCATCGGGACAATAAACTGCGTTACGCTAAAGAGCGGTAGCCACTTCCCGGCACCGTGCCCAATACTAGAATTATCGCAACCCGCATTCAACTACCTTACCACCCATTAGATGGTCTTCTGACATGAATCGCATCCTGCTCGCAACGCTGACTTTTATTCTTCTCTCCCTTCATGGATCCAGCGGGGCAACAGCGCCACTCAACTGGATTCAGTTGCCTCTCATCCCCAACCAGTTCGGCCTGGGTGGCCCCAATGCAGGAGTCCACAACGGCGCGCTGATCGTGGCCGGAGGTGCCAACTTTCCCAACGGACCCCCCTGGCAAGTAGGCGATAAACCGAAAGGAAACAAGGTCTGGCACAAGAAAGTGTTTGTGCTCGAAAAAGGCGATACCAGCTGGCAAAGCGCATCCCAATTATCAAAACCGCTCGCTTATGCAGCCACGGTTTCCACCACCGAGGGAGTTTACCTGCTCGGCGGTGAGTCCTATGGAGACGTTAAAGATGCAGCCAGTGGAAAAACAACACCAACCAACCATCCAGTCGCTGACGTGCTGCTCGTGAGTTGGAATCAAACCACCAAGAAGCTGAAGATTACTGAGAACGCCTTGCCACCGCTGCCAAGACCTTGCCAGTATCACCGTGCTGCGGTCATCGATCGAGTGATCTATGTGACTGCCTCTCATACCGCCAGTCCGCAAAGTCGACAGCTCGACGTCATTTCCTTCTGTGCTCTTGACCTTAAACAGCGGTCCGGGCAACGACGTTGGAAATCGCTGGCACCTTGGCCTGGACCAGCTCGTGA
>JAYGDH010000227.1:0-20791 GCA_046583055.1 Pirellulaceae bacterium | reverse complement strand
GACGACTTACATTCCGGACCTTGGTCATCGTCTCGATCATGTGCACCGGAACCCGGATCGTGCGACTCTGGTCAGCGATGGCTCGCGTGATGGCCTGTCGGATCCACCAGGTGGCATAGGTCGAGAACTTGTAACCTCGTTCGTGTTCGAACTTGTCAACGGCTCGCATCAGGCCCGTGTTACCTTCCTGGATCAGGTCCAGGAAGCTGAGGCCCCGGTTTCGATACTTCTTGGCAATCGAGATCACGAGGCGTAGATTTCCGGCAGACAAGCGTTGCTTGGCAACGTCGTAGCGCTGCTGGAGCCACTTGGTTTTCCGGACGCGACGGTCCAGGGTAGCAGGACTCTCGAACGTCATGCGCATCAGGTTTCGCAGTTCTTCGCGCAGCTCTGACCGGTTCGCGGGCAGGCCAAAATCATTGCCGGCTCCTTCCGCGAGCTGGGATTTCAGCGATTGCATGCGCTGGTTGATCTCGCAAAGGTTTTCGAAGATAGGTTGGAGTCGATTGGTGCGCAGCTTCATTTCCTCGATCAGTCGTACTGACTTGTTGCGGCGTATCACCAGTGTCTTCCAGGCCTGTCGTCGTCGGGCCTTGGAGTGTCTCTTGTTGATCGCCACGTGGTAATCGCCTGAATTCTGTGCGAGCAGGTATTGCAGGGTCTTGAGGTTCGGCGTCAGCCTTTTCAGGATATTCTTCTTTTCCGTGGTGTTGGTGACAGATACCTCGATCGTGCGGTCCAGGCGCAGCTTGCGATTTTGTACCTGGTCCAGGGTACTCATCGCTCCCTGTAAAACGAAGTCGGTCGCCAGCATGTGTTCACGAAAAAGCCGTCGCGTGTACTTGATGGCCTTGGCCGCGTTGACTTCTTCTTCGCGAGTAAGCATGGGAATCTTTCCCATTTGCGTCAGGTACATGCGAATGGGGTCGTCCGTGCTGCTGGATGCCCTGGCAGGACTTGCTGGGGCGGATTGTGTTGACTTGGTTTTCGGTCGTGCCACGGTGCAACTCCTCGGGCGGATATAGTAAGGGGGGACGTTCGGGGCGCGTTCCAATGCGCAAGGTCTTTACTATTGCATTCCGGATGCCGAAGCCGAAGCGAAAGCTCCTGAAGGCATGTAAATCACGTGACAAAAAGGACTTGCGACTTATAGCAAGAAATCAATTGCTGCGCCTACTGTTGCCAATTCACCACGTGTGTTGATTTTTTGCCACGTGGGCCCCGGTTTTCGACCGCTGGAAAATCTCCCGCTAGACAGCGGGAGCAAGGCCCTCTAGGGTAGCGGGAGCAAGGCCCTCTAGGGTAAAAGAATGGCCTTTCGGCTTTTGGATCCCGGTACCTTCAGGTGGATGAAGCGGATGACCTTACCCAGATACCTGAGCCAGGCAGATAGCAATTCGAACGAGCTGGAGGAACTGCTTGCCGGCTTACCGACCATTTCGGCTTTCGCCCGGCTTTGTGGCAATGTGCTGGTCGGTTCGCTGGATGCGAATCGTTCGCCGGTTGATTTGAGTTCCGAGGCGCAGGCGATTCTGTGTGCCGCCAGGCAGTGCGGAATCCTGGAAATCAAGGGAACGCAACAGGAATTCGAATCGGCCAGGCGCTTGTTGGCCATCTACGTCGAGACAGCTCCTGGTTGTTACCTGGTTTTTCGTAACCAGCGCGACCCGCAGGTCACGCTGCGATTCCTGGACGGATTTCGAGAGCTGTGTGTCGCCGGTTTCGTCATGCACCAGATGGGCGCGGAGTTTTCACTGACGAGCCGTGGTTTCGAACACGCTGCTTCCCTGGATGAATCATCGCTGCAGGTTTACCTGGACATGGGCTACCTGCTGGATTGAGTAACGTTGCGATTGCTGCCCGCGTCCTACAGCACTTCCAGGATGGCATCGCAAAGGCGTTCGATGTTGTTTTCCGTGATCCCCGCGACGTTGATGCGTCCACTGCCGACGATATAGATCGAGTAGTCGCTGCGCAGTCGGTCGACCTGCAGCTTGCTTAACCCCGAAAAGGAAAACATGCCGCATTGCCGGGTGATGGCAGAAAAATCGTGAGCATCGTTTTTCTCCTGCATCACCTGGACGAATCGTTGTCGCATGTCACTAATCCGCTGACGCATGTCGGTCAGTTCCTGTTCCCACTGGGATCGCAACTGCGCATCGTTGAGAATCGTCGTGACAATAGCTGCTCCATGTTTCGGGGGATTGCTGTAATTGGCTCGCACGGTTGACTTCGCGTGACTCAGCGCTGCGGCCGCAGCATCTGCGGAAGAGGCGACCATCGTCAGGGCACCCACGCGTTCGCTGTAGAGACCGAAGTTCTTGGAAAAGGAATTGCAGACCAGCAGATCACATCCCGAGTTGACCAGCGGCGCCAGGCAGGCGGCGTCTTCCTGGAGTCCGCCTCCGAATCCCTGGTAAGCAAAATCCAGGAGTACGACGAGTTGCTGTTGCTGGGCAATCTTGGCAATGCGTTGCCATTGTTCCAGTGAGGGATCAACGCCGCTGGGATTATGACAGCAGGCATGAAGGCAGATAATGTCGCCGGCTGGGATTTCAGCGAGCTTGGCCTCCATGGCCCCGAAGTCCAGGCCACGACGATCATCGTCCAGGTAGGGATACCATTCCACTTCCAGGCCGGCCGCCTGGAAAATGTTAATGTGGTTGGCCCAGGTCGGGGTGCTGCACCAGATGCGTTGCAGCCCGGCACTTTTATGGAGAAACTCAGCCGCCACCCGCAGAGCACCTGTGCCTCCCGGAGCCTGCAGCGTGGCCACCCGGTCCAGGTCAATCGATTCTCCGAACAGCAGTTGCTTGACCTGTTGCGTGTAGAGGGGGCTGCCATCGATGGCCAGGTAGGATTTTTGGGTTTCCTCGGCCAGCAGTTTTTGCTCGGCTGCTTTCACGCATTCCAGGATGGGTGTCACACCCTCGGAGTTCTTGTAGACACCGACACTGAGATTGATCTTGTCCGGGTTCGGATCCTGGCGAAATGCTTCTGCCAGGCCCAGGATTGCGTCAGGTGGTGCCATCTCCAGCGTTTCGAACATGTTCTCTCCTACGGATTGCGGTCGCTTCGTTAAATCAGTTTCCGGCTGTTGTTTGCTAGTGAGTTGACAATCATAGCAACTTCAGCGATACCTTCCAGCCGGCAGGCAGTTCTTGTTGGTTTCCAGGAGTTGATCGATGAGCGAGTTGAGCGACTATTTACCCCAACGTATTAACGAGGGGCCCTTTGTTACCAGCTACAGTCTGCCGGTCCTGCAGGGCAAGTTAGGTCAGCAACCGTGGCGGCTGCCGATCTGTTCGCTATCTACACCGACCAGTGCACTGGCCGAGCTGGGACCACTGGTCCTGCCGCCCCTCTATCGTGAAGCCCTCGACCCCGCGCTCCAGGAAGCATTGCTGGAACGCATCAAGGCCTGCTTTCCCTGCTTCCAGGGGACCCGCCAGCGGACACAGGTGAGTGACCAGCTGGAGATCGTGGAACTGCCGGCTGGTCCTGCCGGCGAGGTACAGGAAGGGCAAATTATAGCATTCAGCGTTGATACGGCCGTGGAAGAACATGGGCCGCACTTGCCGCTGGCCACCGATACGATCCAAAGCTATGGAGTTCTCAACCAACTGGCAGAGCAGGTTCCCGAACTGCGGCTGATTCGACCGGTTGATTACGGGCACCTGACCTGGGGATTACCCTTTGGAATGAGTATCGACATTACGCCGGAACTGGTGACGCGTTACGTGAAAGGATTTGCCAATGCCGTTTGCCAGGCCCTGCAACCGCGTGCCCTTTACGTGGTCGATGTGCATGGGTCGATTGTCCATCGAGAAGCAATCCAGGAAGGGCTGCGTCAGAGTGACTGTGCAGAATTTGCCTTTCGCTGGTTACACGAGCCACTGGTCGAGTTCGCGGGAGACCGAGGTGACCAGCATGCCGGCGGCGTGGAAACGGTGTTGGTGGAACACTTGAATCCGGCGCTGCTGGATGATCGGTGGTGGCCCGGTCAAATCAACGAGCTCGTGGCTGGGCAGATGGACCTGGCCACGGCACTGGAACTTTCCGGAGACCTGGGGGATTTTATTACCCACGTGGAACAAGCCGAGGATCGTGGGACGCCCTGCAATGGGATTGTCGGCGTGGTTGAAAATGCGGACCAACTGGATGCGGCGCTGTTACTACAGCGTATGTTGGACGTTGCCCGTGAGGACCTGCAAGCACTCGGTGCCACCACGATCTGAGTTTCGTTGGGCCACTTGCACGGGTTACAGGGATACCGGCGACACCATTTTTCTGGAGCCTATCCTTTTTTGCGGGTTGGCATTAAACGCTTGTTTGATAACATGGTTTTAAACACGTGTTTAAATTCAAAAACATTCTTTTTCAAGGTTTCTGCTTGTTTTCAGGCAGGGGAATCCTGGTCGGGAGGTAAGCCATGTCGACGGATGTCACGCGGGAACGACTCCTGATGGCGGCGGGTCGGATTTTTGCTGAGAAAGGGTTTGGCTCATCCACGGTGCGCGAGATTTGCGCGGCAGCTGATGTGAACGTGGCCAGCGTGAAGTACTACTTTGGGGACAAATCACAACTGTACCTGGAGACCGTTCGACGGGCCAGCGAGGCGCGGATTCAGCAAATTGCACCTCCCGAGCGTTCCGCTTCGACCTCGGCAGAGATCCGTTTGTATGATCACGTTCGCACTTTGCTGGAACGGATGCTGGGGAATGATCAGGTGCCCTGGCAGGTCAAGTTACTGATGCGCGAGGTGCTGCAGCCAACGGAGGCTTGCCAGGAATTGGTAGAGCAACATTTTCGCCCACGGTTCGAATACTTGGAGAGTTTGCTCGACAACTGGTTGCCGTCCGAGGTGCCGACCTACCGGCGTCGCCAGATTGCCTTGAGTGTGATAGGGCAATGTGTTTATTACCGGATGGCTGGAGAAGTAATTGCCTTGTTGACACCGGAAGAGGATCGTCGACAGTACCATTCACTGGATCAGCTGGCCTTTCACATTACGGCCTTGACGCTTGCTTCTCTTCAAGGTCAGCCAATCTGGGAAATTGACAGCTTGTTGCGGGACATGCTCGAGGAGCTTTCCGGAACCACCAACAGCCCTTGAAGGGTTGTTTGAAAGAGATTGAGGAAGACGAGAAACGTTATGAACGATCGATCCAGCCAGTTGAAGAACGTCCTGGGCTACATTTTACCAGTAGTCATCCTGGTGATTGCCTACCAGGTCTTGCAGTGGTTTAGCGGGACGGAGCCAACGGTTCGCCAGCAGATCCAGCAGGTTGAGCAGGAGTTGCTTGTGGCCCCCGTGGTGGGCCACGACCAGGTGCTGCTACTGGAGACGGACGGAGTGGTCGTTCCTTACCGGGAGATCCAGCTGGCGGCCCAGGTGGCGGGAAGAATCGCCCAGAAGTCGACGGTCTGTCGCGCGGGACATTACGTGCGAAAGGGGCAGGAGCTGTTGCGTATTGACGATCGTGACTACAAGCTGGAGGTGAGTCGGCTTACCAAGCAACTGGTGCAATCGACACTGGATTTCGAAGAAGTGGCGATAGAGATAAACAACGTGGATGAATTAGCCAAGATTTCCGAGATGGAACTGGAACTGCAGTTAAGGGAATTCAGCCGGTTAAAAAAACTCGAGGGTGACCAGGTAATTCTGGCTAGCGACCTGGAGCGTGCTGAGCGGGCCGTCTTGACGGCCCGCACCACCAGGACCCAGTTGGCCGGTCAGGCAGCCAAGCTGAGCAAGAGTAGATATCGCATGGAAGCTGCCCGGGATCTGGCCCAGATTCAGCTCGACAAGGCCAGCCTGGACGATAGTCGCACCATCATCAAGTCGCCGGTCAGTGGAGTGATCATCCGGGACCTGGTGGAAGAAGATTCCTTTGCCCAGAAGGGGACACCCCTGGTGACGATTGAAGACACCTCGCACGTGGAGGTGAGATGTAACTTGCGGATGGATGATCTCTACTGGATCTGGGACCAGCGAGCTGGCAAACCTGTTGCCAGCAGCGAGTCCGGGGATAAGTCCGCTGGATACCGTTTGCCAAAGACCCCGGTGGACGTGATTTACGAGCTGGTTGGTCGAGCGGGGGCCATTTACAAGTGGAGTGGCCACCTGGAACGTTACGATGGACTGGGCCTGGACCAGGAGACCCGCACCGTCCCGGTGAGGGTGGTGGTGAATGAGCCTCACCGACCGGGGGCGTCCGAGGACAGCGGACCCAGCACCCTGGTACGTGGTATGTACGTCACGGTCTTGATTAAGGCCAGTCCGGTTTCACCGCTGGTGCGAGTTCCTGAACGGGCGATCCAGCCTGGTAACCGGGTTTGGGTTGTCAAGCCGGGCGCTAGCGAGGGGGAGGGTTCCCTGGACCTGGTTGAACATGTGGACCTGGTCCGCACCTGGGGAGAGGGAACCAGTACTGAATGGATTATCGACAACAGTTCTGGCAACTTGCGGCCTCATCAGCTGGTCGTGGTACGACCGTTCACGGGGGCCGGAAGTGGTGATACGATTCGTTACAAGAGGTCGCGCTTGGTCCCGAAACCGTTACTCAAAGTGCCTGAGTCGAGGGAGGCCAACCAGTAGATGCGTGCTTTGATTCGCTGGGCGACTGTTAATTCCCAGGCCATGAACACCATGGTCCTTGTTGTCATGGCCATTGGTCTGTTTAGCTTTGGGAACATGCGCCGCGAGTCGTTCCCGGAATTTGAACTGGAGATCCTGTTGGTTTCGGTTCCCTATCCGGGAGCCAGTCCCGAAGAAGTGGAAGAGGGGATTTGCCAGAAGATCGAGGAGGCGATTCGATCGATCGTCGGGATCAAGAAAAAGACGTCGGTATCCCGCGAGGGGGTTGGTTACCTGATCCTGGAACTTGATCCATCGGTCAAGGATGTTCAGCGGGTGCTCAATGAGGTTCGTTCCGAGGTTGACCGCATCCCAAGCTTCCCGGAACTGGCGGAAAAACGGGATATTCGGCAAGTCACGATGCGCATGCCGGCCATTCGGGTAGCGGTTATCGGGCCTGACGAGCAGGGATTATCTTCGGAACTGGCATTGCGTGAGGTGACCGAACGTGTTCGCGAGGAGTTGCTGACGGTCAAGTCGATAGCGCCCCGGGGATTCAATCGTCTCCTTCGTTCCGTGACGTTCGATCCGGACAAGTCGATTGTCTCGCAGGCCTCGATTATCGGGGCCCGTCCTTACCAGATTGATGTTGAAATTCGTGAAGAGACATTGCGTAAATATGGCTTAACGCTGAAGCAGGTTTCCCAGATCCTGCGCAGTGAAAACGTCGATATCCCGGGGGGCACGCTGCGGTCCAATGTCCGTGAGGTCTTGTTGCGGGGCACCAACAAACGTGTCACGGGCGAGGAAATTGCTCAGCTACCATTGTTGACGCGTCCCGATGGTGTGGTCCTTACCGTGAGCGATGTGGGAACGGTTCGTGACGGGTTCAGTGATCTGGATTCCATCGACTACGTTGACGGACATCCGGCGCTGGTCGTTGCCATCGATCGCACCGCCGACGAGGATGTGCTGGCTCTTTGCGATGCAGTCCACAAGTATGCCGCGGACAAGCAACAGGGGGTTGGTTACGATCCGTTACCGGCGGGTTACCGGATGACTGTCTTTTTTGATCAGTCCGTGCACGTCCGCGGGCGCATGAACCTGTTACGCAAGAATGGTACCCAGGGATTGGTGCTGGTGTTCCTGGTGCTGGCCGTGTTCCTGGAGTTAAAGCTGGCATTTTGGGTTGCCTTGGGGATCCCGATCTCGGTGCTGGGCGCTGGCGTGATACTGCTCTACATGGGGCACACCCTCAACCTGCTTTCCCTTTTTGCTTTTTTGCTGGCGCTTGGTATCGTTGTTGATGATGCGATCGTGATCGGAGAGAATATTTACACGCATCGCAGCAAGAAAGGCAATGATTATTCCCAGGCAGCCATCGAGGGTGCCTGCGAGGTTCTGCCTGCCGTCACGGCCTCGGTGACGACGACGATTATCATGTTTGCCCCGCTGTTCTTTATTAGTGGAGTGATGGGCAAGTTCTTTGCCGTGCTGCCGGTTGCCGTGATTGCCATGCTGTGCATCTCGCTGGTCGAAAGTATCTTTGTGCTGCCCTGTCATTTGTCTCACAAGGATAGTTTTTTATTCGAGCTGGCAGGTTTCTTCCTGTTCCCGGTACGTTTTCTGAAACGGATTTTTGAAACGTGCAATCTGTGGACGCAGGCGGCCATGCGTTTCACGGTGGAACGGTTTTACCTCCCCTCGATGAACTGGGGCCTGGACCGTCCCTGGATGTTCGTGCTGGGTGGTCTTTGTCTGCTGTGCATTACCTTTGGGGCAGTCCAGGTCGGCCTGACACCCTTTGTGATTTTTCCCAAGGTGGACAGTCCGCTGGTCGGTGCCAAGGTGGTCTACCCGGACGGCACGCCAGCGGAGATCACTGATGAAACAACCCGTAGGCTGGAGGCAGCTGTGCTCCGGGTTGAAAAGAAGCTCTCTCCTGATCGGCCACTACTTAAACTGCGACACCGCGCGGTGGGACATACCACCATGCCCGATACGCTGGGCGCGGACCAGCGCAGCTCGGGAGCCCATGTGGGGGTCGTGGATGTGGAGCTGGTTGACCTGGAGGATAGGTCGATTACTAGTGAGCAGTTAATCGCTGCCTGGCGACAGGAAGTGGGCAGTGTTCCCGGTGCGGAGACTTTGAGTTTTGCAGCTCCGGCGATGGGACCCGGTGGCCGCCCGATCGAATTCAAGCTACTGGTACCGACCGGTTACATCGAAGAACTCGAGCAGGCACGTGATTTCTGCAAGCAGCAACTGGCCATGGAACCCGGTGTCTTTGATATTGGCGATGATATGTACCTGGGCAAGCTGGAGTACCAGTTTTCGGTAAAAGACCAGGCGCTGGCCATGGGGATTACGGCCCGCGAGCTGGCCGATACGATCCGGGGATCCTATTACGGTGAAGAAGTGATGCGTTTGCAGCGGGGACGTCACGAGGTCAAGCTAATGGTTCGCTACCCGGAGGCCCAGCGGCGTTCGCTTTCGGATCTGGAGCGGGTCCGGGTTCGGGCCAGTGACGGGGTGGAACGACCGTTAACGGAACTGGCGAATATCGTGGAAGCGACACGCTATGGTGAGATTAATCGAATTGACCAGATGCGGTCGGCAACGATCACGGCGGACATGGATGAGGCGGTTGGCAATGCGGCGGCCAGCGTGGCCCGCTTCCGCCGCAAGGTTGTGCCATTGATGGAGAAGAAGTTTCCGCACGTGATGATTCGCTGGGAGGGTCAACAGGAACAGACGGTCGAGTCAGTGCGGAGCCTGTTGATCGGTTTCATGGTTGCACTCATGGCTGTGTTTGTCGTACTGACGGTGGAATTTCGTTCTTACTTCCAGCCATTGCTAATCCTGGCGATCATTCCCTTTGGCCTCATCGGGGCCGTCTGGGGACATGCCCTGATGGGGCTCAATATCAGCCTGATGAGCATGTGCGGAATCGTGGCGCTGACCGGTGTGGTCATCAATGATTCGATCGTGCTGGTTGATTTTATTAATCGTCGTGTACGTGCCGGTCAACCTCTCAAGGCGGCCCTCATGGATGGTGGACGGCATCGTTTCCGTCCCGTCTTGTTGACATCGATGACGACCATTGCGGGGCTTTTCCCGCTGCTGCTGGAATCCTCATTCCAGGCCCAGTTGCTCAAGCCGATGGCCACGGCCCTGACCTTTGGCCTGCTACTGGGAACCTTGCTGATCCTGTTCCTGGTTCCCATGTTTTACATGATCTACAGCAACTGGTTTGACCTGGGACGAGAAGAGGACCCGTCGTGGTCCGAGAACAACCCGCCAGAGTCTAACTAGCTGCTTCCCCTGACGGGGCCGTTTAGGATGTCGCTACCGCTGGCAGTAAATCCAGGACGGCGGTTGAGGGACGAGCGATCACGTGGGCAGCGATCAGGTTCCCCAGTTCGGCGACGCTTTGCTGGCCCGTGTCGATCGCTGCTTGAACGGCCGCCACGTCACCCTGGATGATCACGGTGACATAGCCACCCCCCAGTTTTTCCTTGCCAACGACTTCCACGTTGGCAGTTTTACAGGCCTGGTCGATTGCTTCAAAAACGGCAGTGAAGCCCTGGGTTTCGATGAACCCCAGGGCATGTGCATGATGTTCAGCCACTGGTTCTTCCTTGTCGTTTGACGAATGAGGTGAGGTACTGGTGTGGGGAAAATGGACGACATCCTGTTGGATCAGGGGGTTGAATTCAGCAGGGCTGTCGATGGCCTGCCAGGATTCTTCTTCGACACGTCGAATTAAATTGGTCACCGGCCGACCCCCCATTTGCTTGGCGATGCCGTACCCGGCTTGCAGGGCCGTTTCCACGTCAGCGGCGGAACCGGTAATCTTGATGCAAATGCCGAGGAAATCGTTGACTTCCGCCTGCCTGACCTGCACGGAAGCGGCCTTGGCCATCACGTCCAGGGCGACCAGCGCCGGCGTGAATCCGGTGGTTTCCAGTAATCCCAGGGAGTCGTTGGTTGCGATCATGAGCGATTGGTCTGTCAGCCGGGAAGGGTCTGCCTGGTGTCCAGCGGTTTAGACGGCTTCCAGGATTCCTGCACCGAAGGTGAAGCCGCCTCCAAAGGCACACAGTCCCAGTTGTTGTCCGGGTTCGAAGTGTGGGAGCAGTTCGTTCAGGCAGAGCGGGATGCTGCTGGACGAGGTGTTGCCGTGATGGCGAATATTGCTGAAAACCTGGGGTTCCACGCGACTCTGGATGGCATCAATGATGCGTTGGTTTGCCTGGTGTGGGACGATCAGGTTGAGGTCATTGACGTTCATTCCCTGCTGGTGGCAGACACGTGTCAAGCTGCTGATCATGGAACGTACCGCCTCGGTAAAGACCCGGCGGCCTTTCATCTGGATGAACCCATCGTGACGGAAGGGGACAGAAAGCGTGCTACCGTCCTCCCCCTTGGCCGAGAGGTCGGGTCGATGAAGCCGTGCCCTGGCCTGGTGAAAATGGCTCTCCCCGTAGAGGATCGTGGCCGTGGTGGCGTCTCCAAAGAGGATAGCCGTGTCAAAGTCATCCGGGTTGAGCAACGGTGAGAGCACCTCGGCCGTGACTACCAGGACACGGCCCCGCGGCGTGCTCTGCAGGAAATCGTAACCGGCCTGCAATGCGTAAAGATAGCCGGAACAGGCCGCGTTGATGTCGTAGGCCTGCAACATGGTATCGGATTTCCCCTGGGCCAGGCCGTTGAGGACGCGGCAGGCCATCGAGGGAGTGACTGACTGGGGGCTGGTGGTGCTGCAAATGACCAGGTCCAGGTCATCAATGATCAACTGTTCCTGTTCCAGGACCTGCCAGCAGGATTTCACGGCCATGCTGACGGCGTCTTCTCCCTCGGCAGCCCAGTGCCGGGTTTCGATCCCGGTGAGTCGGACGATGTCGTCTGTTTTCATGTTTGTGCCGACCAGGTTCAGGTCGGCATTGGAAATCAGGCGACTGCCACTGACCGTGGCGATGGAGGAAATTCCGACATCGAAGGCACGGTGATCGAGGGTGCGACTGGGAACTTGCAGGGTGGTTTCTGATTTTCGCTGCTTGATCACCGGTGTTCCGGATTGTTCCTGCGTGATGGGTTTGATGTGTGTTTCCGTGATCTCGGTCTGGATTTTTAGCAGCGGTTGCCCGACCGGTACCGTCTCGCCTTCCTGGGCAAAAATCTCGGTGACGGTACCATCCACGGGCGACGTGATTTCGAAAACGCTCTTGGTGGCCTCCAGGGAGGCAATGATGTCCCCGCGCTGGACCACCTGGCCTGGTTGGATGTTGATCTCAACCACGATGACCTGTTCATCCGAAGGACCTGATCCGATGGCGTCGACGAAATGGAATCCCTGCTCCTGTTCCTTGGGAGGGATCCAGGAAAGATCAAGATTGAGTAGTTCGGCCGCTGTCGTGAGCACGGACTTGAACGAGGGCATGACCTCGATTTGATTGGCGAAATTACAAGGCACATAGGTGTCTGGACGGGTGACTCGTCGCATGGAAATCGGTAAGCGGGCCTGTTCACCTACCGTGGCCAGGATCTCGGCGCCCAGTCCGCAGGTGCGATTGTCCTCGTGGACCACGATGAGTCGAGCTGTTTGTTCGGCAGAAGCCAGGACGCACTTCTCATCCCAGGGATAAAGCGAACGCAGGTCGATGACGTCGGCTTCTATGCCCGCCTTTTCCAGTGCCTCGGCTGCCTGGACACAGAGGCGGACCGTGTTGCCCCAGCAGACGAAGGTAACATCGCGGCCGGCCCGTACCTTGCGGGCTGTTCCAATGGGAACGAACTGGTTTGCCACGTCAGTCGAGGTCGTGTTCTGGCTGTCGTTAAGGCAGGTCTTGGGATAGAGGAACATGGTGGGACGTTCTGATGCGAAGGCGGCATTGAGTAACCCCGCGGCATCTTCTGCTGTCGAGGGCATGAAAACATCGACCCCCGGGTTGTGAGCCAGGATCGATTCAAAGGTCTGGGCATGGTAGGGGCCCAGCCCCGGTCGGTAACCGCCACAGGCGATCATGGTGATGACCGGTACTTTCCACTGACCATCACTGCGCCAATGAATGGTGGACAGCTCCGAGGCGATTTGATTGAAGGCCAGTGGCAGGAAGTCTGCAAATTGCAGGAAGGCCACCGGTCGCTCACCCGCTAGAGCCCGGCCGATGGACGTGCCGATGATCGTGGACTCCGACAAGGGTGCATTGCGGACCCGGGAAGGAAATTCCGTGCTCAAACCCTTCGTGACGCCAAAGACATCGCCCTTGGGGTCTTCGATATCCTCGCCAAAGAGAGTTACCCGTTGATCATTGTGCAGGTGGTGGTGCAGGACGTTTCTCAACGCTTCCCGCATGGTGAGTTGCGGACCACTTTTCGTGCCTGTTTGCTGCCGCGAGGGATGAGTCAGTTCGACGTTCAGTGGTTGCTTGGCTGTCTTGGTCGCCAGCGGTTCCGGGCCGTCCACGGCCTCGTTCTGGGCAGCGTCGATCTGGTCCCTGATTTGAGAATCCATGACCTGCAGGTCCGCCTCGTTGAAGTCCATGGCCAACAACCGCTGCTGGAGAATCTTGATGGGATCCGAGTTGGTGCGAGCCTCGGCAAGGTCCTGCTCGTCCCGGTAAATTCGCTGGTCGTCCGCATTCGTGTGACTGGCCAACCTCTCCAGTTCCAGGACGATGATCCGGGGCTTGCGGTCCTGTCGCATCCCGGCCACGGTCTCGCGGAAAACCGCGTCTGCCTCAACCACGTCACGTCCATCCGCGTAACAGATGGGAATACCACAAAACTCCGTGGCCTTGCCGTCGGGAAGCGAGTAGAAAGTTTTTTGAGTTGTCTGGGTTGAAATCGCCCACTTGTTGTCCTGGACTACAAAAAGAACCGGTAACCCGGATCGTGAAGCCTCCGCGCAGGCTTCCAGGAATTCTCCCTGCTGCGTGGTCCCATCCCCGATGCCGGTGTAGACGATTGGATTACCCGGTTGATCCTTGACCGCTGCCGCCACGCCTACCGATTGCAGGGCGTTGTTACCGGTAGGGGTGACCATGCTGAGAATCTTTAACGCCGGATCACTCATGAAAGGACTCATCCGCCGACCGCGACCGGGAGCATGATCCTTGCAAAGCAGGTTGTCAAAAAACGTGCGAACCGGCAAACCTCGAGCAATCAACAAGGCCCGATCGCGGTAATGACAATGCAGCCAGTCATCTTCATGAAGATGAGGCGCCAGGGCGGCAGTTGCTTCATGACCAGCAGCGGAAAGCTGAAAGAAAGCCTCCCCGCGATGGGTCATTTGCTCCTCCAACTCGTCGATACGACGAGCGGTCAGCATGATCCGATATAGTTTCAGCATCTCCGTCTGATCCATCAGTCGCATTCACCATTATCGGAATGAGTACCCAGTTCACCCAATCTTACTGAAGGATACATTTTTCAGATGCGCCAATCCACTTATCCGGACAGATCTGCAAAGATAGGTCAGCCAAGGAGGCGAGGTGATTTCGGGGAAGTGGGAGGTTTTTGCCGACAACTGGACCCGTCGCGTTTAAGATTCCAGTTCGACTTCCAGCAATTCATCCCCCACGGCAACCTGATCTCCCACTCGTAACTGTCGCCGACGGCGGGTTTCGATTTCACCGTTCACGCTGACATTTCCCTGCTGGATCAGTTGTTTGGCCTGTCCGCCGGTCCCAGCAATGTGTGCCAGTTGGAGAAATTGATCGAGTCGAATGGTCAGTGGTTTCGCTTCAGCGGGTTCGGACGGGTCATTCATGTGCAATAGGTTACCGGGTCTTGAAAGTGGCGATGAGGGGATAATGGTCGCTGACATCGCGCTCTTGCGGGGAAATCTTGTAGTAGATGTCGCGATGCTCGGTATCGGTCTGCTGGCCTCGTACCACGAGTTTTTTGCCGGAGCGAATGGATTCAAAGACAAGATCGCGTTTCTCGGGATCGTCCTGTTGCATGCTAGGACTGATCAGGATGCGATCAAATTGCTTGCCGATCATATGGGTGGCCTGCTGCCCGGGTTGCAGGTGGCGGTGCAGGTCAGTTAATTGTAGCGCGGCCGGTTGCGTGCGCCCGCACAGCAGGCCCACTTCACACGCTATGTCGGGCTGCTGGCAATCCTCGTCGCTATTGACGTCGCCGATGACGACAACATTTTCACCGCGGCGCACGTGGGGGTCGATCCAGTGGCGGATCAGTTTCGCCTGGCGCTGGCGCAGGCTGGCTCCCCTTTGGCCGGCACGGAAATGTACATTCACGAGGGTCAGCTGTTCGGTGTGATCCCCACTTTGCCAGCGAAAACGGGTGACCAGGTGCTTGGAAACATTGTAGTACTCGCGACTCTCGAACATGTCTCGGCTTTGTTCATGTCGACTGTACTGGACGAGCCCACCCTGGTAGAGAACGGCCACGTCCTGTTCGGTGTACGTGTCCCATCCTTCGACAAAGGCAATCCGGTACTTCAGTTGGTGTTTTGATTCTAGTTGCTGGGTGAGTTCTCGCAGGACCTGCCGATTTTCGATTTCCTGCAGGGCAAGGATCGTGGGCTTGAGTTGGGCAATCACTTCCGCAACGTGGTCTCGTTTCCAGTGCCATTCTTTCTCGGAAGGGGCGGATTGGGCACGTGCCAGGGGAGAACGATTGTCTCCCTGGTTGGCGTCAAAAAACCATTCCAGGTTCCAGGTGGCGATGGTCACCTCGCTGGGCAATTCATCGGCCTGCAGCGAGGGACTTAACCACCAGCAGGCCAGCATGCAGAGATTCAGGGCGTATCGGTGCGAGAGCTTCATGGGTCGTCTTTCTGGAGCAGTGATTGCGGGCCGCCTCTGGAGAAAAGGACGACGATCTTCACAGACAGTATGGCGGTTGCCAATGGGCAGTTTATCAGGGATGATCAATGAGACCAAGCGAGACGACCGGGCCGGGCTCTGAATCCCGAACGCTGGGTCGTTGTTCCGTTCGTAGATGACTCCCCGGCTTGTTCATCAGGAAGATATCATGGCCGAGCAGATTCCTTTCAATCGACCCTGGATCACGGGAAAGGAAATCGATTACCTGACGGATGCCGTGGCATCGGTCAGGATCGGGTCCGATGGACCCTACACGCAGAAATGTGCGCAGTTGCTGCAGGAACGCCTGGGGATTCAGCGGGTCCTGATGACACCTTCCTGTACGGCCGCCCTGGAAATGGCAGTCATGCTCTGCGACCTGGGTCCCGGGGATGAAGTGATTGTCCCGTCGTACACGTTCGTTTCGACGGCCCTGGCCGTCGCCCGCTCGGGAGCCCGGCCCATATTTGCCGATATCGATCCCCATACGCTGAACGTGGATCCCGCGGACGTGGCCTCGCTGATTGGCCCGGCGACCAGGGCCATCCTGCCGGTGCACTACGCAGGCGTGGGATGTGATATGACCACGATCAGCCAACTGGCCCAGGAGCACGGATTGAAGGTCATTGAAGATGCGGCACAAGCCGTGAACAGCATGTACCAGCAGCAGGCACTGGGAGGCATCGGGCACCTGGGTACATTCAGCTTCCATGAATCCAAGAACTTCGGTTGCGGAGAAGGGGGCGCCCTGGCAATCAACGATGCCGAGTGGATTGATCGGGCCGAGATCATTCGTGACAAGGGAACCAATCGTCGCCAGTTCTTTGATGGAAAGGTCGACAAGTACACCTGGGTTGACTGGGGGTCCTCGTTCCTTCCCAGCGAACTCACCTGTGCATTCCTTTATGCCCAACTGCAGCAAATGGATGAGATCACGCGTCGCAGAAAAGCCATTTGCGAGTATTATCAACAGCGACTGGCGCCCCTGGAGCAGGCAGGGCACCTGCGTTTGCCGGTGATTCCCGTGGACTGCCAGAGTAATTATCACCTGTTCCACGTGATCACCCGCGATGCGGCTACTCGCGCGGCGCTGATGAAACACCTCAACGACCAGGAGATCCACGCCGTGTTTCATTACGTGCCACTGCATACGTCCCGGATGGGACAGCAGTTGTCACCCCAGACGCGGGCACTGCCCGTGACAGAATCGTTGAGTGCCCAGTTGCTGCGACTGCCCCTCTTTTACGAGATCACAGATGCTCAGCAGGATCGCGTGGTGAGTGAGATCGAGAAGTTTTTTAGTGCGTCGACAGCTTGATGGCCTGGGAGCCTTGCTCGTAGAGCACCATCGTGGGCAGGTCCAGTTGCTTCTGGAAGCCGGTTTGCAGAAGGGTTTCCTGGAGCTGTGTCAGTTGCTCTTCCGAGATAATCTGTCGATCACTCTCATCCCAGGCAGGTGGTTTCAGGAGCAGAACTCGCGGGTGTAATGACCAGTCAGTCTGGTCGAGCGGAGCTTGTTGAAAACGATAGCCCGCTGGCGAAGAGCTGCGAGCCTGCAGTATGAAATAGACGGAATGGTGACGATGTGGGATCGTGTAGAGAGCTGCCTGGGCTGGCAGGTGTTGCTGCAATCGTGCCAGGTCCTTGGCCACCGCTGCCTGCTGATGCCAGGGAAGGATCGGAGCAAAATTAATGGCGCGTGGTATCCGCCAGACCGTGAAACTCTCTCGCATGCCGGCGTCACGGAGGAAGGGAACAAAGATCAGCAGGATCAGGGTACAACGGGCCAGGGCCGTGGTGCGCCGACTTGCCTGACGCGGGGGGAAATGATCCAACCACAACAGCACGGCAGTGATCACCAGTCCCGGTGCTGCCAGTAGCATGTAATGGTGGTACGCACGACTACGAAGTTGCCAGAGGGTTGCCAGGGCGCCGATCGCCAGGAACAGGATGACTTCCAGCCGCGCCATGGTTTCCCGGGAATCAGATGGCTGGCGTCGGAAACAGGCAGTCAGGGCGATCCCGCTCAATAATGCTGCCAGGGCAGCGGTTTCATCTCGCCGAATCTGTACGTACAGGTTGAATCCCCAGGAGCCTTCACGGGCATACTGGCCCACGGTCGCCAGCCCAATCCGGATGGGAGTCCAGCCTTCGCCGACTGCCAGGACTGCGACCAGGAAAGTGAATGCTGCCAGGAAAGGAATGGCCACCAGGGGAGCCCATTGGTGCTGGTCTGATCGGTTGCGCCAGCGAAAGCCGGCCAGCATGGCCAGTGCTCCCAGCGATAACAGACCGGCCTGTTGTTTCATGAAGAGCGTGAGGCCCAGGCCGACACCCAGCAGCAGGCTGTCTGCCCAGCCACGGCGACCCTGCAGGGGACGCCCGGCCCAGCAAAGCACGGTCAGCAGCAGTGGGATCGTTGCCAGTAACTCGGTTTCTGCGGCACTGGCCTGGAACCGTGAGATGAGGACCAGGAACCACGTCCCGGCAAACAGGCTGGCGGCCAGCGAACGACTATGACGCCAGACAATGGCGCCGACCAGCAGGATATTGATTACGATCACCGGGAGATAACTGCGCTGGATGGCAGTGAAGTTTTCACCCGTGATTCCCAGCACGGTTTTCCAGAACGTGTAGACCCCCGGGAAGTAGCTGTAGGCATTGTCGGATGCCAGTGCCTGCTGGTTCATGTCGCGGGCGTTGCAGAGGTAGTAGAACAGGTCGACGTCGCCGATGCAGGGCCTGATACTGGCCAGGTAATAAGCGGCGGTTACCAGGGCCCATCCCAGTCCGGCGATCAGCAGTGCCCGGCGATAGATTTCGTAGTACTGTTGCAACCAGCCGGTTTGCTGGCGGATCTCACCACGGAGAACTGGCAGTAACAGGGCAATGACCAGTAGCACGTTGAGCCAGGGATTTGCCAGGGTGGATTGAACAATGGATCCACAGGTCACGGCACTCACCGCCATCAGGCCGGCCAGCAACGCGATGCGCCACGAACCGCGATTCGTTACCTGTGGGGAAGATTCAGTCAGCATGCGTGCATCCAGCTTCTTCAGGGGTCCATGTTCGAGACCGATCATAAGCCGCTCGGGGAAGTGTTGAAAGAGCAGAGTCCTCGTCAGTCGCGTGGCGGACGCCAGCTTTTCCGATTACACTGAAATCCTACAGCAGTCTTTCGGCCAGCGCTGTATGATCACGGTGGAAAAATGCCACGTGTTCCTTCTTACGTTGCTGATGTCACCATGTTCATAAGGGAAGGTGTTAAGTGGTAAGGAATTCACGCAGGCGAGCGATTAGATGTGGGTGCCAGGTCCTGGTGATCTTGTTGGTGCTGGTGAGTACGCAGTTGGCCAGGGCTGGAGAGGATCCGGCGAAGCCGGCCGTCTCCCCGTGGCAGGTGAAACCTCCCTCCGAGAAATTGAAACGGGAGTGGAAGCTTGCCCCGTTCTACAGGAAACATGTCAGCGTGGATGGTTTTCCCATCCTCTCCTCCGAACGTGTTTCCGATTATGCTTTGCTGGAAGCGGCTTACCTGATTGACCGCATGGTCAACAGGCGGCCGGATATCCTGCGGGCCATGATCCAGAGTAGAACACGTTTCGTGATCATGGGGGTGCATGAAATGACGACGCAGGTGCCCGAGCATTCGGATCTCGAACCTGCCAAGTTCTGGGATCGTCGGGCCCGTGGACTGGGTGCAACTCCCGAACGTCCGGCCGTCAGTTGTGGGGAGGAAAACCTGTTGGCCCTGGCAGGCGACCCTTACTTTTCCGAGAACATCCTCATTCACGAGTTTGCTCATGCGATGCATCACATGGGGCTGGACCGCGTTGACCCAACGTTCGACGATCGACTGGACGTCGTGTACGAGGCTGCCATGAAAAAGGGACTCTGGAAAACCAAGTACGCAGCGAATAACCGGGCTGAATACTGGGCCGAGGGGGTGCAAAGCTGGTTTGATACGAACCGGCCTCCGGACCACGACCACAACCACGTCGACACGCGCGCAGAACTGAAAGAATACGATGCCGGGCTGGCCAACATGGTCAAGGAGATTTTCGGTGATCATCCCTGGAAATATCGTCATCCCACCAGGCGCACGAAGGAACCCCACCTGCAAGGCCTGGATCGAAGCAAGCTGGGTCGCTTTGCTTGGCCAGCCGAACTGGATCGCTGGTACAAGAAAAACTACCCGGATGGCACGTTGAAAAAGAAAAGCTGAAGCAGGGCTGAAGCGGCCTCAGGCAAGCAGTGCCGGGACGACATTTCCCTTGGTGACGATCTGGTGCGGGCGATCGAAACGGTCCAGTAGCTGCTGACGATGATCGATCCCCAGTAGTCGGTAGATGGTGGCAATGATGTCTGATGGCGTGGTTGGCATGTCGCGTGGAAAAGCACCGGTCCGATCACTGGCCCCGTAGACAAAGCCAGGCCGAATGCCGCCACCTGCCAGCATCACCGAGTAGCAGAAATTCCAGTGATCCCGCCCGGCATCGCTCTTGTTGATTTTGGGGGTGCGACCGAAATCACCCAGGACCGCGACCAGCGTTCGTTCCAGCATGCCGCGATCATGGAGATCCTCCAGCAGGCTGCCGCAAGCGGAATCAAATTGCGGCAGCAGCGTATTCTTGAGCTTCTTGAAATTGCCGCTATGGGTATCCCAGGTGGCATTGGCGTCCGGCGCCCAGGATACGGTCACCACGCGTGTGCCCGCCTCGATGAGTCGCCTGGCCAGCAGCACGCTTTGTCCGTAGATGTTGCGTCCGTAGCGTTCCCGGGTTTTGACTTTTTCTTCCTGGATACGAAACGCGGACTGCACGGTGCGCGAGGTAAGAATGTCGAACGCCTGCTGTTGAAAACGATCGATGGCGGCAAAGGGGCGCGAGGTAAGATCCTGCCTCAACCGATCGTTATAGCTGGACAACAGCGAGGCACGTTTTAGCAGCCGCTGGCTCGAGATATCCTGCTTTAGCGAAAACTCGGGAACCGAAAAGTCGTCGGCATTGGGGTCCTTGAGAATCCAGAGGGGATCAAATCCCTGTCCCATCCAGCCACCATAAAAACCAGGTTGCGGTGGGCCCTTGGCCCCTTCCTTGGTTTTGTAGGGGAGGGAGACATAGGGGACCGTATCGATCGGAGTGGGGCGCAGCTGGGCCGCCACGGCACCTGGAGGTGGATTGTCTGTGGGCTTGAAACCGCCGCCCATTTCACCGCGGTCATGACCTGTCAGTGCCACGTAAACTGCCGCAGCATGGGAATTGTTGACGCTGTGATTCATCGAACGGATGAGGGTACTGCGATGCATCTGCCGGGATAGCCGGGGTAGATGTTCACTGAACTGGACGCCAGGCAGGGAAGTGGCAATTGGTTT
>JAYGDH010000141.1:0-5996 GCA_046583055.1 Pirellulaceae bacterium | reverse complement strand
ACCTGGAGTTGTCCGTTCAGATCCTGGTTCCAGAGGCCGTTCCAGACACGTGCATCAAAGATGGTATTCAGGTTGATCTTCCCGGGATTGCGAAAACTCGAAATCCGGTTGAATGGTGGATGCAGCATACTGCTGCTCTTGTCTGCCTTGAGACCGACGAAATCAACCGGGTTGAGGATGGTCTCCGTGCCCGTGTAGGGCGAAGGTGTCTGGATGAATTCGAACAGGCGGTAAAGGCCTGTTGCAGAATCAAAAAAGTTGAGCAGGTGTCCGAAATCACCCCGGTTCCCTGCCTGGTAAACCTGTGGAAAACCACCCTGCAAATCAAGGTTCGCCAGTAACTGGTACTGGCTGCTAAAAGGAACGGACATCAGTTCATGGGGATTTACAAAAGGACGGTTGTTCCAGGTTAGCCAGGCAAATGGTGGCCGGCCAGCGCCAGTATCCGGTGCGCCCAGGTAAAACGTGGCGGGTTTCCCGAGGGGAGGTGCCGGTGCTGTGGCAGCAGTGAAGGGTGGAATACCCATTTGGTAAGGGACATTGAGATGCCCGAGTGTATTGGGCAACTTGTAAGCGAAGTAATGGGTACCAGTGTCATCGGTTACGTTGGCTCGGTTGGCCACGTTCCAGGCAAAGATGTCGCGGTTCCAGAGATTGCGAGGATGCTTGTTGAAGTTGCTGTCCGGAGCACGTCCCCGTTCATGGGTGAAAAACTTGTAGTCGGGTGCGGCGCCAGCAGAGGGATCGTTGGCCCTGGTGACACCGTTAAATGTCGTCAGGTCGACAGGCATGCTGTCGATGGTGCGATAAGGATTCGGTTTAAGGTTGACGTTGTGGTTGGGGGCACCCAGGACCGGATTCCACGGTAACAGCGGATTGGCCAGGCGTTGCAGGTAGATGGCACGGTAGTTGATAAGTGTGCGGTTGCCATGTAATTCCTGGTTTTCATCCACGGGTAAATCGCGGACAGGCTCGTAGGCAGGTTCACCGGCCACGGTGCCTTCCGGCACAGGGTAAGGTGGTGAAGTGGGTGGTTCTGAAATACTCAGGGTATCGATCGGAATGCCGACGACCGTCTGGATGTCGGCAATGGCCTTGTCGATCCCTCCAGCCCTAATATTGTTTCTAACGGCAAAGGTGGGTGTCATCTGGATATGTCGTGTCTGGCCATAGAGCAGTGCGGCAACATCATCCTCTCTGGCATCCGTGTGCCGCCCCACTGGCGTGATGTAGGTGTTCGGAGCAGCCAGTTGTCCCAGGGAACCGACCACTGCATAGCTTCCTGCAGGAACGGTCGTGTTCACTGCCATGCCCTTGGGGGTCTGGTAGGGGTGGCCATGTGGATCCGTGGGTAGCTTGGGACCGCCAGGCGCCGTGAAATAAATGCTGCGTTCGATGTTGTTACTGGCATCAGCCAGTTTCCAGTTGTCCGGATCGGTTCCCTTAAGGTTTCCCTTGACGATCAACATTCTCCAGGTTGGTGACCCACCGGGAGCACCACCCAGGACCACGCCGTTTCGGTTACCGTACAACTCGCGGGGTGGAGTCGGGTTGCTGGCTGTCCAGGGATTGTAGAGCTCGATGAACAACGAGCCACGTGGCCTCAGGCGCTGGTCGAAGTCATCGTCATCGTGCTTGTTGGGATCATCGGTATTGTATTTTCCACCACCCGCGCTGAGATCCTGGGTACGTCGATCATGGAAGGCGACCGTTTCGGTAATCAGCAATTCCGGTCGTTCTGCACCCCAGACAATCGGGCTGCTGTTATCGATATTCCAGCCATCCAGCGGATTCGGGTCGTACTGGAAAGCGGTCATGATTGAATCCGGGTCACGGAAATCGACCACGTTGATCGCCCATTGGGCCAACCGTTGAGCGGTTTCTGCCGCAGTGGCACGGCCGTCCCCGTTGGTATCCCAGAGCATGGCCGGGTTCTTGATCGCCATCATCAGTGAATAGATCTGTCTCGCATAGGTCTGCCGGGCTTCATAGCCCGCATTGTTGTCCTTGTTCGTACCGGTGATTCCATCGTTGTCATGATCGAAGTCAATCGGGGTTCGAGCCCATTTCACCGCGAGGGAGGCCTCGCTCGGCTCGTCAATTACGCCATTATTGTTGTCGTCCTGCCCGTTGCCGAATTCCTGGTTAATATTCCACCGCAGCCCCATCTGTAACTCGGGAGGTAACTTGATGCCCAGGGCCTGAATACGGCTGCGAATCAAGGCCAGGTTAAAGTCAGTGCCATTGGCAACAGGCAGGTCATAGCTGTCCGTGGTTACCAGGTGCGTGCTGTTTCGAATTCTCTGCAATCGTCCCGGTAGCGATTTTTGATCGGCATCATTGGAACGCAGGACACGTTCCAGGTCGGCAACCGAGTAGGGTGTATCTCTTACCGTGCGGATGTTCGACCAGCCGCGCTGGTGGGGTTGGGACAGGTTTATTTCATAGGGTGTGTTGATGACCAATTGGCGAGCGTTGGCAGGAACGATTTTTCCACCCACGTTGCGAGCCGGTGTTTCGAAAACCGGTTGCCCGTAATGGTCAATTCCAAAAGCGACTTCGCCACGCAGGTCCTGGGGGGTGAACAGGTACTGGTAGAACTTCACCTCGGCAAGTGGATCCCAGCCAGGTTTGCCGGGAACACCGTCCCGCCCGTAACGGTTCTTGATCAGGAAATCATAGTCAGCAAGGTTAGCACAGATGCCCCGGAAACTGATTTCTCCAGGACCAAAACCCTGGGCTGGACGCAGTGTTCGGGACTGCATGCCACCGGCCAGGATCGCTTCTCCGGGAGGAGCCTGTTGACCAGCCAGGATATGGGAGTCATTGCCATGTGCATTCAGGTTTAACTTGCCGTCCATATCGACGCACATGAGGGCGAACAGCGGTTTGTACTTGCGCCCGCTGGCATCCGTCTGGACCGGCATTCCCAGGTCCATCCAGATACTGTCAGGGGTTCCGTCGTTGTCGTTGTCGACATCCCAGGTGGCAGGATCAAGGGGATCGAATGTGGGATTGCTGCCGGTGAAATTGGGGTGGTCACCTGGCTGGGCGGGATCGGCACCATGAACCCGATTCATGGGCCGCATGATGACCTGGCGTTGCAGGGCCTGGTTCCATCCTCCCTGGTTCATCCAGTAACGAATGAGTGCCGGTCGGTGAAAGGAGGGGACGACCTTGCCTTCCAGGGGGATGACTGCCGCCAGGGCCATGTTCTGGTAATCGACGGCATCATAGCTTTCGTGAGCGCCACCATTGAGATACGCCCCGATACGATTAAAGTCCCCGTAAAGGTTGGGTTTTAGTGCTTCATTCGTAAGAGCTTGTTGCCCCGCCTGGTGACCGAATCCCGCGCCACTGAAGGCATGGCCGTTGACGACGAATTCTTCGCCGGGCCTGGGTAACTGGCCAGCCTGCGGTAACATCACGTCAAAGGCCAGGTCACCTGCATTTGCCTGGTATCCGATCACGCGGGTACTGGTCCCCTTGAGTGAGCCGCTGGTAAAGGTCAGGACGCATCCCGAGTAGTAATTGATGGATGGGTTCCACTGGCCGTTCCAGGGAGTGATACGTGATTGCTGGATCGGGGTAGCACGAAAACGAAGAAACTGCTTGTTCTGCAAGATTGTCGGATTGGCAGCAGCGCTGACACGACCACGTACACTGGTTCCGTAGATGTCTCGCAGCAGGCTATGGCCTCGCAGTGCCGATGCGGGACTGCGAGTGTCTCGCAAGACCTGGTAAAGGGCACTGTCCAGCTGTCGTTCCGGGTCAACGCCCAGTTGCTTCTGGCGAGAAACGATACGAGCACCGCGTCGATACTGGCTGCTGACGATGGCGTAGGTGACGCCAATCAAGACGAACAGTACCAGCATGCTGACCACAACCAGTAGTACAACACCACGTTGTTTGCGTCGATGAATTGCCATTTCCGGAGGCTCCTTTCGTCCCCCTGCCGGGTTTTCTTGCGATGGCCAGGGGATGTATTCGTTTTCGCTTACTGCCCCAGTAAAGCGAAAAGGTCGTTCTTTTAGGATTCTTGCTTGCGTTTCATTTCGTGCTTTGTAAATAAAGGCATCACTATACTTGCTGCGACTTATTGTTGGCTCTCTTACCAGAGGGAGGAAGTTTCCAGGCGGATTCGTTTTTCAAATACACCGATGACGCCTTCCATGATCGTGGCCTGCGTCTTCGCAGCGGGTAGTTCCCAGTCTGCTCCTTGCAGGGTGACCTGGCGTGTTGCCGCCCCGTTGCTTACCACAGGGCCTGCGTTCAGGACCCGGTACCAACGGAAATAATGCTTGATGTTGCCATTATCGCTCTCTTCTTGGCCGGACAACATGATCCAGCTGTTGGTCTGCACTTTCAGGACGTTTTCTGCGTACAATTGCTTGTTAATCACAGTCGAGGGGAATCGATGGCTCAGCAGGACCTCTCCTCCACTGAAGCCACCACCCAGAAGCTCAACGCTGGTTGTCCGTTCGGGTACATTGGCTACTTCATCAGGGGTTTGCAAGGCTTGATCCTGGGTGGCCAGGTTGCGAGTGGAAAAGACCACGATTGAAAGCAGGTATTCATCGTTGCCAGGCCTTGCTGAGTAGACATTCAGCGGTACGACGGTTGCCATCCAGGAGAGTTCTCCCCGGGATTGCCGCTTGCGGCTAGGAAGCCCCCAGTTCGGTTTTGACATCAAGCTCCGATCGTCGGGGAAATTCAGGACCAGGTCATCGCGAGCCATGAATAACTGGTCCGCCGTTAATGGAGTCAGCGGTATGAAGACCGGGGTGCCGTTGGCTGCTGGACGAGGATGTCTGGTACGCAGGGAAATGCGAGGCATTTTCCACGTGGCATTGCTCGAGTAGGGGAACAGCACGTTTCCGTGCCGCGTGACAAATCGCGGGTCAATCGCGTATGCCTGCGGCTCGGGCAGGTATTGGGCCT
Source organism: Pirellulaceae bacterium (assembly GCA_046583055.1). Taxonomy (GTDB): domain Bacteria; phylum Planctomycetota; class Planctomycetia; order Pirellulales; family Pirellulaceae; genus JAZADA01. Next base: position 1,055 of record JAYGDH010000141.1, on the reverse strand, counting down.
TGCCATTATTCATTCCCGCGAACCAGCGCACGTTGCCTGGCGTGGTGTTCACGAAAACCGGACTGCCGTCCTGGAGACACCATTGGTTCGGGTCACGCATGCCGCGGATATCGAATTCCTTGACGGCGTTGCGCCCCAGCGAAGCCATGCGATCGGTCTGCAAGCCTATGCGCACTTCGTTGCCCGCCAGGGGAATCAGGGCGATGACGACGAGCAGGCCAAACAATGCGATGCCCGAAGCAAACATGACTTCGATCAACGTAATGCCCTGCGGGTGTCGGTGGCGGTTGTAATAGTGATGTTTCATGAGATTAACGTCCTCCCACGCCAATACCCTGGATGGCATCGGTACGTGCCTGTTGGATTCCCGTGCCCAGGTTTTTCGGGGGGGTGCCGACCAGGTCAGCGCGATTGGCCGAGTTGCGGATATGGCCCGTCTTGGGATTGATCGTGAACCACGTGTTCGCGGGGTCCGGTAGATTGGCACGATTACGATCACTCTGGGTGGGCCGCTTGAACGGATCCGTGGAATCAGGATCCAGCATTCCCTTGGCACTGATTTGGTTGACCCGCCCCACAAGCAGGTAGATTTTTGATGGCTGGGGAAGCGGTTGCCCGCCGATGAACACGCTGTCAACATTGCCATTGGCTGCGAACATGATCGTGATGCTTTGTTGCCAGAGTTTGCTGTCCGGCCTGAAGTCGGGACTAAAGTGGTTTCCCTGGAATCCCATTCCGGAGACAGAAAGATCAATCGCCACCCCGTTGGGCAACTGGAGAGGAGCTGCCGTGGACCGTGTGGGCGTGCGGTAAATTTGGAAAGGAACGGGACGCTTTGAAGTGCCATCCGAATTAACGTACTGTTGAGGAGGCCTGGTAAGATCGTTTTTTGTGAACAGGATCTGCGCCTGTCCGGGGCCTATACATCGACACTGGAAAAGGGGATCCTTGTAATCCAGCCTCAGGGCAAACAAGTCACCAGCCGTTACGATGCTACCCGTGGCGTCCCTGGCAGGAGCCTTGACCAAGGTATTAAAAAAAGGGTTGCCAGCGAA
>JAYGDH010000650.1:0-1647 GCA_046583055.1 Pirellulaceae bacterium | reverse complement strand
CTGACGATCGATCTCAACCGTCACCACTTCCGCCACGTGGGGAGCAATCAGGGCAGTCAGTGAACCGGTTCCCGTCCCCACTTCCAGCACCACGTCGTCGGGACCCAGGTCAGCAGATTCGGCAATGAGTCCCACCAGGTTCAGATCGATGAGAAAATTCTGGCCCCGCTTTGTCACGGGCCTGATACCCACCTGGCGAAAGCGCTGAATCAGGAACTGAGCCGTTTGACGATGTGCCATACTATGGATCCAAAACCTTGCGGTTGATACGAACAAGAATTACTGAACAGGAGAGGAGGAGAATGTTTCCGCTTCCAACTGACGCTGTACATATTTTGCCAGGATGTCGGTTTCGAGGTTAACCGGGTCCCCCTGCTGCAAACGCCCCAGCGACGTGATTGCCAGGGTATGGGGAATCAGGGCCACGCTAAAACGATCCTCACAAACATCCACCAGGGTTAAGCTCACACCGTCCACCGTGATCGATCCTTTGGAAACCATCTGTTTCATGAGTCGAGCCGGCGCTTGAAACCAGGCCAGCGTCCAGTCCTGGTTATCAACACGCTCGTGAAGGCAACCCATGTCATCCACGTGCCCGGTGACATAGTGTCCACCCAGTTGGTCGCCCACCTTCAGGGAAGGCTCCAGGTTTACCTGGTCTCCCTCCTTGAGATACTGCAGGTTGGTCCGTTTCAATGTTTCTTCCCCGGCATCAAAGGCCAGGCAGTCTGTGTCCCGTTCCACGACCGTCAAGCAGCAGCCATTGACGGCAACGCTCTGGCCGATCTCCGTTTTCCCCGCCAGTTCGGCAGTTCGAATCCGCAAACGGACAGCGGGATTAGCAGCGATAACCGCCGCCACCTCTGCCTGCGTTTCCACCAATCCGGTAAACATAGACCACGTTCCTGTTGACGCCACACCTGGGCACGGGTGTCCACCGTGCCATGATTGCCCCAGCCTTCTCGTAAAAAAAACTCCACCTGCAATGTAAGACCGCAGCACTTTAACCGCAACCGCCTAGTCAAAACGGCCGGCATCAGTGACAATAGGATCCTGGCAGTAAATGACGTTTAGCAGTGTCCGCCAAGGCGCAACAGTGCCTTGCTCGCTGGACCTTACTTGGAACACAGGAAGCCACGATGAGCTCAATTGCAAAGATACATGGTCGTCAAATCCTCGACAGTCGAGGGAATCCCACCGTTGAAGTTGACGTCACACTCCAGGACGGATCGTTCGGGCGTGCCGGTGTCCCCAGTGGTGCCAGCACGGGAATCCATGAGGCCTGGGAATTAAGAGATGGCGATGAGAACCAGTTCCTCGGAAAGGGAGTACTGCAGGCGGTACAGAACGTCAACACGACCATCGCTGCGGCCTTAACCGGCCAGGACGCCCTGGACCAGGCGAGTATCGATCAACAGATGCTGGACCTGGATGGCACTGACAACAAGAAAAACCTTGGGGCCAATGCCATCCTGGGAGTTTCACTCGCCGTTGCCAAGGCAGCAGCAACTTCGACCCACCAGCCGCTCTTTCAGTACCTGGGTGGAGCCGATGCCAACCTATTACCAGCCCCCATGATGAATATCGTCAATGGTGGCGAACATGCTGACAACTCGGTGGATGTCCAGGAATTCATGGTCATGCCAC
>JAYGDH010000624.1:0-19386 GCA_046583055.1 Pirellulaceae bacterium | reverse complement strand
CATTCCTGGAACGGCGGCGGCCTGACGGAGCATGTGACGACGGGATAGGGGTTGACATGTATTCGTATGCATGCAATTAGTCCGACCGTTAAACAAGTCAGTAAGTATCTAGTTTACAAAGAGAAACTCGTTGGATGCCAGCAATACATGAGCGTATTGCATCCAGGTATTCTCGCGGGCTTTTCCTGTGGTATCTCCAACAAAGTCAAGGGCGAGTTTCGTTTCACGTTCAGATGGCTCACGGGCGAACAGTAACTGGTATGCAAGTGAAACTCGTTCTCTGTCCGATTCAAGTTCTTCGTTCAGCAATCTGGTTGCCAGTTCCTTTGACCGCGTGAGCATCATCGGCCCGTTTAAGGCGTACAAGCCTTGCAAGGTGGTAGTGGTCCCTACGCGTTGGGGGCTGTGTGCAGTCGGATCGGGGAAGTCATGTGTCAGTAGCATCGTTGACATTTCTCGTCGGTGGATTGTGCAGTAGATCGTTCGGCGCTTGTTGGCTGCATCGGTAAGGCCCACGGAAGGCCCGCCGATTGTTTTGTCTAACTCGCCGGACACGGCCAACATCGCATCTCGCCAAGCTTCAACGCTCAGCCTTGTACGAGGCATGCGCGACAGCCAAAGGTTGTCGGGATCAGTCTTCGCTCGGGAACGGTCGTCGCGACTGGACTGTCGATAAGTTGCTGAAAGGACGATCTCGCGATGAAGCTTCTTCATGGACCAGCCACCTGCAATGAAACGGGCTGCCAGATCGTCAAGCAGTTCCGGGTGTGACGGGCGCTCACCGGACTGGCCGAAGTTGCTTGGTGTTGTGACGAGTCCGCGTCCGAAGTGCGCGAGCCAAATACGGTTTACAAGAACACGTGCTGCCAGCGGATGGGCATCGGTTGTGATGGCTTGGGCAAGTTCGAGACGTCCGCTACCAGTCTTGAACGGTGTTGGTTGATCGGATCGGGAAAGAACCTGAAGGAAGCGTCTGGGCACCAGATCACCCAACCGGTTTGGGTTTCCGCGAACGAACAGGTGCAAGTCTTGAGGCCTGGGATGATAAACCAGCTTCGTTCCCGACTGTGCTGTTTTGCCTTTGCGTTCGACGGAGAGAGATTCCTCGGTCACGGCCGGAGCCATCAATGCGCTAAAATATGGCGTCTTTTTTAGCTCGACAATCTTTGCCGTCAGGGCGTCGATTTCTTCCTTGGGTTGTGGCTTCTTCTTTTTTAGCTCTTTGACTTTCGCTTCGTGCTTTGCAATCTCGGTCTTCGCCGTGCGGACCGGTGCATACAGCGACTCGTCAATCGTCGGTCGTTCCTTGATGCGGCAACTGGCGAACACGCCCGCGAGAGCGTAGTAGTCCTGCATCGTGATGGCGTCGAACTTGTGATGGTGACAGCGAGCACAAGCAACGGTTAACCCGAGGAAAGTTCGCGAAACGGTATCGATACGCTCTTCCCATTCGTCGGCAACGATGACTTTGATAATCTCGCTGGGAAGTTGGAGTTCCTTCCAATAATTCGGACTGAGTCCCAGGAAGCCAAGTGCCGCGATATCTTCCGAGCCTGTCTCGGGCATAAAGTCGGTCGCGAGTTGTCGGTGCACGAACTGGTCGTAAGGCATGTCATCATTCAGAGCCTGGACCACCCAGTCACGATAAAGGTGAGCGTGGCCTGTCGAGTACAGCCAACTCGCTGTGCGGTCCGTGTAGCGGGCCAGATCCAACCAGACGCGCGCCCAACGTTCGCCAAAGTGTTTGCTGTTGAGCAGACGTTCGACGGCGGCTTGATAAGCTGGCGGCGACTTATCGTTAATAAACGCGGTTACCTCACCGGGAGTTGGTGGCAGGCCAGTGAGGTCGAACGTGAGCCGTCTCAGTAGCGTTGCTCGGTCCGCTTCCTCCGATGGACTGAGGCCATTGGCTTCCATTGCTGCCAGGACGAAATGGTCAATGCGCTGTTTCGCCCAGTCCGCTTGTTTGGTCTTGGGCAATGGTTTTTGTTCGACTGGCACGAAGGACCAGAATTTGCGAGCTTCGGCGAAATCGATTTTACGTTCGGCTGGTGGCGTTGACGCTGTTCCGCCAGGGAATGGAGCACCGCGTCGTACCCATTCGGTCAGTGCATCGATCTCGTGGGCAGGTAGTTTCCCTTTTGGTGGCATCTGGACGTCGGCGTTCTCTTTGAACTGAATCGCCGCGATTAACAGGCTCTCTTGTGGCTTCCCTGGAACGATCGCCGATCCACTGTCGCCACCGGCAATCAATGCTCCCCGTGAGTCGACTTTGAGGCTGCCCTTAACGGTCTTGGATCGATTGGAGTGACACGAGTAACACCTCGCAGCAAGCACGGGGCGTATCTTCTTTTCGAAGAACTCAATGTCCTGAGGCGATGGAGAGTTTGTGTCTTCTGCACACGCGCTGGTGCACGTAACCAACAGCAGCACAGAAAACGAAATGGTGACAGTTGTTCTCATCGAAGAAACCAGGGAGGTTAGAAACATAGAATGCGGAATGATGAAGTTCATGCTGTCTCAGCGTCTGTCGCTTCTCCATGGTGGGCAATCAATATTACCACAGAGGAGCGGTAAACGCTGCCATAAAGTTTCGAATGTCATCGTTTATGCGAGTCGGGTGGAGCTGCCGTGTAGGGCTCGGCAGGGCAACGTGTGAGTGCTGTCTGGCAACATAGGATCCATCTCCGCCGAGCACCACGCAACACGCCATCCGACACACTAACGGTCGGTGACCTGCGACTGCAGTTGCTCTTCGATCGCTGGGCGGCACTGAGCCAAGAGGTCCAGCAGCAGATCATGCGATTGCTGGAAAGGGATTCGTTGAATGCCTGGTGATATGTCAGGGAAATGTGTACCCGGCTTTGCGGTCGATGACTTGTGAGATCCGGTCGGGTACGTAAAAATCGCTGGTAACCGTTTTGCGTTTTCCTGATAAACACAACCCAGGACCCCCGGTCATGACCAGTACACCCGTTCGCGTGGGCCTCATTGGATCCCAGTTCATTTCCTCGATTCACGCCAGGTCGGTGCATCGTTGTGCAAATGCAGAGCTACTCGCGGTGGCTTCCCCGACCCCTGGCAATGCAGAGAAATTCGCTGGCGAGTTCAGTGTTCCTCATCATTTCAACGACTACCAACAACTGCTGGACCTGACTGACCTGGACATGATCGTGATTGGTACACCGAATCACCTGCACTGTGAAATAACGGTTGCCGCCGCAGCAGCAGGCAAGCACGTAGTCTGCGAAAAACCTCTATGTCTGAACCTGGCAGAAGCGGACCAGATGATTGAGGCCTGCAAGGTGGCAGGTGTGAAACTGATGTACGCCGAGGAGCTTTGCTTTGCCCCCAAGTATGTCCGTCTCAAGGAATTGCTTGACAGCGGTGCGCTGGGAACACCAACCCTGATCAAGCAAAGCGAAAAACATAGCGGTCCTCACGCGGATCATTTCTGGGATGTCCAGCTCAGTGGTGGTGGAGTCGCCATGGACATGGGATGCCATGCGATCGAATTCTTTCGCTGGATGCTGGGGCGCCCGGCCATCAAGTCCGTGTATGCCCAGATGAGTACGCTGGTCCACGGAGAGAAAACGCGTGGAGATGATAATGCCCTGATCGTGGTGGAGTTTGAAACGGGCTGCATTGCCCTGGCAGAAGAAAGCTGGACCAAGCTGGGGGGCATGGATGATCGTGCCGAGGTGCATGGATCCCAGGGCGTGGCCTACGCTGACCTGCTCCACGGAAATTCCATCGAGACATACAGCGCAGCGGGATACGATTATGCCGTGGAAAAATCGGACCAGACGACTGGCTGGACGTTCACGATGTACGAGGAAGAGTGGAACTACGGGTTTCCACAGGAAATGGCCCACTTCGTGGATTGTGTTCAAAAAGACCTGTGCCCGCTGGTAACGGGAGAAGACGGGCGGGCTGTCCTGGAAGCTCTTTTTGCAGCCTATGCATCAGCAGGCAGCGGGCAAAAAATACTGCTTCCCTTTACCAGTGATGCATCGCGTCCCTGTGACCTCTGGCTGGGAGCTTCCTGACCTGGCGTCCACGTGCTGGGGCTGTTTTCTATCCCCAGGGTATCAATTCAAGTAAGATGGAAAGCTGAGTTCAGACATGTCTGGATGAACTGCAACATCACCCTGTTTCGTACCCTGGGATTTCCATGTCATCCTTATCCTGGCGCATGACGATTTGCCTGGCCACCTGCATGAGCATGGCGACAGGTGCCCCCAGTGCCATCCGCGCCCAGGATAGGCAACCCGCTGCCGGTACTGACCAGGTCGACTACCTGCAAGATGTAAAACCCATCTTCCTGGAACACTGTGCAGCCTGCCACGGAGGATTAAAGCAAAACGGAAAGCTGCGACTCGATACGGCAGCCGCCATCAAGCGTGGAGGCGAAAGTGGCCCAGGATTGGTACCCGGGAAACCCGCAGAAAGTTTCCTGCTCGAGGTACTCAACGGAGATGCCGGTTTCCGCATGCCACCCGAAGGGAAGGGAACACCACCGGATGCCGCAGAAATGGCCATTATTCGTCAATGGATCAAGCAGGGGGCCCAGGCACCTGCTGATGAAACTCCCCAGGAAGATCCACGAGCTCACTGGTCTTACCAACCTCCGTCGCATCCATCGATTCCTGTCCCCAGGAATACTGATTGGCAGCAGCATCCGATTGATGCTTTCATCGGACTGCAACACGAGAACCGTGGCCTTGAACCTGCACCATTGGCCGAACCCCAGGTGCTGCTGCGACGGGTCTACCTGGACCTGGTTGGCTACCCGCCACCGCGCCCACAACTGGTTGCCTTCGTCAAGGATCCCTCGCTCCAGCACTACGAGCAAATCGTGGATCGATTACTAGCGTCTCCGCAGTATGGCGAGCGATGGGGACGACACTGGATGGACATCTGGCGATACAGCGACTGGTACGGGCGCAGGCCCAGCAACGAGATTCGTTATAGCCAGCGCCACATCTGGCGTTGGCGTAACTGGATTATCGATTCTCTCAATGAAGACAAGGGATATGACCGGATGTTGACCGAGATGCTGGCCGGCGACGAGCTTGCTCCCGGCGATAACTCGGTGCTGGCCGCGACCGGATTCCTGGGGCGCAACTGGTACAAGTTCGACAAGAACACCTGGCTTTTCGAAACCGTCGAGCAAACAGGTCGTGGACTTCTTGGGATTACCATGCGTTGTGCGCGCTGTCATGATCACAAGTACGATCCCATCACGCAAAAAGACTACTACCAGTTTCGGGCTTTCTTTGAACCCCATGCATTTCGTACCGATCAAATCAACCCACTGGCAACCACGGAGATCGATAATGGTAAAGCCAGCGTACTGACTGATGGGCTTGCCCGGGCTTATGACAAGGACCTGGAGACTCCCACCTATCTCTTCCAGCGCGGAGACGACCGCAGCCCGGACAAGGAAAACCCGCTGGCGCCAGCCGTCCCCGCCGCGCTCGGTAAATCCAAGGTGTCGATTATCCCGATCCAGTTACCCATTTCCAGCTACATACCCGAGTTACAGGAAACACATCGCAACATCATCGACGCCCAGGCTCAATCGATGATCGACAAGTCAAAGGAGAACCTGCAAAAGTCCCGGGAACTGGTCAAGCAGTTGACCAGGGAACTGGCGGATCTGCCAGCGGATTCAAAAGCTGCCGGCGAGCTCGCCAGGCCCTTCCTGTCGGAGGACTTCACCTCCCTGGATCCCAAGCAATGGAAAGTTCAAAGCGGTACCTGGGAAGTCAAGAATGGCCATTTAACACAGACGGCCGTCACGAGTTTCGCCACGATCGTCAGCCTCCAGGACCATCCTCGCAACTTCGTGGCCCGGGCCACGTATCGCAAGCTGAAACCCGGAAGCTATCGCTCAGTTGGCTTTAGCTTCGATCATGTGCCAGGTGTCAGCAGCCAGGACGTTTACACTTCCCGAACCGATGGACGCCCGGCGGGGGGTGTACAGGCCTTTCATCGTATCAAGGGAAAGCAGACCTACCCCCAGGACGGGATCACCACGGGCAAGTTCGAGGTAGGGGATCTAATCGACCTGGAATTTACGGTGCGGGAAAGAAATCTCACCATCAAGGTGAACGGGGAAGTGCGACTTGAATACACGTTGCCACTGGAGCGACAGAACGGAAAATTCTGTGTCTGGAGCCATGCCGGCAACTGTGAGTTTCATTCTCTGCGGATCACGCCATTGACGCGAAGTCGACAGGACATCCAGTTGGCACTGGCGGCGGGCAAACACGCTGTCCTCGTGGCGGAAAAACGCCATCAGCTGGAAACCAGCAAGCGGCAGGAAAAGCTGGCCCAATGGCATGCGGAACGAATCCGCCTGGGCGTCACCGTCGGCGACGCCAAGGCAGCCGCGATTACCGCTCAACGAACTCAACTGCAACAAGCCGTGATCCAGGCAGAGATCGAGTTACTGAACGCAATGCGACTGGTCACGCTTTCAGCAACCGACAAGAACAAGCAGCAGCAAGCTGCTGCCGAGAAGAAGCTCCAGCAAAGCAAGTTGGAGCGGGATCAGGCTGATGGGAGTTACACGAAGTTCAAGGCCACGTATCCCGCCACCAGTACCGGGCGACGTACCGCGCTGGCGCGGTGGCTGACACAATCAACCAATCCACGAACCAGTCGCATCGCCGTGAATCACATTTGGCTACGGCACTTCGGCGAAGCGCTGGTCCCATCGGTCGATAATTTTGGGCTCTCCGGAAAGAAACCAAGTCACCCGCAGTTGCTGGACTGGCTGGCAAATCAGCTGGCCGACAATGGCTGGCAGATGAAACCCCTTCATCGCCTGATGGTCACGTCACGGACCTATCGGTTGGCTTCTCTCGCTGCAGACACCCAGGATTCGAACCTGGAGAAGGATCCGGAAAACCGTTACCTGTGGCGGATGAACTGGCACCGCATGGAAGCCGAGGCGGTGCGGGACAGCCTGCTGGCAGTCGCTGGAAAAATGGATACCACGGTAGGTGGCCCCGATCTGGCGGAGACAGAGGGACAAACCTCCCGGCGGCGCAGCCTTTACTTCCGCACGACGCCGGACAACCAGATGCAGATGTTGACACTCTTTGACCAGGCCAACCCGACGGAATGTTATCGTCGTCGGGAGAGCGTGGTACCCCAGCAGGCACTGGCGCTTTCCAATGGGCGACTGGCAATTGACATGTCACGACTGCTGGCTGCCGATCTCAGTAAACAGGTCGGCACTTCCGGGGAACCGGACAATCAAAACAGGTTTATCGTGCATGCCTTTGAAAGCATTCTCAGTCGCCAGCCGACTGCCGTGGAATCAGCTGCTTGCCTGTCGTTTCTCCAGCAGAACGCTCAGTTACTGAAAGAGCCCAAGGCGCTGGAGACCTTTCCTGCTGGAAAAGAAGAGCCCACGGTAGCAGCTGCGACCGATATCCATCAACGCGCCCGGGAAAACCTGGTTCACGTGTTGTTTAATCACAACGAATTTATCACGATTCGATAACTCACCCTGAACCTGTTAAACTCGAGAACTATGTCAGTCTACAAACTTAAAACGGATCATGCGATTTGCGGGCGGATCCATCGCCGATCCTTCCTTTCGGATTGTGGCATGGGATTGACAGGCCTGGCCTTGAGCAACCTGCTGGGCCAGGAGACGCGGCTACCGGCCGCTGAAACGCCCGTTGGCCAAGCGCACTTTCCTGCCAAGGTAAAACGTGTCATCTGGCTCTTCATGCTCGGTGGCACCAGCCACATGGAAAGTTTCGATCCCAAGCCCGAATTGAATCGGCATGCCGGTAAAACATTTGCTGAATCCCCCTATCACGAGTCGATCCTGGAAAGTCCGTACTACCGCAAGAACGTTCGTGACTTTGCCGGCACCCTGCGGGACCTGATGCCCAAGATCTACCCCATGCAAGTGGGCTATCGAAAGCGAGGACAAGCAGGTATCGAGATCAGTGACTGGTGGGAACACCTGGGGGAATGTGTTGACGACCTTTCGATCGTACGTTCCATGTGGACCACGGACAACGATCATGCAGCGCAACTTCAGTTTCACACCGGGCGGCATATTTTTGATGGACTGCGCCCCTCCATCGGCTCCTGGGTGCATTATGGATTGGGAAGTCTGAACGACAACCTACCCCAGTTTATTGCCCTGGGGAGTCCTCCCCGCGATTGTTGCGGGGGTGTCGGAGCCCATGGGGCCGATTACCTGGGTCCCCAGCATGCCGGAGTTCATCTCAAGGTGGACCCCAAGAACCCACTACCGTTCGGTACGCCAGGATCCAAGATTTTTGTCCGTGAACGCAAGCAGCAACTGAACCTGTTAAACAGACTCAACCAGGAAACCGGTCTGCAGTATCCTGATGATCCGGCGTTGAAGGCCAGGATCAAATCTTATGAACTCGCTTTTCGGATGCAGATGGCTGTGCCGGAGGTCATGCAGCTGAGCCAGGAAACCAAGGCTACCGAGGCAATGTACGGACTCGATGCTGAGAAGACGCGGTCCTTTGGCCAGCTCTGTCTGACTGCCCGGCGACTGTCCGAACGGGGCGTTCGTTTCGTCCAGCTTTACCATGACGGCTGGGACTCGCATGCACAGTTGAAAGCAAAGCATTCCTCGTTAATCAAACAGGTTGATAAACCCATTGCTGGTTTATTAAAGGACTTGAAACAGCGCGGCCTGCTCGATGAAACGCTGGTTGTCTGGGGTACGGAGTTCGGGCGCACACCTGGGGCCGAGAGGTCTGATGGTCGTGATCATCATCCTTATGGCTTCTCGGTCTGGTTGGCAGGTGGTGGTATCAAGCGGGGTGTCGTCCACGGAGCAACCGATGAACTGGGATTCCATGCCGTCGAGAATCGGCATTACGTGACCGACCTGCACGCCACGGTCCTGCACCAGTTGGGCCTCGACTCTCGACAGATGAATGTGCCGGGACAAAAGCGGCTGGAGATCGACTACGGGACACCGATCCACGAGATCATGAGCTAGTCTGCTGCTGCAAGGCGAACTACCTGGGTCACGTAGCTGCCATCCTCGTGCAGGTCGAAGACCCGGTAACCTGCAGGCACGGTGTCAATTTCCGCGGTTTTCGTGCGAGGGCGAAACTGGACGGCGACCGAAGGTGTGGTCAGGTACTGGCGTTCATTCCCAGCACGTTGAAACTCCTGATGAACGTGGCCACAACAGACAATGCGCACCTGTGGAAACGGCTGTAACAATTCCAGGAAACGATCTGCATTACGCAGCGCAATCTCATCCAGCCAGGGGGTTTCCACGGAAAACGGCGGGTGATGCATGAAGACCAGTGTCGGGCAAGCCGGTTCAGCAGACAATCGATCATGGGCCCACTGGCACTGTGCTGCCCCGATTTCACCATGCACTTCCCCCGGGATATGAGTATCAAGCCCCAGGATTCTCCAGCCGGGAAGCTGCTGTTCAAAACAGACTTCCTGTTGTCCAGGTGTAACGATCTCCGCAAAGACGTCATGTATGGACTCCCGGTGATCATGGTTACCGGGAATGATTCGACAGCGCGGAACCCAGTCACCAATCATTTCTCGAAGCACGACGTAGGTGGGCCGCAGTTCATCGTGTGCCAGGTCCCCGGAAATCACCAGCACGTCACACCCTGGCTCGTGTTCCCTGACGTGCTGCAGCGCCCTCTGCACCTGGTGATGCGGTCGCACGCCACGCAACTCTGCATCCGGGTCCGTGAACAGGTGGCAATCCGATATTTGCACGACGCGTGTAGACATATCAACCATCAAGCACAAGAAAAGGTAAGCCGTGAATAGATCAACACCAGGTCATCTTATTCCAACTTCCCGACAAGGACGATATCGAACCAGGCCGGAACAATCATCCTGGCCCATTACTTCTTCTTTTCTTCCTCGGCATCTGCTGCTTTTTCCTTGGGAAGAATGGTAATCTTCATGGGCACGGCATAGGTTGCCTTCATGACGAAATTGATCGACACGTGGGCCATCACCGGAAATTGCTGCTGTTCAACCGGGAGCGTGGTAGCGGCCACCTTCAGAGTGATATGCCCCTTGTTTTCTTTGCCGGTCAACAGGATCTTGCTGTTCTTATCATCCAGGGTGACACCCTCGGGCAGGGAATTGCCATACGTACTGTTGAGATGTTTAAACAACACGTCGAGCGAAACATTCTTATCAAATCCTTCCACCCGTTCGATTTCAACTTCGATTTTCACGGAATCACCGGGCTTGGCGGTAATCTCATCCTGGCTGACCTGCAGGCTACGGATGTCACCGGGTGCTCCCACGGAAAGTGCATGATCATTCACAGTCCAGTGCCCGCGTCCCCCTCCGGGCTGATAAGTTTCCTGGTAAACCACTGCTTGTCGATCGAGCTTCCTGACCTGTTCACCGTCCTGGACCTCGGCAAGACCCCGGATTGTAATATTCGAGATGTCCATCGGTGCATCTCCGGCGGCATGGAGAATAATACAACCGTCGACACCCTTGCCGGCCAGGATTTTCCCACAATGCACCTGGACTCCCTTGGGCAATCCATCCGCCTGCAACTGAACCTCTCCTGTAAATCCGTTACGACGCTCCAGCCTGACGAAGATCACGCCCCCGGTACCCGGTGTTAATTGAGTCTTATCGGTATCCGCAAAGATACGAAAATCTTCTTGGCTAGGATAAACCTTCAGCAGGTACACGTGTTCCGGTCCCCCGCGCAGATGCAGATCCCGTACTTCAATGAAATACTGTCCATCAGCAGGCACCGTCCAGTTTTCAACCTGGGAATCGGCAAACGTGTGTTTGCCAATTTTCATGTCATCGTTAAGTGCTTGCTGCTTCCCGTTCGCGTCGATGATGCGAACATGCGAATCAAGCATCGACTGGTGACGTCGAGCCACGACCTCGATCGTATAGCGTTCACCCTTCTTGGCATCGAAACGGTAGTAATCGATATCCGTTTTACTCTCGATCCGGCCGTTCACACCGACTGGTATTGAAATTGGCTGCGCCGATGACGTTTCATTATTAGGATCACCGGTTTCTGCGATGAGCGGTAAATCGCTAATGACCACCGGTGCCGGGTTAGACAGGGTTTCTCCCAGCATGACCTGCACCCACTGCAACCCCATGGGTTGATCTGCCGCGATCGCTACCCTGGCCTGCGGTTGTTCTGCAAGTCCAAATCCCACCAACTGGAAATCGATTTCCTGGCCACGCTTGACGCCCAGGGGATAGACGTTGGAAACGAACGGGCGATTACTGACTTCCACGCAATACTGCCAGTAGGTATTGCCCTGGAAACGCACATCGCGAATTTCCAGCAGGTATTCGCCACTATCCTTAAACTCGTAGGTCAACCAGGGATCGGCTGCAAAGTAGTTATCCGTTGCCGCCAGGGTGCTGCCACTCGCAGTGCGGAGGGTGATCATTGGATCCGCGTGTTTTTGCAGGTCATGGATACGATCCTGCAATCGCATGCAACGCACATGGAAACTGAGGGCCATGCCCGCTGCTGCTTGAAACTTGAAGTAGTCAACATCCTCTGCTTTTTCGATCGCACCACAAATCGTTGCTGGAACCGTGACCTCGTTTGCTCCCTCTGCCTTGTCGTTGCTTCCTGATTCCCGCACCACGCCATCGACAACGATCACCAGCTGCCCGACCGTACTCACGCCCTGCGGTGTTGCCACGCGAAAATCTCGAACCCCCGGCTTCGCATCCGTCGCCACCGTGAAACGAATTTTCAGTTTTTCAATATTGGGTTTCTTTTTTTCCTCGGCTTTCTTTTCCTCCTTGGCGTCCCCTTCTTTTTTTTTCCGGCGGTGGCTCCGCGGGGACAATCTCGCCAGTAACACCGGTACCGGAGACGAGCACCCGGTAAGCTCCGTACATGCTGTATCGCGAACGAACCGTATGCTCGGAGGTCTGTCCCACCTGGGCCGCCACGGGCTCCAGGCTCATGAGCATCGGATAGGGCGTTTGCCCCTGGCTCCACCCGGCCATCGACAGGAATACGAGCAGCGAAGCCCACGACCAGCCCGGGATTCTTTTGCACACAGCTGCGAAAGATTTCATGATGGTTCACTCAATGAACAAAGATAAACTGTTTCAGGTTCAGTACGGCCCACATCACATCCTGGAACCCTTCCAGGGGATTCTCTCCTTGCTCCACGATTTCCTGGCAGACTTTATGCTCCTGTTCCGTGGCCCGCCGACAGAGTGCTGCCAGGAAAATCTCATCTACGATTTCGGCGTGCTCTTTCTTGGCCTCCAGCAGCTTGGCAAGTCGACCATTCTTATCCGTAATTTTCTTGGCGATGGTGTCGCCATTGAGCGTATGCAGTGCCTGGGCCAGGTTCTCGTCGGGCGAACGCTCGCATTCACAGACACTGACTCGTTTGGGCTTTCCAAAGGTGCGGAGAAAATAGTTAGGGTAGTTCGTATCCGGAAGATCGATCGCCCGTGTCCCCAGGGGAAGGTTCTTGAATTTCGTCTGGACGCCGGTCACCTGGTCGATGGCATCCAGTAGCGGCTCAGCGGCCAGTCGTTTCACTCGGAAATGGCTGTAAAATCTTCGGTCCGATGCATTCGCCTTCGTCGGGGCGCTAGCCAGCTGGTACAGGCGTGACACCATGATCGTACGAACCAGGTGCTTGAGATTAAAATCATGCTTGACCAGGTCAGCACTCAAGGCCTCCATAAGTGCCACGTTGCTGGCGGGATTCGTACTTCGCAGATCATCCACCGGATGGACCAGTCCCCGGCCTAACAGGTAGCCGACATAACGATTGGTCACCGAACGAGCAAACCAGGTATTCTCCTTGGATGTCAGCCATCGCGCCAGGGGAATGCGTCGATCCAGGGCATGGTCCTCGGGTTCACCGCCCAGCGGTGTCGGCAGGAGTATCTTTCCCGTGCGAGGATGCTTCACATCCCCGGAGGATTTGACCACGACCACTTGCTCGCGCCCGAAGAGGCCAAACTCCTGGCTTCCTTTCAGTCCCACGCGGGCGAAAAAGGCGGACAACCCATAATAATCAGCCTGGCTGTATTCCTCGAACGGATGGTGGTGGCACTTGGCGCACTCCAACCGTATACCCAGGAACAGCTGGCTGGTTGCTTCGGTCAGGGCATCCGTCTTACTGTTAATGCGAAAATAATTCGCGGGCCCATTCATGTAGATCGATCCCTTGGCCGTTACCAGTTCCTGGACAAACTGGTCAAAGGGCTTGTTCGTGCGCATCGACTCCCGGATCCAATTGTGCAATGCCCACATCCCCTGTTCACCCAGGTTGTCGCTACTGTTACGAATCAGGTCAGACCATTTCAATGTCCAGTAGGAGGCATATCGATCGCCATAGATATCGAGCTTGGGATCGCCTGTCAGTCCCAGCAACTGGTCAACCAGTTTTTCCCGTTTTGCTGGATCCTTGGAATCCAGGAAGCGGGTGCTTTCCTCGATCGTCGGCAGGCTGCCAATCGCGTCCAGGAAAGCGCGGCGAACAAAGGTAGAATCATCACAGACCGCAGAGGGTTCCAGTCCCAGTTCTCGGAACTTGGCCGCGGCGGCGTCATCCACATAATTATGCGACTTCCAGTCAGCCAACTGGGTAGGTTTTCCATAGGGAACCACGAAGGTGGAAATCGTCACCTGTCCTTCGAAGCGGACCATCACGGGCGCCTGGCCCTGGCCCAGCACCGTGACGCGGCCGTTTCGATCGACCGCCATCAGGCCCTCGTCCATCGAGTCGAAGATGGCCAGTGCGGTCACGTCACGCACCTCTCCATCGGCATAGGTAGCCAGCACACGCAACTGCTGTTTTTCCTTCACCTGTGCCACGCGGTGATGAGGAATCACCTTTAATTCAGTTACTTCCAGTGCCTTGCTGTCCGGTTTTGCCGCGCCCGACTTGATCCAGGCAACCAGCAACTGGTAATCAATCGATCCTTTTTTCAGTCGCGAACCGCCCTGGTGAGGTACCTGCATGGTTGGTTTTAACAACACCAGGCTGTTCTCGGGTCGTACAAAATCGATTCTCCGTTGGAAACGGTCTCGAACGATTCCCTGCCAGTCCTGGGACGGTTCGAAGCCGAACACGGACAGTTTAAATCCACCTTTGCCATACTGGCTGGCGTGGCAGGCTCCCATGTTGCAGCCTGCCTTGGAAATCACCGGGCGTACCTGCTTCATGAAACGAATTGCTGGTTCGGGAACCACGTTCTTGCTGGTCACCTTGACCTCACCCTGCCATGGTCCCACCTGGATTCGCACGATGGCCTCTCCGTTGCCCCGTGCCACTACCTGGCCGTTCTCATCCACGGTAACGATGTCGGGATTCGCCGAGACAAATTTTGCCTCGTGCGTGGCGTCCACACTGCGATCGGAAAACTGGCCGGCACTGTCCTGGCGAGGCACCAGTAACTGGGCCCGTTCAAAATTACCGTCGAGGGTCACCTCCGCTGGCGTGACCTGCAGCAAACCATCATCCGCCCGGGTCACCGGGGTAATGGCCAGTACTGTCAGCATCATGAGCAGGAGCTGCTGGCAGCGGGTATGCGTGCTATCTGAAATCATAGCGGGCGGCATAACCTCCCTGGACAGATGAAATCGGGCGGGTCTAAAGTCCTCATGAGCTTTAGCTTACGAGGTCCTACATAGTATGAATCAAGCGGTTGCCGATGACTATACCGTTACACATCACGTCTACCTGAAGCCCCTAACAGGGTTAGGATACGCATATGAACTGGTTAATGCGTCTGGTAGAATAGTATTATATTGCCTGCCCCGCTCCCTATCGACGAAGTCGTGGCGGCGCGGATCCATCCTGCCGTATTTGCATTTCACCTTGTATCCAGGTATTGCTCATGCCCAAGCCGCAAAAGGATTTGTTTCGCAGTTGTGATGGTGTCTCGCGTCGAAGTTTTCTGCAACTGGGAAGTCTCGGCGCACTGGGTCTTTCCCTGCCCACGCTACTGGCTTCCCAGGCGCAAGCCAAGGGAGGCAGCGCAACCAACACGAACTGCATCCTGATCTGGACACGCGGCGGCACCAGTCACCACGACACGTTTGATCCCAAGCCGGATGCTCCGGTCAGCGTACGGGGTGAATTTGGTGTTATCGACACGGCGATTCCTGGCATCAAGTTCACAGAAATCGTTCCCAACATGGCCAAGGAACTCAATCGCTTTGCCTTGTTGCGTGGCTGGAATCCCCGCAATGGAAGTCACGGGACCGCCGACCAATGGGTGATGTCAGGTCGACGTTTCAACCAGGCGATTGCCTATCCCTGTTACGGTTCCGTGGTCAGCCATTACCACGGCTTCAAGTCCTCGATGCCTCCGTTTATCCAGCTGGGCGACAACGTGGACCGACGCTACGGCGGTGGTTCGTCCGGCATCCTCGGACTGGAACACAATCCATTTGAAATCCTGGCCGATCCGAATGCTGATAAGTTTTCTGTTCGAGACATCACTCCACCGGAAGGAATCACGCTGGATCGAGTCAGCCGGCGGCGACAGGCCCTGGCCAAGATCGATGCTATTCAGCGAACGGCAGACCAACAACCAGCTGCCTTTGCATCGCTGGACGAAAGCTACCAGACCGCACTGAACATGATTACCGCTCCGGAGACAAAGAAAGCTTTCGAGATCGAGAGTGAATCGACGCAATTGCGTGAGGCCTATGGCAAGAATCGTTTCGGGCAAAGTTGCCTGCTGGCACGACGATTAATTGAAGCCAACGTCCGTTTTGTGACGGTAACCGATGGTGGCTGGGATACGCACCAGAACAACTTCAAATCCCTGAAAGATTCTCGCCTACCGCCCCTGGATAAGGCCGTTCCCCAGTTACTGAAGGACCTGGAAGACCGAGGCCTGCTGGAAACCACGCTGGTCCTGTGGCTCACTGATTTCGGTCGCACACCCAAGATAAACTCGGCCAGTGGCCGCGATCACTGGGCGACCTCCGGTTTCGCCATCGCCGCGGGTGCCGGGATTCCCGGCGGGCAGGTCCTTGGCGCCACGGATGCCGAGGGTGGCGTGGTCGCCCGTGACGAGTACTTCACGGACGATATTGCCACAACTGTTTATCACAAGTTGGGAATTCCACACGACTTGATTGCCAAGGCACCTGACGGACGACCGATCCAGTTGATCGAGGGTCGTCCCATCAAGGAATGGATGTAACCATTCCGCGGTATGCAGCACCGCCCCCCGCGCAAGGGTTTTGAAATCTCGCTGGGCTAATGGGCCAGCTTGATTATCTAGAGAACTTCTGGCAGGCGTTTGCCGGAGTCCAGCAAGTACTGCGGGCGTCCCGTGGGATCCGTGATGGTGGTTGCGAACGGATTGATGCCCAGGTTGTGGTACAGCGTGGCGAAGATGTCCTTATAGGTCACCGGCCGCGACGTGGCACTGCCCGCCTGGCGATCTGTGGACCCGATCACCTGTCCGGTTTTCATCCCACCCCCGGCCAACATGGCTGGTCCAACACGTGGCCAGTGATCCCTGCCGGCTTTGGCATTGATTTTCGGGGTGCGACCAAATTCGCCCCAGATCACGATCGACACGTCATCCAGCATACCCCGTTCCTCGAGGTCCGTGATCAGCGCATGCAAACCAAAATCGACGATCGGCAGCATCTGTCGCATACGTACGAAATTATCTGAATGGGTATCGAAATCACTAAACGTGACACTGACACAACGAACCCCGATCTCGATCAGTCGCCTGGCCATCAGTAACTTCAGGGGAGCACCAGGATGATCACTGGTGACATGACGCCCCGTCACCTGGTTCGCATCCATCGTGAATCGTTGCACGACACGAGGATCTTCCTTGCCCAGGTCCACGGCGTTGGCAAAATCACCGGAAATCAACATCTCTGTAGCCTGGCTGGAGAAATGGTCCATGGCAGCCATCATGCCGCTGCGATCGACATCGCGACGCAAGCGATCCAGCGTGGACAGCAGCTGGCGTCGATCTCCAATTCTCTGGGCACTCAATTCGTTGTTCAGGGCCAGGCTAACGGTATGGTGATTCCCCAGTGCCGCCAGTTCTTTTTTCATGCCATCTTCGAGTTCACGCGGAAACATCTTGGACATGTCGGGCCGGAAGGGTTGATAGGTAGGTCCCAGGTAACCGGGACGGGCACTATTGCGTACCAACGGTCGACCCTGCATCATGTCCACGAACAAGGGCGCGATATCGGCTGGTGAACTTTTCAGCTTGTTCACGACACAACCCATGGCTGGCTGGCCACCCAGCGACTTGAGATCCTTGTCGGACTGACCGGATTGACATTGAAATGCATCATGACGTCCCGTGGATCCCACCAACGAGCGAATAAAAATAAACCGATCTGCAATCGATCCAGTCCTCGGCATTAACTCGCTAATCATGAACCCAGGCAACTTCGTCGCAATGGGTTGAAACTCTCCACGGACCTCGCTGGGAGCATCCGGTTTCATATCAATGGTATCCATCTGGGGAGGGCCCCCATCCAGGTGGATATTAATCACTGCCTTGTTGGATGAGCCAATTCCGGCGGCAGCTTCTGCGCGCAGCAATTGGTCCAGCGTCAGTCCACTCAGCCCCAGGGCGCCCGCGGTCAAGAAGCCGCGGCGCGTGATACCATCGCAATGACGATAGCTGGAACCTTTCACTCTGATCATCTCAAGCGGCCTTTCTTTTGAACTTCCTGGCGACCCCCACCGCAACCGAAGGATCCTCGGATCAGGCAAATCCTGCAAGATGGATTACCGGCTTTTGGTACGCGGGTCTGCCAACACGATATATTATCGTCAAAAAATACTCGCTGGCAACGCTGCAATCATCCCGGGGCCGGAGATCTTCGCTAACCTGCTGCGAGGGCGGGGTTTGCTGCAAGCCAATGTTTTCTCTTTTACGGTCGCAAATGCTTTACTTAAAGTGCTTGAGTGGGATTCGGGTGACGGCCACGTCTTCCTTGTTAATCGAATAGGCAACGTACAGAAACGATTTCCAGACAATCGCATGTGGATATTGCCAACCGTCCAGCTTGTTTTTTCCCGGGTAACGCATCTTCGTGGGTTCACTGCGAATGATCCATGATCGCTTAAACGTTCGACCATCAGTACTGGTCGAGATTGCCAGCAGGTGACGATCAAACTGTTTCGGTCCCGGGTTATTGATCAGGTAAACGGTTTGATCGGGAAATTTCCCCAGGGCAAAGCGGGCAGTGGAATCTGGAAAATTGGTTTTCACAGGTGTACTCCAGGATTGGCCCTGGTCACGACTGGTCGCCACGTAAAAGTACCCACTGTAGTTTCTCAGTGGCATTACGACGGTTCCATCCTGGCGCTGGTACATGTTCGGCTCGGCATAACCAATTACCTTTAAGTCGTTGACAGCAATCTTTGCCTGTCGCCATCCAGACAGACCAGCGGGGGACCTGGTAACCAACATGCGCATGCGAGCGGTAGCACGCTGCTCTCCCACGTGTTCACCACCAATGACCAGGTGTCCATTGGCTAACTGCAGGGGTGGATTGATAAAGAAGCCGCTGGTGATACGACGGGCCGGGCTCCATTGCTTCCCGTCACTGGAAAGACGTGCATAAAGCGCCGTAGCCGGATGGAAATTGGTGCCACCTGTCACCGTGTAGTAGGCGATCAACTGTTTCTCGTGGACGCGAAAGCCGGCGGCCACGCAGATACCCTTACCTGCATCATGGTCCGTCAGGACCCGGGGTTTCGTCCAGTTGGTTCCATCACTCGTGGAACAATACAGGATGCGCTGCCCGGGGGTATCTTCAGCAAGAATCCCGTTGGACCACATGGCATAACAACGGTCCTGGAAAACGACCAGCTGGGGATGATGGCAAAACTTGTATCCTGTTTCTGATGCCCGGTAGATCATCCTGTGCTGACCGGGAACCTTTTGCAGGCCCAGCGTATCGGTGTCCGTTGTATTGAAGAGGCCCGGGGCGGCCTGTAACGGAACAGCTTCTGGATCAGCTGCTTGGAGTACGAGACCGCCTGCCAGCAGGGCCAGGCCGAGGGCAATCGCCTGGCAAGTAACCAGGCGAAACACATTTGATCGTTGCATGGGAACTCCTGTGTCTGACCTAAAGAAAACCGCTGGATCAATCACTTTCCATCATTTCATCCCAGTTTAACGCACCATTCTGACGACAAACAAGCGACCACCTTAAGGGACTCGAAGTATAGGCTAGCTGACAAGGACCGGGGCAAACTTGCGGCTGCTGTCAGGGTACCTTAAAACATGGGGTAGTCGTTTCCTTGACGAAACGAGCCAGCTGGCAAGACCACGTACCTGGAGGAGAATCACCTGATGAATACACGTAATCGAAGCTGCCATGGACCCGTT
>JAYGDH010000553.1:0-4332 GCA_046583055.1 Pirellulaceae bacterium | reverse complement strand
ATCCCGAAATCACAAGGGATCGCTCTCGCGGGGAAGGAGAAGTTATCTCTTCTTCTTGGCCTTCTTCTTTGTGGCCTTTTTCTTGGTGGCCTTTTTCTTGGTGGCCTTTTTCTTGGTGGCCTTTTTCTTGGTGGCCTTTTTCTTGGCCTTTTTCTTGCGCGTCGCCTTCTTGGGACTACGCGCCGCACGTTCGGCCAGCAGGTTCACGGCCTGTTCGAAATCCAGTTCCTCTACCGTCGCGCCTCGTGGCAGCGAGGCGTTGGTAGTGCCATCGGTCACGTACGGTCCATAACGCCCATCCAGCAGCTTGATCGGCTGCTCGGTCACCGGGGAAGGATCAAATACCTTCAGCGGTTCCTTGGGGGCCGCACGCCCCCGACGTTTCGGCTGCGCCAGCAATTCAACCGCCTGGTCCATGGTCACGTCCAGTGGCGAAACCTCCGCGGGCAACGAGCGTGTTTCCTTACCACACTTGACATAAGGACCATACCGACCGTTATGCGCCACCACCGTATCTTCTTCCTTGGGGTGTTTCCCAAGTTCCCTCGGCAGGCTCAACAATTTCAGTGCGGTGGCCAGGTCCATCTCTTCCAGGGTCATCCCTTTCAGGAGGGATGCATTCTTGACCTCCTGGTCTTCATCGGTGGTACCCAGCTGAATATAAGGTCCAAACCGTCCCTGCTTGAGATAGACCGGCCGCTTGGTCTCCTCGCAGAATCCCAGGGGTTCCTCAGCCAACTGGCCCTCGGCCAGTAACTGCAACGCCCGCGCCTGGGTCAACTCGTCAGGAGTCATGCCATCGGGGATGCTCGCTCGACGCTCACCCTGCTCAATGAAGGGCCCGTACTTACCAACCCGGATCCAGATTTCCTCACGGTGTTCCCCCTCACCCGGCTCCCCCAGCGAGAACCGGCTAACCGTACGTGGATCGACATCCTCGATCTTACTGGCAACGAGCTTCTTGAGGCCCGGTCCCTGGACACCAAAGTAAAACTCTTCCAGGTACTTCAGTGGCTCGGCATCCTTGCGGCTCACCGCATCCAGGAAGTTTTCCATCTCAGCCGTGAACTGATAATCGACCAGGTTCGGCAAGTGTTCTTCCAGAAGCCGCACCACGGAAAACGCTACCCATGTCGGGACCAGGGAATTGTTCTTCTTGAAAACGTAGTCGCGCCCGATAATGGTCTCGATAATTGACGCGTAGGTACTGGGACGACCAATGCCTCTTTCCTCCAGGGCACGGGTCAACGAGGCCTCGCTGTAGCGTGAGGGCGGTTGCGTGGTGTGACTTTTCGGCTCCAGTTCATGACAGTCCAACCGTTGCTCCAGTTCCATCGACGGCAGAATGGTTTCCTTGTCAGCCAGTTCCGCCGAGGGATCATCTGAACCTTCCACGTAAGCCCGCAGGTATCCCGGGAAATCGATCGTACGGCCACTGACCTGGAATACCGCACCGTCCCCTTCAATCGTGATCATGATCCGGTGCCCGCGAGCATCGGTCATCTGGCTGGCAATCGTCCGTTTCCAGATAAGTTCAAATAACCGGTACTGGTCATCCGACAGATCACCCTTGATCTTTTCCGGCAACATGAACGGATCGCCTGCCGGACGTATCGCTTCATGAGCCTCCTGGGCATTCTTGACCTTCGACACGTAAGTTCGCGGCCCCTCCGGCAGGTATTCATTACCGTATTCCGACAGCACGAGTTTTCGAGCCGCATCAATCGCGATCGAGGCCAGGTTGGTCGAGTCGGTTCTCATGTAAGTGATATAACCATTCTCGTAGAGACTTTGCGCCACTCGCATCGTTCGCGTCGCGGTAAAACCAAGCTTGCGATTAGCCTCCTGTTGCATCGTGCTGGTCGTGAAGGGAGCCGCCGGCTTGGTCGTGTACGGCTTGTCTTCCAGGCTGGCAACCCGGAACTCCGCTCCCTGCACTCGTTCCATCAGGGCCTGCGACTGGGTTTCATCCATCAGGCAAAGATCAGGATTTTTGAGTTGACCAGTGGCCGAGTCAAAATCCTTGCCCACCGGCAGTCGTCGTCCATCCACGGATACCAACGTCGCCTTGAACTGGCCAGCAGAACCATCCTGAGAATCACCAGAACCGACGGAGAACAGGCCGACCAGATCCCAGTAGGTTGCGTCCACGAAAGCACATCGCAATCGTTCTCGTTCGACAATCAGACGAATAGCAACACTCTGCACGCGACCTGCTGAAAGCTTGGGACCTATCTTGCGCCACAATAACGGGGACACCTCGTAACCGTACAGGCGATCCAGGATCCGACGCGTTTCCTGGGCACTCACCAGGCCCTCGTCGATCGCCCGCGTGTTGTTCAACGCATCCTGAATTGCCTCCTTGGTAATCTCGTGAAACACCAAACGCCGGACGGGAACTTTTGGCTTGAGAACCTCCTGCAAATGCCAACTGATGGCCTCCCCTTCACGATCCTCATCCGTCGCCAGGTACAGCTTGTTACATTCCTTGAGCAACTTGCGCAACTTCGCAACGTGGGATTTTTTTTCCGCCGGAATAATATAGACCGGGTCAAAGCCCTCGTTGACGTTCACTCCCAGGTAAGACCAGTCCTGGCCCTTGTATTTTTCCGGAATTTCCTTCGCACCTCGAGGCAAATCACGAATGTGGCCAATACTTGCCTCGACCTCATATCCCTTGCCCAAATATTTCGAGATCGTACGGGCCTTCGCCGGTGATTCAACGATCACCAAAGATTTACCCTCGGATTTAGCAGACTTTTTAGCCATCCAATCATTCCGTTCTGATTTTTCTGCAATTACCACCGGAGCCGTCTCGCCACCTGGAAACACGTCCAACTGGGTGAAATGGGCGAACTCTAACGACTACTCAACCAAATTCTTCGCTACACATGACTCCTCAAGACACCTTGTACAACACCCTCACGCCCTTTAGCATCGTCCAGCAGAAGCGGCCCTCCCCACCAGAAAACAAGGAATTACCACAGCCGCCTACTACTTTATACTGCTGCCAACACCAATTTATACTGCTGCCAACACCAAATTTTTCCGGTTAGGCAGGGCTCACAGCTCAGGAACTGGCATTGTATTGACCGGACGGACTCCTAAAATTATGGGTTTTCACAGGGATCGTCCCCTGACAATTCAATAATACGACACCTAGTAGCCTGTCAAGGCCGTGACACATGAATTAACTCCGCCGATCAGGATAAAGAACTATGCAAAAGCTGGATCCATTTGGATTTTTTCGTAACCACCAACGCAGCTTTCTGGCTGTCTTCGGTATCCTCATCCTGGTCGTTTTTACGGTCGGCCCCTCGCTGCAAAGCTACCAAGGCGCCCAGGGCGGTGGTGGCACAAACGCCGATGTGGCGGAATGGAACCTCAAAAAACCCTGGTGGCATGTCAGCCGTTTTTTTAGTGGCACTGAAACTGTCACAGAAAATGAAATCTTCCGTTTACGTAACCAACACATCCTGGCGCACCGGGTCCTCGCCAATATCGAACCTGTAAACCTCGGAGTGGCCCCCTCGGTCATGCCCCTGAACCGTGACACCGGAGACCGGTTCCAGGTCGCCTTACTGCTGGTGGAGCAAAAGGCAAAGGAACTGGGAATTGTAGTCACCGACAAGATGATCGATGACTACCTGGAAAATTTCTCCAATCCCGGCACCGATAAAGAAGCTGGCATCCAGATCACACGATCCAGGTTCCTGAATCGACTGGAAGGTGAGTTGCTTGTCGCCCTGCATTCAGCCACAGACGGACAGATGACCGAGTTGCAGTTCTACGACCAAATACGACGAGAGCTGACATTTCACCACATGTTCCATCGCCTTGCCGCCAGCGGTGCGTCCGGCGTCTCCTTTCCCAGTGACCTTTGGACCCTGCACCAACGTAATAATCGACAAATAGAAGTCGAATACCTGGAACTCAATGCCGTTCAGTACCTGGACAAGATTTCCGAGTTGCCCAGCGCCAAAGCTTCCAGCAATTTTTTCTCGCTACACCAGAACAGTATCCAGGACCCCTTTCCTTTCGACCCCAATCACCTGGCTCCCGGCTTTCGCTATCCCGAACAAATCGACTTCGGTTACATCCATCTCGATCGCGATGAAGATTTCTATCAACCAGCCCTCAAGGCCGCCAAGGCAGCTATCACCGAAGAGCAAATCCAGGCATATTACAACGAGCGCAAGCTGAATTACATCAAGGAGCCTGAGCCAGTCCCACCCCAGGACCCGGCCGACGATAAGGACCCGGCCGACGATAAGGACCCGGCCGACGATAAGGACCCGGCCGACGATAAGGACCCGGCCGACGATAAGGACC